>CAZGLC010000080.1:0-5125 GCA_964526235.1 uncultured Bifidobacteriaceae bacterium
CCTGTCATCGCAACCGCGACAAGCCGCTCGTCACGCCGGTCATGGCGACGATCTACGGCACGCCGCCATTCGAACCCGACGACGTCATCGTGCAGGTGCCCGGCGCGCCGTCCGCCGAGTCGATTCTCGACAAGTACATCCAGGCTTCCGGCGGCGCGCAGCGCCTGGCCGGCCTCACCAGCTTCGTCGGCAGGGGGACGAGCGTCAGCTTCGGGGGATTCGGCGGCGGCGGCGACGTCGAGCTCGTCGCGCAGGCCCCGGACAAACGCGCGATGCTCATCGTCTTCAAGGAAGAGACCGGCCGGGGAGACCAGGTGAGAACCTACGACGGCCGGATCGGCTGGCTCAGAACGCCGCTCAACGTGCTGGGCGAGTTTCAACTGACCGGGACGGATCTGGACGGGGCCCGAATCGACGCGCAGCTGTCGTTTCCAGGACAGATCAAGCAGATTCTCACCAGTCTGCGAACCGGCCCACCGACCACGATCACCGATCTCCCGGCGCCATCCGCCCAGACGGTCCTCGACCAGGGCGCGGCGTCCGCGCAGAGCCACATCGTCGAGGTCGTTCAGGGGACGGGACCGAGAGGCCTTCTGGTGACGTTGTACTTCGACCGGCAGAGTGGATTGTTGCTGCGTGAGCTGCGCTACGGCAGCTCACCCATCGGCCGGATTCCGACGCAAATCGACTTCGCCGATTACCGCGACGTCAACGGCATCAAGCTGCCGTTCCGGATCACGTTCGCGTGGCTGGACGGACGCGACTCGATCGTCCTGAAGGACATCAGAACGAACGTCGCGATCGACCAATCGAAGTTCGGCCGGCCGGCGCCGTTGAAGCCGCGATAACGCCTACTTCGGCGCGCCCTCCGCCTCGGTCAGCCCGAGGAAGAACTTCCGCCCGTCGGCATACACGATGTTTCGGCCGACCGCGCGCGGGGAGCGGTCCTTCGCCTGGTAGCCCTCGACCGTGACTTCAGTGCCCGCCGGGAGGGATTCCTTCGTGAGGCCGAGCCGGTACAGATTGTTCGGGCTGGCGCCTTCGATCATCCACGTCACCGTCTTGCCGTCGTCGCCCTTGACGTCGATGTGGATCCAGGAGTGCGGATTGGTCAGCTCCCACTTGACGACCGTGCCCCGCACCTTGATGGGTCTGTTGGCGTCGAATTCCGCTGCAAACGCGTGGTGCGCCCGCACCGGCGCCGCCGCCAGCAGCAGGCCCACACCCACGACGAGAGCCAGGAGCGTTCTCATGTCACACCCTCACTTTTCTCTACTTCTGCGCCGCGTCCTGCTCGGCCACACGGGCCCCGCGCAGAATGTTGGAGATCATGTTGTTGCCTTCATGGCAGGCCCACTCGTACACGGGTCCGCGCGACTTCGTCCAGGGGATTTCCACGCTCCAGGGCTTGGCCCACGTGGCGGGATCGTCAACCGTGAACTGGTAGAGCAACGTGTCGTCCGCCTGGCGCGTGAAGCGCTCCACCAGGTGCAGGTTTTCGCCCGATCCCTGGTACGCGGACAGGGTCGTGAAGTTCGTCGTGTCGACCACGAGCGTGTTGCCCTCCCAACGCCCCACTGAGTCGCCCTGCAACAGGCGGATGGCCTTCGGCACGTGGGGCCGGCCGTCGGTGGGGATCACGCGCGTGGAGTGGTTCGTCTCACGGAGAATGGACACGTATCCCGGGCTCTGCACGATCTGAATCAGGTTGCCCTCGTTGGCGCCGGGGATGTAGGGAATCCGCTCCTGGTTCAGCAGGATGCAGCGCTCGCTGAGCGGCCGGTTCTCGTGGCTGTCGAACTCGTGTCCCTTGTTCCTCGCGGCGCGCTCGGCGTTTCGCTGCCGCGCCTCCGGCAGCATGGGCGGCACGAGCCCTTCCGGCCCGACGATGAGCGAGGTGCGTTTGTTGGAAGAGAACCTGAGTTTCGTGCGGTCGAAGCCGTACAGCTCGAGATCGTACCGCACCTCCTGAGGATTCGCGGCGCCAAGATTGCCTTCCTCGCCGATCTCCCCCTGGCGCGCACGCCGCATCAAATCGGCGAACTCCGCCTCGGTATAGAACTCTTTGGATCCGAGGTTCTTCGGTCGCTGGAACGGCGTCACCGTATTGTCCGACCAGATGCCCTGCAGGTCCGGCCTGCCATCGGGCGTACGCGGCGGTGCCGACGCGGGCGCCTGCGCAAAGAGCGCCAACGGGACCCCGACCGCCAGCGCCGCAATTACAGCCAAGAAGCGACGGCCCATGAGAGCCTCCTTTTCGTACTGACGGTACCTAGTTGGGCTTCTTGCGCAGAGAGCCGTACAGCAACTCTTCGGCGAACTCCACGCACCGATATTCGAGGATCTTGGCATTCCGCTCGACGCGGCGGTAGAGCGGCATGCTGATCTTCCAGGGACGCGAGAACACCTTCGGATCCTCGATGGTGGCTTCGTAGGTGAGTGTATCCGCGCTACGCGGGGTATAGCGCTCGACCACGTGCAGGGCGGTGCTGTGGAAATTGCCGGCGCGGTCGAACCACGTCCGGTCGTCGAGGCTGGTGACATCGATCACCAGCGTCTCACCTTCCCACCGACCGTTGGACCACCCCATCCAACTCTCGTTGGGAGCCTTCGTCGGCGCGCCCATGTTGACGACGCGCACCGCGCCGGCGAACTCGTAGGAGATCAAAATGTTCTGCGGCGACTGCACGATCTGAAACGGATACGGCAGGTACGTGGCGCGCGGGACGCCCGGCAGATAGCACTTGGCCTCCGGGTCGAGCGTCGTCCAGTTCGCCTGATTCTCCTTCTTCCTGGCAGCCGCTGCCGGCAGATAGGGGATCTCGTCGCCGTCCACCACGCTCAGGCCCGGCGGCACCGCGAAGGCCGCTCCAAGCAAAGGGGCGGGACCCTTCGCCGCGGCGTGCCCCTGGAGATCCCAGTTCGCCGTGTTGAGGGCCTGCCAGATGCCGTTCAGGTTGGGTCGCCCGTCCGCGGTCCGCGGCGCTCGGTAAGCCGGCGCCTGCGCGGCGGCGAGGGTCGCGGCGAGCAACAGGCCCGCTGCGGCCGCACCCGCGGGGATCAGCGAGTCGCTCAGCCAATTTCGCATAGGACGGATCCGAAAGGTCGGTATCGCCGCTGATGGTAGCTGCGAATCGGAGCCGCGTCAATCAAAGCGGGTCAAAACCGGGGCCCCGTGTCAACGCCGAATCCCCGGCGGAGCCTGAGAAGACGCCGCATGCGCGACGTCTTCAGAAGCTCACTCTCACAGACAGTTGTGCCTGCCGCGCCGCGTCGGCGGTGGTGATCAGCCCCGCGTTCACAAGCGGATTCTCGACATTGGCCAGACCGCCATACACGATCCGGCTCGGAAGTCCGAGATTCACCCGATTCAGGACATTGAACACGTCGATGCGCAGTTCAGTGCGCACCGATCCGCCGAGGGAAATCATCTTCATGAATGACAGATCGATCCGTGAATAGCCGGGAAGTCGAAACGCGTTTCTTGGCGCGTTCCCCAAGGTGCCCAGCTGTGGAATCGTGAAGGCGCACGGGTCAAACCACAGGTTCGCCGTCCCCACCGGCGTTCCCGCCGCGATGTTTCCGCACCCTCGCGACACACCCTTCGTGACGTCCGCGGGCCGGACCCCGGGTATGAGATCCGGCCGGTCGTTCCCGGCCTGCCCCCCGAGTTGACCGCTCCGGGAGCGGTTGGTCGTCAGTCCGGGCGTGAACGGCTGCCCTGACGTGGCCTGCACGATCGTCGCAACCTGCCACGTGTTGAAGAGTGCCCCCGCGACCGATCCCGGCGTGAATGCGTCGGGGACGCGATAGACGAGATTGGCCCGGTAGCCGAGCCTGACGTCGGTTGGCATGGGTGCCCAATCGTGGTCTCGGTCGAAGGGATTGTCACTCGTCTGGCCCTCGGCCCCCCCATAGTCTGTGTTGGAGGCGCCCGAGTAATTGTCCCTCGCGCTCGCCCACGTCAACGAGTTTTGAAACTGGAGGCCTCGACTCAGCCTCTGATTCAGCCTGACTTGGAGCGAATCGTACTGGGATTTCGAGTCAGCGACCTTGAGCTCGATGGTGTTCCAGTACGGACTCACGCGCGGCTCCTGTCCAGTCCAGAACGGACGACCGTCCGCCAGTGTCTGCGACGGTATTCTCGGATTGCCTTCCGCTGTCCTGATGAGATTGACGCCGCGTGAGCCCGCGTAGGCCACCGTCAGGGCCATGTTGGCGACGAGCTCCCGCTCGACGGCGACGTTGTAGTGCCACATATTGGGTGCTGCCAGGTTGTAATCGATGATGCGAACCGCCTGCGGCGTCCCTTCGGCCGGCAACTCGAACGGTACGGTGAAGGGCGCGTTGTTGACGCGGCTGAGCGACGAGAACGGAGGGGTCCCCGCGACCGCCTGCACAAGCGGCGTAGCCAGGTTGCCCAAGTCGTAGAGACGCGCGGCCGCGCCTCTCACGGCGGTCTTGCCGTTTCCTCGCACGTCCCACGCAAATCCCAGGCGCGGGCTGACATTGTCCAGCGTGTTGTTCCTGAACAGGGGACCAAGCGTGGCCTGCGCGTCGGTCAGGATGTTTCGGATCGCTGATTCGCGCCCGAACTTCTCCTTGTATCGCGTCTGCGGTTCGTACCGCAGACCCAGATTCAGCGTCAGGCGGTCAGAGACCTTGAAGTCGTTTTGCGCGTAGACGCCGACCGACGTGAACGTCAACGTCTTGGAATTGGATGAGCCTGGTGACGGTGCCCTCGTAAAGTTCGGCAATCCCTGCAGGAATGCCGTCACATTGGCGAAGCTGGCCTGACCACCCCGCGAAAACGCCTGCTGCACGAACTGCTCGGCACGATTGACTCGAACACCGAACTTCCACGACGACCGGCCGGCGGCGACGTTGGTGTCATTGCTGGCCGTGTATTCCTTCCCCGCGAACGCGCGTGGAAAATTTGCCGACGGCCCCATGTCGGTCACGCCGCCGACCGAGACGACCCCCATCGCCTCGCCGGGCAGGAAGTTGTACCGGGGATCGCTGAGAAGCTGGCGCGGGTAGTCGGCCGTGTAGTGCGCGTCCGGACGGCTGTACGACACCCTCGTCGTACTCACGACTGTCGGGCTGAAGATGTGGTTCTCCGACA
>CAZGLC010000080.1:5225-18243 GCA_964526235.1 uncultured Bifidobacteriaceae bacterium
CAGGGTCGTCAAAGTAGTTGGCCGCTTCGAGGTTGCGGTCCCTGTGATACTGAAAGACCGAGCCGAGGAGCTGATTGGTCCCGGCCTTGCTCACCATCACGGTTTGACTTCCCATGACGCCGCCATATTCGGCCGGAAAGGCGTTGGTCAGGACGCGGTATTCCTGAATGCCATCGAGTCCGAGCGTCTGGCCGGTCACCGAGGAGGTGGTGACGCCGGTGCCGTTCCGTATGTCCGCCCCGTCCAGTGAATAGCCGTTGGACCGTGGCGGGGCGCCACTGCTGCTGAACCAGATGCCGGGGTACGCACTACTCGCGATCGTCCGGCTTTCGCTCACTCCCGGCTGCATCATGGTCAGGCCGATGTAGTTGCGGCCTTCGAGTGGAAGCGCGGCGATTTCTTCTGCGGTGACGACCGTGCCCAACGCACTTGTCGTGGTCTCGACCAGCGGGGCTTCCCCCGTGACCGTCACGGTCTCCTGGATCGATCCCAGCTCGAGCACCATGTCGATGACGGCTTCCTGCCCGACCTGCAGACGCACGCCGCTCCGTACCGCCGTCCGGAAGCCCGAAAGCTCCGCCCGGATTTCATAGGGACCCACCGGCAATGCGGGAAACCGGAAGGCCCCGTCGCCACCGGTCGGAACGCTCCGCGTCAGGCCCGTATCCACGTTCCGGACGGTGACCGTCGCACCTGGCAGAACGCCCCCGGAATCCCTGACCACACCCACAATGGTGGCCGTGGACTGTGCGACGAGCGGCGCGGCACCGATGACGAGGAGCAGGACGGCTAGGTGCGCCGTCACGGCGCGGTGGTCAGTGGTCATGTGATCATGCCCTCCCCCGCGCGTGGTCGCGCAGGAACTCGATGAACAGCCGGCTCACCGCCTCAGGCTGCTCCTGCTGCACCCAGTGCCCGGCGCCGTCCACGAGATGGAATCCCACCATGCGGCTGCACGACCGCGTCCGCATCCGATCGACGGCGCCCGGCGTCTGATACACGCCCCAGTCGCTCTTCCCGCCGATGAACATCGACGGCACGTCGATCGTGCGGTCCGAGAACGTCCGCATCTCGGCGAGGCTCTTGGGGTTGGAGCCGCGGCGCACGCGGTAGCCCTGCAGCGCGCCGGTGAACTCGGTCCGCGCGTATTCGGTGGCGTACACGCCGACCTCCGCGTCCGTCAGCCACCGGCACGCGGCAATCTCGGCCGCCGACGGCATGAACGGCGCCACCGTCGCCGCCATCCCCTTGTCCTTCTCCATCACGTAATACGTCGGGATCTTCGCCATCTCCTCGGCGGTCCGCGCCTTCAAGGGATGCGGCTGGTTCCCTTTCCAGTCGGCGCTCTTGTAGTGGTAGTACGCGCGGAAGAAGGCGTGCAGGCCCTGCGGGGCGTGAAGCATGTCCGCGTTGGCGCCGGGCGTGCGCTGGTAGTTCTGGTAGTACTTCCGAGGCGGATTCAGCATCGCCAGCTCAGCGTCCAGCTCGTCGTCGGTCGGCGCGGGACGCGGCGGAACGGCACCGTTGGCCGTACTGAACGGCATCGACGGCGGCACGTCGAAGGGCGACGCCAGGATCGTCACCGACCTGAAGATGTCGGGCCGGACGAGCGCCGCCCAGGCCGCCACCGGTGCGCCCGCGTCGTGCCCCGCCACCATCGCCACGGAGCGATACCCGAGCGCGTACACGAGACCCATGGCGTCGCGGACCATGTTCAGGATGCGGAACGGATCGGGGTCCGCGTCGGAGGAGCCGTCCCACCCGGTCGTGCGTCCGTAGCCGCGCTGATCGGGCGCGATCACGTGATAGCCGGCCGACGCGAGCGGCAGCATCACCTTGCGCCAGCTGTAGGCGAGTTCAGGGAACCCGTGCAGCAGCAGCACGGCTGGCCGGTTCGGCGTTTCGTAGCCAGCCTCCAGGATGTGCACGGTCATCCCGTTGACGTTGGCGATCCGCCGGGATCGGATGCCGGGCGGCAGGGTGCCGTTGCCGTATGGCGGAAGCGTTTCGACGTCGGTACGGACCTGACCGGCGCTCGAAACGCTCCGGCCGAGCGTGAAGCCACCCGCCGCCGCAGCGGACGTCGTGGCCAGGAAACCGCGTCGTGTCACTGCGTGCATGACGTACTCCCGTGCAGGCCTAATCGAGCGGCTCCAGCTTGACGATGGAGGCGCCGTGGTTGCTGCCGACCCAGAACGTCACCGGAGTGGTCGAGTCGTCCACCCACACGCGCCGGATGTTCGTCGGGTTCGGCAGCAGGTATTCGGTGAACTGACCGGTCCTGGTATTCAAGCGGATGATGCGATCGTTCATCATCGACCCGGTCCACGCGTCGCCGTTCCTGTCGATGACCACGTCGTACGGATTGGACCACGGCGTCGGCACCGGCCATTCCTTGATCTGTCTGGTGCGCGGGTCGAGCATGGCGATGGCGTTGCCGTCATATTCAGCGAACCACAGACGGTTCTCGGCGTCGACGCTCCCCCGGCGCGGCCGTGAATTGGGAATCGCCGTGCGCATGAGGTCGAGCTGCTTGGTCGCGCCGTCGAGGATGCCGATGTTCGCCGCGTTGAAATCGAGCATGTACAGCTTGTTGTTGTGGTCGGCGTTGATGCCGTAGGACCCGATGTTTCGCTTGGTCGCTGGATCGGTGAACGTGCCGAAGTTCTCCCAGGTGCCGCTCGCCGCGTCCAACCGCAGGATCTGCGCGCGGTCCGAGTTCTTCACCCACACCTTGCCGTCGACGTGCGAGAAGGTCGGCGAGATGAACGACTGCTGCGTCGCGTCGGTCTGCCACTCCTTCGGGACGGACCAGGTCTGGACCGTGCCGGTCTTCCTGTCGACCTTCGCGACGCCGGCCTGATACATCAGGGCGACCCAGAGGTTGCCGTCGCGGTCGAATTCGAGGTCGAGCGTCCCGAGGGGGAACCCTTCCTTGATGACCGGAATCGGAAATTCGGTGACCCTGCCGGTCTTCGGGTCCATCCTGCCGACGAACATCGCGCCGAAGTCGGAGTACCAGACCATGCCGTCGCGATCGACGATCACGTCGTGCGGCTCGATGGTCGTGCGCGGCAGCGCGTATTCGGTGACGACCATGCGCGTGCCGCGCCCGCTCGGCCGCGGCAGCGTCTTGAACGCGTAGCTGCGCGTCGGGCCCTGGCTGCGGTTCACGGTCGCGAGCCATTCGGCGGCGGCTGTGGCTCGCGAATCCGCGCTCATGCCCCCCTCGCCGCCCATGGCGTTGCCCGACCCGCCGCCGAGGTTGCGGCGCGCCGAGCCGACGAGGCGCTGCGGCTTCAGCAGCGTGCTGCCGGGATAGTAGCCCGCCATGCGCTCGAGCACCTGCAGGAATTCCCTGGCGGTGTGCACCGAATTCACGATCGGCTGATACGAATGGCAGCTGTTGCAGGAGAGCAGGAACTTCTTCTGCGCGTCCGAGCCGGGCATGCTGGCCAGCCACTCCGCGTTGGTGAGCTGCGCGGCGAGATTCTCTGTCTTCACCAACCGGACGTCGGCGCCCGCGGTCACTCCGGGCCGCACGTCGATGGCCGTCGGGCCCAGGAGCTCGTAGCCGATGGCGCGGATCTTCAGCGCGTAGTCGCCGTCGTAGAGCTTCGACTCCGGGAAGTTGTAGCGGCCCGTGTGGTCGGTCACGACCGAGACCGAGATGGACGACCCCTCCTTCGAGGCGGTGACCACCACGCCTTCCATCGGGCCTTCCTCGGCCGAGGTGACGCGCCCGGTCAGCGATATGCCGGACTGTGCCTGGAGTGGTGAGAGGGTCAGTCCCACACCGACGGCCAACGCCGCCAATCCGCCAATCGCCGGAAGCCACAGCGTCTTTCGCATGACAACCTCCCTGGTCGCGAGTTGGATTATGGGCGCTTTGGCCAGCCGGCACAAGCGACAGCCTGCATCGGATGGCGATATGCTGAGGCTCACACCGGAGGGTCTCATGCGCGCCACAGTGACGATGCTTGCTCTCGCGATCGCGATCGGGGCGGGTGGTTCCGCTCACGCGATTACCGGCAATCAGCCTGAGTTCCGCAAGCTGGCCGAGGATGTCTATGCCTATATCGGCAAGCTGAACGACTCGAACGCGATGGTCATCGTGACCACCGAGGGCGTCGTCATTGTCGATACCGCCAACAACACGACCGACACACGCGAACTGCTGAAGCACGTACGGTCGGTGACGACGGCGCCCGTGCGGTACGTCGTCATCACGCAGAATCACAACGACCATTCAGGCGGCGCGGCGCTCTTCTCGCCGCCGGCCAGGACAATCGTGCACGAGCGGGTCGCGAAACAGTGGGCCAGCCTGCGGCCGCACCAGATCACGGCGTGGCGCCGGCGCTTTCCTGAACGGGACGCGGCGCTCGAACGCCTGCAGCCCACCGATACCATCCAGAGCGTCGGCGACCGGTTCACGCTGCGGCTGGGTGGCAAGGAGATCCAGCTGATCTACGTCGACGACCCCTACAATCCCGGCGACCTCGCGGTTTGGCTGCCGAAGGAGCGCGTGCTTCATGCGTCGATGGCGGGTTACAAGGATCGCCATCCCGACATCCGCCCCGACTACAGCCACGGCACGACTGAAGGGCTGCTGAAGCAGTTGAAGGCGTACATCGCGCTGCGGCCGGAGGTCGTCGTGCCGGCGCACGGACCCGTCGGCGGCGGCTGGCTCCTCGAGACGATGATCGAGTACCTGCTGCGCGCGCGCGACCGGGTGCAGGAGATGATGAAGAAGGGCATGCCGCT
The DNA here is from genome assembly GCA_964526235.1 of uncultured Bifidobacteriaceae bacterium. Lineage (GTDB taxonomy): Bacteria > Acidobacteriota > Vicinamibacteria > Vicinamibacterales > UBA2999 > MELF01. The sequence goes on from CAZGLC010000080.1 coordinate 9,990, forward strand.
CGCCGCGATTGAAAAAGAGTTCCACATGAAGGAGTTCACCGAGTGGGACCGCGCCGAGCACCTGCCCTGGATGGCCGCCACGATCCATCGCGAGCTGCAGGGGCTCCCCCCGCAGATCATCAAGACCACCGAGCGGCGGATCACCGGCGTGGTCTCGAATGCCGTTCAGGATGGGCGGCGCGTCACCGTGACCGCCGGCGACGGCGCACAGGTGCCGCTTCGGGTGACGGGCGATACCAACTTCCACGGGATCGCCGATCGCACCGAGGTGCGATCCGGAATGAAGGTGTCGGCTGTGTATGAGGTGCCCGAGGGGATCGTGCCGGCGCTCGGCTACGACACCCTCGAGCTCACCGTGACGCGCTGAGCGTTACCGCGCCGGGGAGCGGCTCGGTATGCGCGCCGGTGGCCGGGAATCCCGCGCCGCCGCCGCCGTCCCAGCCGTGGGGTTCTCATCGGCGCCTGGGAACCTGATGATGAGTCCCACGTCCGCTCGATGGAGCATCCCAGATGCTGAACTCGATTGAACGGCGATCACAGAAGCCCTGAGGCGACCATCGGTCCGTCGGATCCGGCGCACTCGGCTCAGCGCACGCCGAGCCAGAAGGTGGTCTTGAGCGCAAGCACGTTATTGCCGGCCGCGCCGAACGAGCCAAACACGTCCCGCACACCGATGCGGTTGCCTCTGGCCTCCGATTCACTGCGATCCTGCTGCCAGACGAAGTAGAGCAGACTGCCCGGCCGCCACTCCCATCGGAGCACGAGATTGCTGCGGAACGACAGCACGTTGAAGTCGCGATTCCGCAGCGTGAATCGGCTCGCGCCGTCGGCCACGACGAAGCTGCCGCCCGGTTGGTACTGCAGCATGTCGACGCCATAGACGCGGCGCGTGCGGGTGCCGGCCGCGATCAGCTCGCCGACGTCGTAGTACCGCCCGCTGGAGGCGAATGGCTCGCCGTAGAACTCGAGCGTGACGTCAGGCTTGAACACGTAGTTGAGGCGGATCTCGGTCGAGATGGTACTGCGATCGACGTACGCGAAGATGTACCGGCGCCCGAAGGTCTCGAGCGGACCGCTGTCGACGGCCGTCACGTACTGCTGGTCATCCACCCGCCGGTCGAAGTTTGGCTGGAACGTGAGCTGCCATCGGTCCGTGGGCCGCACGGTGAGCGCGACGTTCGCCTGGAAGGCGGAGCCGCCGTCCTCGTTTTCGCGGTATTCACCTCGCGCGAATATCCGGGTGCTGGCGGCAAAGCTGTTGCTGATCCTCGTGCTGGCCGACCAGCCGCGCGGCGTGCCCATCCGCGGGCCACCCCGGGTCAGACTCGCGTCCTGGGCCGGGAGGTCGACGCCGACGGTGAACGCCGTGGACCAGAAATTGTGCCAGGTCACGTCGGCTTCGGTGTCGATCGACGCGGCCTGCAGCAGGCCGCCGAAATCCCACTCCCGCTCCTGTTCGACGTTGATCGAGTAGTTGCGGAACAGGCGGCCCGGCTGCGTCTCGCGGTACTCGAGCTGCCCCAACGCCACGACGCTGTCGGCGGTGGAGAGTCGTCCGAGATCGTTCACCTCGAACTCCGGCGAGACGACTTCGGTTTCGACCCGCCACAGCCAGTGTCGGCCGCTCGTGCGCTCAGCCGACAGCCCGCCCGTGATTCCCGTCATCGATGTCCGACTCGGATCGAACTCGACGTGGTCGGCGTCGGGCCGCTGGAAGTACCGCGCGCTCGAGCGCTGGAGCCGCCCGATCGCCGGGGCATCTCCCGCCACGCGGCTGAAGCCGACGTGCATGCCCAGCTCGTATTCCCCGCCCTTGAACCGAAGGAGGGAGTCGCCGCTGGCCGTGACGGCGTTGCGCGTGGCCAGCGACGCCAGCGGCTCGCCAGACCCCACGTCGCGGTGGGTGGTGGTCACCATGACGCCCGCCGTGGATCCGGCCGGGCCGAATTCCTGCTGCACCCTCCCGACCCCGTACGTCGTCCACGGCGCTACCCGTTGCCGCTGCAACAGGGCCAATCGGCGATCGAAGGTGCGCGCGAACTCGTCGGTGGTGACCGCGCTCAGGATGGCCACCGACGTGCCCGAGGAGAGACGGCCCGAGATCTTGCCAGCGCCAAGAATGGTGCTCGTGGCCGGATACTCGACGAAGTCACCGGATGCCGCCCCGACAGGCCGCGCGCCAATGCGCCGGGAGTAGAAGTACGCGGTGCCGCCGGGCTCCCATGGCTGGCGACGGTCCCCGGCGCCCAGCAGCCGGCTTCCTTCCACGAAAAACGGGCGGCGCTCGTCGAAGAAGGTCTCGAACGCTGTCAGGTTGACCTCGGCAGGATCTGCTTCCACCTGACCGAAATCGGGATTGATGGTCGCTTCGAGCGTGATATTCGGCCCGAGCCCCATCTTGAGATCGCCCCCAACCCGGCCGTCGAGCGTTCGGCCGTCGTCGAACGGGTTCCCCGCCGCGGGAGACCCGGTCATCGTCGAGGAGCTCGCAACATAGGGGAGCACTTCGATCCGTTTCGTCGGCCTGGTGCCCGCGATGCCGCGCAGCTCGCCGAACCGGGAGGCCCACACCCGCTCGGTCCGCCGCACGAGCGACCAGTACACCTCCTCGTTCCGGGACGGCACGCTCCGGTAGATGTTCAGCCCCCACACCTGCGTTTCGCCCGCCGTGAACCGAAGCTGGTGAAACGGAATCCGCATCTCCGCGACCCACCCGTCGGTGTCGATGCTGACGCGCGCTTCCCAGACCGGATCGAATTCCCGGTCCGGGCGCCCCCGGTTGTCGTTCGGGTGGTAGTGATCGAACCGAACGCCGGCGGCGGTGACACCGAACGTGTAGGCAGTCCTTCGATCGAGGTAGGTATCGAGCGAGACGAAGATGTGCTCGGCCTGGCCGGTTCCCTCATCGCGGCGGCTCATCGGCGCCTGGATCTCGGCAGGGCTGCGGCTGTGCATGCGCGCGCCCACGAACAACGCGTCATCGTCGTAGACGAAGCGGACCTCCATCGCGTCGGTCGGCGGCGCGCCCTCGTCCGGCTCCGACTGGATGAAGTCGCGGATCGCGGGGGCGACAGTCCAGATCTCCTCGTTCAGTCGGCCGTCGATTCGCACCGACCCCGGAGGAACTGGCATCGCAACAGCCTGTTTCTGCGGCGGATCGGGTGACTGCGCGGTGACAGGCGCAGGAACGGCCAGGAGCAGACCAAGGCACGCACGCGAGATCTGGATGCGCGGCAGCATGAGTCTCCTCGTATCAGAAGCCGGATGAAGGGACAATGAAGACTGAGAAAGTTCCCGCCGAGTCTCGTGGATTGCCTGAGTGGATGCTCGTCAGGTCGACACGGATCCAGCGTCGACAAGGGCATCAATGCCTTCAGAGCAACGGCTGGAAGAGAGACTCACTGAAGGTCGGCGATACGGTCACGGTCGCGACCGCGGCGGCCCGCACGTCCCTCGTGCCGGCCCGGGATTTGAGCGAAAACCGCATTCGAAGCAGCGCGACGGCATAGCGGGGCCCGCCCTGCGGACGTATGCTAATATGCGCGTATGATCCGCACCACAGTCAGCCTGCCAGATGACCTGGCCACGCTGCTCGCGCGGGAGGCCCGCCGGCACGAGACCTCGGTGTCCGACATCGTCCGCCGGGCGGTCGAGTCCTTTCTCGGCGCCTCGGGCGAGCGGCGCGAGCTGCCGTTCGCCGCCCTCGGCCGGAGCGGGCGCCGCCACACGGCCCGCGACGCCGAGAAGATCCTCACCGCGGAATGGGGGCATGCTCGCCGTCGTTGACACGGGACCGCTCTACGCCGTCGTGGACGAGGACGATGCCGATCACGGACGCTGTCGTGCGGTCCTCGAACAGGCCGAGCATCGCCTGATCATCCCCACACTGGTCATCGCCGAAGCCACGTATCTCATCGCGACGCGGCTCGGTCCCCTCGTCGAGGCACAGTTCCTCAGAAGCCTGACTCGCATGCACGTGGAGGCCCCGGCGCCGGACGACTGGCCGCGGATCGCCGACCTGGTCGAGCAGTACGGTGATTTCCCGCTGGGCGGCGCCGATGCATCCATCGTTGCGCTCGCGGAGCGTCTCAACATCGAGACCATCGTCACGCTCGACGATCGGCACTTTCGCGCCGTTCGCCCCCGGCATCGACAGGCGTTCCGTCTGCTGCCGTGACCCATGGTCAGCGAGTGGGACCGCGCCGAGCACCTGCCCTGGAACCGGGCGGCCGCTCACGCCCAGCGCAGGTCGTGCTTTCGCAGCGGCAGGCTGCGTACGCGCTTCCCGGTGATCCGGAACACGGCGTTGACGATCGCGGGCGGGATCTGCGCCATCGCTTCCTCACCCACGCCTTCCAGCCAGTGATTGGTCCTGAAGAAGCGGATGTTCACCTCGCGGGGGTACTCGCGCATGCGCGAGACGGGGAAGGTATGGAAGTTGTTCTGCTCCATCCGTCCATCCCGCACCGTGAACTCCTGGTGCATGGCGTCGTTCCAGCCCCACGCGACCTGTCCCTCGATTTGCTTTCTCACCGATAACGGATTGACGAAGCCAAAGCCCTCGTCGAACGCCACGTCGACGCGTTCCAGACGGACGGCGCCAGCCTTGCTGACCGACACGGTGCACACCACCGCGCAGATCGTGCAGACCTCGGCCTCTTCCCGGTTGTTCCGTCGATCGTCGATGGCAATACCGCGGGCCCACCCTTCGGGCAGCGGCTGTCCCCATCCCGACATCTCCGCGGCCATGTCGAGCGCCTTCAGCCAGTCGTCCTTGAACACGAAGTGGTGGCGCGAGATCAGCTCGCGGCGGTACGCGTACGAATCCCTGCCCGCGGCGTGAGCCAGCTCTTCGATGAAGCTCTCGACGAAGAACACGTTGGACGGGCTGCCCGTCGCCCGTCGCGTGCTGCAGGGCACGTGAAAGTCGGCGAAGTGATTGGACACCCGCAGATTGGGGACAAAGTAGCCTGGCGGCAGAAGACCGCGTTCGGGTGCGGCGGCGGTGCGGTCGGCGGCGGCACGCACGTCCATGGCAATCGGATAGCCGTCGGCGTCCAGGCCGGCACGCAGACGCGCCGCGCCCATCGCACGGTAGGTCGTCCCGACCGACCAGTCCTCCTCACGGGTCCACTGCAGCTTCACCGGCCGTCCCTTGAGCGCTTTGGCCACCATCACGGCGTGCTCGGCCTGCGGCCCGTTGCCGTTTCGGCCGAAGCCCCCTCCGAGGTGCGTGCTGTGGACGTACACGTGCTCCTGGGGAACCCCGGCGATCTGTGACGCGCTGAAGCGCGTCTCCTGCGGGCTCTGGTCCCCGATCCAGATATCCACGCGATCGTCGGTCACGAGCGCGGTGGCATTACCGGGTTCCATCCGGGCACGCGCCAGGTACGGCACGTGGTAGGTGGCTTCGACGACGGTGACGGCCCGCGCCATCGCGTCCTCGACAGTGCCCCGCTGATAAATGACGCGCCCGGGCTCGGCCGTCGCATCGACGAGCGCCCGCTGCATGTTCTCGGTATTGAGGTGCGTGTAGGGCGGGTAGTCCCACTCGATGGGCAAGGCATCGAGCGCGGTCTTGGCGTGCCACCACGAATCGGCCACCACGGCGACGCCGCCGCTGAACTGGCGGTTGCGAATCAACCCCGCGTCCGGCCTCGGAAACTGCACGACGGCACGAACGCCCGGCATGCCCTTGATGGCATCGAAGTCGTAGCGCCTGACGTCGCCCCCCCAGACGGGACACGCCCTGGCACACGCGTGCACGGCGCCGGGGACTTTGACGTCGATGGCGTAGACGGCCTGGCCCGTGACCTTCGACGGGACGTCGAGGTTCCGGCGCTCCGTTCCCATCAGGGTGAACTCATGAGCGCTCTTGATCCTGATCGTCTCCGGGTGCGGATGCTGAAGCCCGGCGGCGCGCGCCGCGACCTCCCCGTATCTCACGGTTCGTCCGGTCGCTGGGTGCGTGATGACGCTGTCCCTGGCGGTGAGCGCAGACGAGGGAACGCCCCACCGGTCCGCAGCGGCGAGCAGCAGGCGTTCGCGCGCCTCGGCACCGGCCAGCTGGTAGTAGTACAGGTTCATCTTGACCGAGCCGCTCCGATGCGTCGACATGCGGCGATACACGCCTGTCCAGCTCACTCTCTCGTTGGTGGCCGGCAGGTCGCCCGATCCGCCGCCGCCGCGCGGATCGGTGGGAGCCGGCGTCGGCCCGGCCGGGTTCTTGAGCGTCCATTCCGGAGCCTTTTCTCTCGCGTCTCGATTCGCGGACGCGTACTCGCCGCGCACCTTGCTCCAGTCACAGTGCAGCTCTTCCGCAATCATCATGGCGCACGCGGTCCAGACGCCCTGACCGAGCTCGGTCTGTCCGATGCGAATCGTCACCGTATCGTCGGGAGCGATGACGATCCACGCGTTGATCTCGGGAACTGACGGATCCCGGTACCAGGGCCCGGCAGGCGTCGTCACTTCCACCGCATCGGCGCTGCGCGGCCACCCGAAGCCGACCACCAGCGCGCCACCGACTGCGGCCGTCGTCATGAAGAAGTGACGGCGATCCATCCCCGCCGTCTCGACGTGGGCCGTCATCGCCTCCGACACGGTCTTCCTGGGCGTCATCGCTTCTCCTCCACGGAGCCCGACGGCGAAGCGGACATCAACGCCGCGGCCCGATGAATCGCCTGGCGCACGCGATAATACGTGCCGCATCGGCATGCGTTGGTCACGCCGTTGTCGATCTCGTCGTCGGTCGGAGCCGGCGTACGTTGGAGCAGCGCCACGGCGGCCATGATCATCCCGGACTGACAGTAGCCGCATTGCGGCACGTCGAGGTCCTTCCACGCCAGCTGCACCGGGTGTGTGCCATCGACCGACAGCCCTTCGATCGTGGTGATCGTGGCGCCAACGGCGGCTGTGACCGGGATGGAGCACGACCGCACGGCCCGGCCGTTCACGTGCACCGTGCACGCTCCGCACTGCCCGATTCCGCAGCCGTACTTCGTGCCCGTCAGATCGAGCGTGTCGCGAAGAGCCCAGAGAAGCGGGGTCTCCGGCTCCACGTCGACGATGTACTGAAACCCGTTGACGGTGAGCGCGAAAGCCATGAGCAACCCTCCGTCTCGCGCTGGAGTCTTAGCGCGCGGCGGGTGGCGGTATGGCGTACGGACCGCTGGCCGGGAAGCCCGCGCCGCCGCCGCCGTCCCAGTCCTTCTCGACGCCGTGACCGCGCGCCATGTCGCCGTGCATCGGCGTGACGAATCCGAGGAGGCATCCCGTCGATCCGTCCTTCAGCAGGTGGCACCGTACCTTGACCGGATCGCCAGGCCGGAGGTCCTCCCGCTTGATCCCGACCTTCTCGAGCCCGCCGGACCCGGTCCCTTCGAGTGCCCACGTCGCCGCCTGGCCCTTGGCGTCCTTGACGTCGATGTAGAGCCAGGAGTGCGGCACGAGGCGGTGCACCTCGGTGACGATCCCCTCCATGGTCGTCCAGGTGGCGACGTCGTAATTGTTATGAGAGTGATGCGCCGAAGCCGGCGCCACCACAGCTGCCGCGCACGCCAGAGCAACATATATCGATCGCATGAGCATGGTCCTCTCCTCCCGGACAGCCATGTCACCTCGCGCGCGGCGGCGCCGGCGCGGGGAACTTCCATTCGTCGGAATAGGTGGGTGAGTAATAGATGCGGTACCGGATGGACCGGCCCTCTGCGTCAATGAACATCAACGACTGCTGATACAGGCCGGGGGCCGGCGCGCCTCTCGGCACCGTCGCCTCGAGGATGTAGAGCCGGGTGCCGTGCATGTTGATGGCCGCGAACGTGCGCGACTGGTCGGCGTTGAGCAGCTGCAGCTGGTGGCCCGGCACCTGATCGGCCGAGTACCAGCCGTAGAAGGTCAGCTTCGCGTCGCGCTGCAGGAACTGCCAGGTGGCCCAGACGATGGCGCCGCCGACGTCGCTGCGCCAGGGATTCATGCACGTGTCGCCTTCAGCGCCGCTCTTCTCGCACTTCGCGGCCCGCTCCGTGTGGAGCTTTTCCACGTCCCTGTACTCGACGACGGTCATGGAGTATTTGCCGCGTGCGTTGTCCACGGTGTAGACCCGCGCCGGCAGTGCGGCGCCGCCCTCCGACATCCATGTCGTGTCGCGGATCGCCGGCTCGCCGGGGAAGCTGACGCCGAACCCGTCCTGCTGGCTGACGTACTGGATGAATGCCTGCGCGAACGACGTCCCGGTCACCGTCAGGACGACTGC
>CAZGLC010000081.1:0-464 GCA_964526235.1 uncultured Bifidobacteriaceae bacterium
CGACCGTCATGTCCTCGCTGAGCGCGAAGACATGCGGGTTCATGATGCGGCCGGCCGTCTGCTCGTCGTACTCGAGGAGGTTCTCCACCTCGCCCGACTGCTTCGGCCGCATCAGCTCGAGCACCGCCGCCGACAGATCCTCCGGCAGGTGATCGATCAGCGCGGCGGCATCGTCTGTGGGAATTTCCTGTGCCAGCCGGGCAATTTCCTCGGCGGACTTCGTCGCGAGCAGCAGCGCCCCCGCTTCCGGGCCGAGCTCGGACACCGCTTCCATCGCCAGCCGGCCGTTGCGATCGGCGAGCAGGCTGAAGGTCGCCTGGCGATCGCGTTCGGGAAGGTCGCTGAAGATCTGGGCGAGGTCGGCGGGATGCTGCTTCTGCAGCAGGTTCAGGAGATTGGCCGTCGCACCGATGCGAAGCAGCCGCCTGACCGAGTCGAGGACGAGATCGATTCTTCGCTGCGCC
>CAZGLC010000081.1:474-18186 GCA_964526235.1 uncultured Bifidobacteriaceae bacterium
TGCGCCGCCATGATCCAGGACCGTCCAGCACGTGCAAACAACTCAATGTAGCACGCACAACTGGCCTATTGACAGTCCTTTGACGACGATGGCGTCGTCAGTGAATCTGCAGGTCCGGTATCGGGCGACCGGCGAACAGGTATCGGCACGGCAGGGCCATCCAGCGTGCGTGTCGAGCGGATCGGCTGACGCGGGCGCTGTCGGTCGCGATACCGGTGTTCGCATACATCTGACGATAGACCTTCGAAATCAAGAGAAAGGCCAGCCGCGCTTTGAACGACCGCACCACGCGCGACCGGCGCCAGATGCTGCGCAGCGAGTAGAAGCGATCCCACACCTGCTGCGTGCGCCGGCGAATCTCCTCCGGACTCATGACGGCGTGCTCGATGTAGACCTTCGGCCGGATCGCCTGTGGAATCAGCCAGTGCCGCGTCACCGGAATGCCGCCAACGGTCGGCGGCTGGGACCCCATGGACTTCTCCCACTCGATGTAGTCCAGCGTGCCCGGAAAGGGGGTGAGCATGACGAACTGCGCAAAGGTGAGGTCCGCGCGCTCCGCGACAGACAGGCAGGCGTCGAACGTGGCGGGACGATCGCTCGGAAGACCGAAGATGAACGAGCCGAGGACGTGTACGCCATGCGCGCGGAACGCCCGGAGGCGTTCGACGAGGGCTTCGCCGCTCGCGTTGAAGTCCTTGTAGATGTCCTTGAGCCCTTCGGGCGTCACCGACTCGACGCCCACGAGCGCACCTTTGATGTTGGCGCGCCGCATCGCGTCCAGAAACTCGGGATCCTCGGCTGCCTCCATCGTGATCTGCGTGAACAACACGGTGTCGGCTGGAAGGCGCTCGAGGCCCGCCATCAGCTCGAACCGTTCCGCACGCATCGCTTTCAGCTCCTCCAGATGGCTCAGATCCTGGCGCCGGGCCGCCATGCGCAGATCGTTCAGCGTGACCGGGTAAAAATTGTCGTCGGCAAGCGCGATGAACCGGAAGCCGCGCCGTCGCAGGTCGACGATTTCGGCGAGCACGCGGTCGACGTGGCGCTGACGCGGACGCTGGCCATCGGTCCGCCACACGGAGCAGAACGAGCAGTGTTTCGGACAGCCGCGGACCGTCTGTACGGAGGCCCACATGTAGCGCTTGGCGGGCAGCAGCTCCCATCGACCCGGCACGAACGCGTCGGCGTCGATGCGACCTCCGTCGTACCGCGCATTCGGCGTTCCCGCCGCACAGTCCTGCAGCACCAAGGGCCAGACGCGCTCGCCATCGCCGGTGACGACCGTATGCGCACCACCCAGATCTCGAGCCTCGTCGGGATACAGCGTCGCGTGAATGCCGCCAAAGACCACGTAGGCGCCGGCCGCGCGCGCCGCCGTTCCAATCTCATAGCCGCGCAGGGCGTTCCCCGTGTGAATCCCGATACCGACAACATCTCCACGTGAGATGGTCGCGACGTCGAGCGGCTCGAGCGTCTCGTCGGTGAGCACAGGCGTGCCGTACGCAGCCGGGGTCGCCGAGGCAAGAACGTACAGCCAGCGTGGTGTAATGACGCCGACGCCGAACGAGACGTGACTTGGATTAATGAGGTGAACAATCATCGATACAAAGTGAGGTGAGCGGGCACGTAAGCGACTCTACCGTTAGTGGGTGGGGCGCGGCAAGAGCTCCCAATCTATCAGTTTGCCGACAAGAAGCGTCGCGCGAGCCCGCTCCGGCGGCGGGCTTGGCTCCGCCCCGCATACGGCGATGAGGTGTGGCACCTCCGATATCGCGGCAGGCGAGAAGAAGACGGCCTCAGCCTCTCCCCGGGGGTCATCCTTGCGCATCCTACCAGGGCGGGCGTCACGTGTGATGAGGAAAAGGCAGGCGCCATCGGGCCAGCCGGCCGCCCCGAGCGCGTCCGCAAACTGTTCACGAATCATCGAAACCTGTCCATCGACGACCAGGTGATCGCGCAACGCGGCTCGGTACCACAAGCCAGAGGTCAATTCGCGACCACCGTATAACGATTCTAGCCCGTCGTGGGCCGCGCCCGACTGTCGCAGGACGCGAGCGCCTCTTGCTGGCCCTCAGCCGTGAGCCCTATTCTGTCTCATCTCGCCCCGCCTGAGTCGTCTGCCTCGACACCCACGAGGCGTACGCCGCGACCGTGGCCACGCGGCTGGCGCTCCACGTCTGACCGCATCGTGCACATTGCCAGTCGGCGCCCTTCCCGACCGTCTCAATCGTCATGGTCGTGTGGGTCGTGCGACACAGCGGGCACGTCGCGAACCCGAGGAGCTCCGGCGCAGTCGTCTCGGACGCGGGGAGCGTGGGGAGTGTCATGTTCACCGGCCGACCTCCGTCGTATGAAGCACTTCGGCAACGGTTGATGGAAGGCCGTTGCTCCAGAGCCTGAGGAGGACGACCGGCAGCACGATGCCGAACGTCGCCGCCAGCACCCAGCCGCGCAGGGATGACGCGTCGAGCGCCAGGATCGTCAGGAGCGTCAATGACACCCAGACCGCAGCGATCCACCAGGGAACGGAGGACGACGCCATGGAAGGCAGCCTTTCGAGAGGGCTTTGATGAGGACTGACGACTGCGAAAGGAATTCTCGGAACGATCAGCGCTCAGGAAAGCGATACCCGTTCACTGTACGCCGATCGTGGACACTGGGATGTTCACTTGTGAACACCCGCGGGAGGACGCATCGGGTACTCTGGGTGAGACATTCTTACAGCCGCTCGACCATCTCGATCAGCAGCCGCACGAGCAGTACCACGGGCATGCCGACGATGAGGATCGCCAGCGGGCACAGTAAGACGACGAGCAGGAGCACCCCCGCGTCCTTGAGCGTGTTCACCACTGGCCTTCCATGTCGTCATGGTGACGCGCATTTCGCCGTGCGTCTGTGCCGTTGTGCACAGGGCTGCGTGTCGCATCATCGTTCCATCAATGGCTCGACCACGTCGCCATCCGCGTGACAGGCCTGCTCCATCGGCTCGGGATCCGCCCATCACCTCGGGAACAACCGTTTCGCGACGAGCTCCTGAGCATCGAGCGCCTCGAAGAGCGCGCGATGGGCCTGGCCGCCAGCTTCACGCTCGATACCGACCCGCGTCGCCGCGCGCGAAGCATCTTTCCGCGCTTCATCGACAACACCAAGACGCTCCGGGCGGCGTACCGGACGCTTGCCGGCGACGTCCGCGACGGACACTTCGTCGCCGCCTCGGCGGAATGGCTCCTGGACAACTTCCATCTCGTCACGTCGGAAATCGCCGACATCCGCACGAACCTCCCGCCGAGCTACTTCCGCGACTTGCCCAGACTGGCCGTCCGGCAGCACGCGGGAGAAGCCCGCATCTACGCCATCGCCGTGGAGATCATCCGTCATAGCGATGGCCGCCTCGACCGCCACCAGCTCACGCAATTCCTGAACAGTTACCAGCGCGTGGCGCCCCTGACGATGGGCGAGCTCTGGGCCTGGCCGAGCATGCTCAAGCTGGCGCTCATCGAGAATCTCCGGCGGCTGACCGACGAAACGCTGGAGGCGCGTGCCGCACGCCGGGCGGCCGACGAATTCGTCTCTCAGGTGGCGGCGGGAATCACGCAGTCGTCCGGGGCGATGCCGTCGGTGGTGCACCCCTCGTTCGTCGTGCACGTGCTTCACCGCGCCCGTGAGTACGGGCTGCGCCTGTCGCCGCTTCGCACGGTGATCGAGGAGCACCTCGTCTCGCACCACACCACAGCCGAGGACGCGGTGCGCACAGAACACCAGCGACAGGCGGCGAATCAGGCCTCCACGGCGAACGCCGTGACCAGCCTTCGCCTCTGCGCGACGCTCGACTGGCAGAGCTTCTTCGAAGCCGTGAGCCTCGTCGAACAGGTCCTGCGACGTGATCCCGCTGGCGCATACGGACGCATGGATTTTCTGAGTCGCGACCGTCAGCGCCATGCCGTCGAGGAACTCGCCGGGCGCAGCGGAGAAGCCCAGGGGCGGGTGGCGCTCAAGGCGATCGAGAGTGCGAGACAGGCCGCCGCACGTGGGTCGATGTCAGACCGAGCTGCCCATGTCGGGTATCACCTCATCGGCAAGGGCCGCTCGGATTTGGAAGGTGACCTTGCGTACCGACCGTCTCCTGGTGGCCACCTGCGTCGTGCGGTGTTTGCGCACCCGACGATCGCCTACCTCGGTTCGATCGGACTCCTGACAGCACTGCTGCTCGGCGGGGCCCTGCTCTACATGCGGGCGGCCGGCGGTTCATCGGTCGTGCACACGATCGCCATTGTGCTGTTCGCGTTTCCGGCGACCGAGATCGCCGCCGCAGTAGTCCAGCGGCTCGCGGCCCGAGCGATCGCCCCACAGCGCCTGCAGCGTCTCGACTTCTCGGAGGGCGTGCCCGACGATGCCCGATGCATGGTCGTCGTGCCGACGATGCTGACGAGCGTGTCTGGAGTCGCCGCATTGATCGAGCACGTGGAGGTGCTCGCGCTCGGGAACCTCGATCCGCGGATTCACTTCGCGATCCTCAGCGACTTCGCCGACGCGCAGACGCGCGAGGTCCCGTCGGATGCCGCAATCCTGGCGTCTGCACGCGCGGGCATCGACGCGCTCAACGTGCGATTCGGTCTTGATCACGAGAGCCGCTTTTTTCTGTTTCATCGCGGGCGCCAGTGGAACCCGCGCGAACGCTCCTGGATCGGGTGGGAACGCAAACGCGGCAAGATCGAGGAGTTCAATCGGCTGCTCCGCGGCGCCACAGACACCAGCTTCACCACGCAGATTGGCGATCTCGATGTTCTGCCATCCGTGCGCTACTGCCTGACGCTGGATTCCGATACGCGTCTCCCGCGGGACGTCGCGCGCACGCTCATCGGCGTCATTGCCCACCCGCTGAACCGACCGCACATCGACCCGATCCTGGGCCTGGTCACCGAGGGCTACGGCATCCTGCAACCCCGGGTCAGCGTGACGATGGCCAGCGCGGCGGGATCGTTGTTCGCGCGCACGTATGCCGGTCACACGGGCGTCGATCCGTATACGACTGCGATCTCGGACGTCTACCAGGATCTCTTTGGCGAAGGCATCTTCACAGGCAAGGGACTCTACGACGTCGACGCGTTCATGGCCGCCCTCGAGGGACGCGTACCGGAAAACGCGCTGCTCTCGCACGATCTGTTCGAGGGCCTTCATGCACGAACGGCACTCGTGACCGACGTCGAGCTGGTGGATGACTACCCCTCCAGCGTCCTCGCACACGCGAGGCGTCAGCACCGGTGGGTCCGTGGCGACTGGCAGATCCTGTGGTGGCTGTTTCCGTTCGTGCCTGCGCGCGGAGGCGTGCGGCGCAACCGATTGCCGCTCATCGCGCGCTGGAAGATTTTCGACAACCTCAGGCGTAGCGTCGGAGCGCCGGTCGGCGTCACACTGCTCCTCCTCGGCTGGACGGCGCTCCCTGGACGTGCGCTGGTGTGGACCGCCTTCGCGCTCGCCCCGCTGGCCTTTCCGATCTGTGCCCAGTTGATGACGATGCTCGCTGGGCCTGTTCCGGGAGAACCATGGCGCGTCTTCGCGCGGACCAACGGCGAGGACCTGAGGATGGTGGGCGCGCGGGCGCTGCTGCAGCTCGCGTTCCTGGCCAATCAGGCGTATGAGATGGCCCACGCCGTGGCGATCACGCTCGTCCGCCTCGGTACGGCTCGCGGGCGACGGCTGGAATGGGAAACCGCGGCCGCCAATACGGCTAGGGCCGGGCGTCCGACTGCGGGCGGATTCGTGAGGGCGATGCCTGCCAGTCCGGTGATTGCGGCGACCGGCACCGCGCTGGTGTCGACCGCGCATCCCGAGGCCCTGTCCGTGGCGCTGCCGATCCTCCTGCTCTGGATGGCCGCGCCACTCTTCGCCCTGGTGCTCAGCCGCCCTGCGGCGTCACGGCGCGCATCGCTCGGGGCGGCCGATGGCGAATTCCTGCGATCGGTCGCGCGTAACACGTGGCGGTACTTCGACACGTTCATGGGCGCCACCGATCACGGCCTGCCAGCCGACAACGTGCAGTTCGACGGCGAACCGCGCATCGCGCACCGCACGTCCCCGACCAATATCGGGATGGGGTTGCTGGCCACACTGGCGGCGCACGATTTCGGCTTCCTCGACACTGACGCGCTGATCGCGAAGCTCGAGGCGGCGCTCGCCACGATGGAGAGGCTCGACCGATTCGACGGCCATCTCCTGAACTGGTACGACACGCGAACACTGGCGCCCCTTCCCCCGGCGTACATCTCCACCGTCGACAGCGGGAACCTCGCGGGAGCGCTGGTGACGCTGTCCGTCGGACTGCGGACGCTCGCGAAAGAGCTTCCCGAGCCGGCACGGCGCGGCGATCGAGCGAACCGCCTGGAGCAGCTGGCGGCGCGCGCGTCCGCGTTCTTCGACGGCATGGATTTCAGGCGCCTCTACGACAGAAAGCGCCGGCTGTTCGCCATCGGGTACCGCCTTGCCCATGCCGAGGGCGGCGGCGGTCTCGATGCGTCCTACTACGATCTCCTGGCATCGGAGGCACGCCTGGCCAGCTTCATCGCCATCGCCAAAGGCGACGTGCCGGAAATGCACTGGTTTCATCTCGGACGATCGCTCACGAATGTCGGCGGCGCGCCTGTGCTCTTGTCGTGGAGCGGCACGATGTTCGAGTACCTGATGCCGCTGCTCGTCATGCGGAGGTATCCGGAAACGCTGCTCGACGGCTCGTACCGCGTCGCGATGCGCCGCCAGATCGACTACGCCGCCGATCACGGCGTGCCGTGGGGCATGTCCGAGTCGGCGTACGCGGCCACGGATCGGCACGGCAACTACCAGTACGAGGCGTTCGGCATCCCGGGGCTCGGGCTGAAACGCGGACTCGGCGACGAGCTCGTCATCGCCCCGTATGCCACCGCGCTCACCGCACCCATCGACCCGATCCGCTGTACCGCAAACCTGCGGCGCCTGGCGACCGCGGGGCTCCTCAGTGAGTACGGGTTCTTCGACGCCATCGACTACACCCACAGAGGAGGCCCGGATGACGGGCCTGCCACGTCCGCCGGCGTAATCGTCCGGTCCTGCTTCGCTCACCATGCAGGGATGACCCTCGTCGCGCTGGCGAATGCCTTGTACGACGATCGAATGGTGGAGCGGTTTCATCAGCATCCGGCCGTGCAGGCGACCGAACTGCTGTTGCAGGAGCGCATTCCCCGTCAACGGCCGACGACCAACCCGCGACCGCTCGATGAATTGCGGGTCGCGGCTCCTCCCGCGCCGTCACCAGTCAGGGTCTTTCGAACCGCGCACACCGTCTTTCCCCACGCGCAATTCCTCTCGAACGGGAATTACGTCGCGGTGATCACGAATGCGGGGGGCGGCGCCAGCTTCTGCCGCGGCGTGAACGTGACGCGATCGCGCCACGACGGCACGCGCGACCCGGGAGGCCAGTTCATCTTCCTGCGTGACGTGCGCAGCGGGGTCGTCTGGTCTCCGACCTACCATCCGACGGCACGCGAGCCCGACGAGTATTCGGTGACGTTTCTTCCGCAACGGGCGACCTTCAGGCGTCACGACGGCGACATCTCAACGCGGCTCGATATCGCGGTGTCGACAGAAGACGACGTCGAGGTCCGGCGCCTGGTCGTCACGAACCATGACGCGCGCATTCGGGAGATCGACGTCACGAGCTATGCGGAGGTCGTGCTCGCGCCGGCCGCTGACGATTTCGCGCATCCGGCGTTCGGCAAGCTCTTTCTCGAGACCGAGTACCACGCGGCCAGCGGCGCCCTGCTCTGTCGCCGGCGGCCGCGCGGCCCGGATCAACCCGAACTGTGGGCCGTGCACGTCCTGAGCCTCGAAGGGCGGACGCAGGGGCAGGTCGAGTGGGAGACCGATCGAGCGCAGTTCCTCGGCCGGGGACGGACGGTCGAGAATCCAGTGGCCCTGGACGGCCGCTCGCTGTCGGGACGCACGGGGGTCGTCCTCGATCCGATTCTCAGCCTTCGTCAGCGAGTCCGACTGCCGCCAGGCGGATCCGTGCGCCTCTGCTTCGCGACCGGGATGGCGCCTGACCGTGGCACCGCCGAGGCCTTGGCGTTGAAGTATCGCGACCCGGGGGCCGCGTCACGGACGTTTGCCCTGGCGCTGGCGCACGCCCAGAGCGACCGGCGCCACCTGGGCATCTCGGAGGACGAGGCGGCCCTGTTCGAACGCCTCGCGTCGCGCGTGCTGTTCGCCGACGCATCGCTGCAGGCCAGCCCTGACAGCTTTGCCGCCAACGAGCTCGGACAGAGCGGATTGTGGCCGCACGGTATCTCGGGCGACCTCCCGATCCTGCTCGTCCGCGTGGTCGGAGCCGACGACGTCGCGCTCGTGCGGCAGGCGCTGCAGGCCCAGGAGTACTGGCGACTGAAAGGCCTTCGCGCCGACACCGTCATTCTCAACGAGCACCCGGTCGGGTACCTGGACGAAGTCCAGGCACAGCTTGCTGCGACCCTGGACGATGGCCCCTGGCGCTCGTGGAAGCACCGGCCCGGCGGGACCTACCTCCTCCGCGCAGACCGGATGGGGCGTGCGGAGCGGACGTTGCTCGAGACCGTGGCGCGCGCGATCCTCGTTGGCGATCAAGGCGATCTTCGGGCTCACCTCAACCGGCCGCATCGAATCGAGAGGGCGGCCGCGCCCCTGGTCACGGGCGCAGCGGACAGCGCCCCGGCGCATCTCGACGCCTCACTCGATCTTCCGGTCGCGATCCCCCAACTGACCCTGCCCAACGGCACCGGCGGCTTTGCCGATCGCGGCGGCGAGTACGCCATCGTCCTCGAGGGCGATCAGGACACGCCTCTACCGTGGACGAACGTCATTGCCAATTCGCGATTCGGCACGATCGTCAGCGCGTCGGGATCGGCGACGACCTGGTCCGAGAACAGCCGCGAGAACCGCCTCACACCATTCGCCGGCGACCCGGTGAGCGATCCCACCGGCGAAGCGCTGTTCGTCCGCGACGAGCGCTCCGGCGAGGCCTGGTCCGTCACCGCAGGCCCCATGGCCCGTACCGTTTCGAGCGGTCGTTTCGTCATCCGTCATGCGGCTGGAGTGTCGCATTTCCTGCGCACGACGCGAGCCATCCGCCACGAGTTGGACGTGTACGTCGATGCGACCGATCCGGTGAAGTACTCACTCCTCACGTTGACGAACGACGGTGCAACACCGCGGCGGTTGAGCGTCTACGCGTACACGGGGTGGGTGCTCGGCCCACCGCGCGACGGCGACCAGCGACACGTCGTCACGGAACGCGACACGGTGACGGGCGCTCTCCTCGCGCGGAACACGTACAACCCGGAATTCCCGCACCGAGTGGCGTTCTCCCACGCCAGCGACGCCCCGGTCTCTGTGACCGGCGATCGCAGCTCGTTCATCGGACGCAACGGGTCCCTCTCGCGGCCTGCCGCACTCGGCCATGCGACGCTCTCCGGACGCGTGGGCGCCGGCCTCGATCCCTGTGCAGGACTGCAGGTCCAGGTGGAGCTGGAACCAGGAGAGAGCCGGCGCCTCGTGTTCCTGCTCGGCGAGGGGAGCGATCGAGATCATGCCAGGATCCTCGTTCAGCGGCACGGCGACGTCGAGGCCGCGCTCGCCGCGCTCGGGAAGGTCCAATCGTTGTGGAAGGACACACTCGGCACGATCCGTGTCCGCACACCCGACGACTCGTTCGACGTCATGATGAACGGATGGCTTCTGTATCAAAACGTCAGCTGCCGCCTGTGGACCCGCGCCGGCTACTACCAGCCAGGCGGCGCGTTCGGCTTCCGCGACCAGTTGCAGGACGTGCTGGCACTTTCCTTCGCGCAGCCGGATCTGGCGCGGGAGCACCTGCTCCGGGCCGCAGGACGCCAGTTCATCGAGGGTGACGTCCAGCACTGGTGGCATGAGCCGTCCGGGCAGGGTCTTCGCACGCGCTGCTCTGACGACCTGCTCTGGCTGCCGTATGCGGCCGCCGAATACGTGCGCACGTCCGGCGACGCCGGCGTGCTGGACGAAACGGTGTCCTTTCTGCAGGCGCCGCTGCTCGCCGCCGATGAGCAGGAAGCGTATGGCCAGCCACGCGTCTCGTCCGAGCACGGGACGCTCTTCGAACATTGCCTGCGGGCGATCGACAAGGGACTGACGACAGGCGCGCGTGGCTTGCCGCTGTTCGGCTCCGGGGACTGGAACGACGGCATGAACCGCGTCGGTGCCGCCGGACGCGGCCAAAGCACGTGGCTCGGATTCTTCCTTCACACGGTGCTCACCGATTTCGTCGCGTTGTGCGAGACACGTGACGATCGCGCGCGGGCCGCGCGGTATCGCGTGGCGGCGTCCCGGCTCGCGTCGGCCGTCGCGGCGGCGTGGGACGGCGAGTGGTACAGACGCGGGTACTACGACGACGGGAGCCCTCTGGGGTCGGCGGAGAACGACGAGTGCAGGATCGATTCGATCTCGCAATCGTGGGCGGTGCTCTCCGGCGCCGTGCCACAACGCTTTGCCGAACGCGCGATGGACGCGGTCCGGACCGCGCTGATCGTCCGGGGATCGCGGCTGGCGCTGCTGCTCAGTCCCCCCTTCGACCGCTCCGCGCGGAATCCGGGCTACATCAAGGGGTATCCACCGGGCGTCAGAGAGAACGGCGCGCAGTATACGCACGCCGCGCTCTGGCTCGTGATGGCGATGACGCGCCTTGGAAACGGCGACGAAGCCGCAGAGCTCTTTCACATGTTGAACCCCGTCAATCACGCCCGAACGGCCGCAGATGTGCTCCGCTACAAGACGGAGCCGTACGTCGTCGCCGGCGACATACACGCCGGCGCTCCGAACGTCGGCCGAGGCGGATGGAGTTGGTACACAGGCTCGGCGGGCTGGATGTATCGTGCAGGGCTCGAACACATGCTGGGCCTGCGGCGGCGCGGCGCGACGTTCATGCTCGATCCCTGCATCCCTGCATCGTGGCCCGCCTACGAGATCTCGTGGCGGTTCCTCAGGAGTCGCTACGACATCACGGTGTCGAATCCCAACCGGCGATGCCGAGGTGTCGCCAAGGCGGAACTGGACGGCGTGGCCGTGAACGCGTCGGCGATCCCTCTGATCGATGACGGCGGCATCCACACGGTGCACGTCGTTCTGGGAAACACGTAGCGTGGTTCCCGACCATGAGGTGGTACAGAGAGTACGCAGAGGCGGACCTTCAGGTCCGCCTCCGTCCAGGCAGGCCCATCTCGTCGAGTACACGCTCGTCGTCGCGCCACTCGGACTTCACCTTCACGCGGAGATCGAGGTAGACCCGCGTGCCGAAGAATCGCTCCAGCTCGCCCCTGGCGGCGGTTCCGATCTGCTTGATCATCGCGCCGCCCCTGCCGATGACGATCGGCTTCTGCGACTCGCGCTCGACGAGAATGGTGCCGTAGATGCGCACGAGCTTCTGCGCGGCGGCTTCCTCGAAGTGATCGACGACAACCGCGGTCGAAAACGGCAGCTCGGCATGCGTGAGCTGCAGCACCTGCTCGCGCACGATCTCGGCGACGAAGAACGCCTCGGGCTGGTCGGTCACGTAGTCGGGCGGATACAGCGGCTCCCCCTCCGGCAGGTGCTCCAGGAATAGACGCTCCAGCACGTCGACATTGGTGCCGGCGCCGGCGGAGATCGGCACGATTTCGACGAACGAGTGCTCCTGTCGGTACCGGTCGATGATCGGCAGCAGCTTCGGCTTCGCGACCAGATCCACCTTGTTCAGCGCCAGGATCGCCGGCGTCGCGACGTCCTTCACCAGCGAGAGCAGGTGGCGATCCCCGGGGCCCGGCTTCGCCGACACGTCGACGACGAGCGTCAGCAGGTCGACCTCGCGCATCGCCTCGAGCGCCAGATCGACCATGCGCACGTTCATGCGGTGCATCGGCTTGTGCACGCCTGGCGTGTCGACGAAGACCACCTGGCCCTCGGGATAGTTCTTGACGCCGACGATGCGCGTGCGCGTCGTCTGCGGCTTGTCGGAGACGATGGCGAGCTTGTGGCCGACGATGCGGTTGAGGAGCGTCGATTTGCCGGCATTCGGCCGGCCGATGAACGACACGAAGCCGGCCTTCACCGTTCTGCTTCGGCGGGCGCGCCGGCTCGGCGCCGCGCGCGCACCTTCGTGATTCGCCGCCGCTCCACCTCCAGCACTTCCACTGCGAGATCGTCCACCTCGAACGTTTCGCCGACGTAGGGCATGCGGCCGAGATGCGACAGCAGGTAGCCGCCCAGCGTCTCGAATCCCTCCTGCTCGATCTCGACGCCGAGGCGCTCGCGCACTTCGTCGACGCTCACCTTGCCGCTGAAGACGAACACGCCCTCGCCCTCGTCGGTGACCGTCTCGGCTTCCACGTCGTACTCGTCGCGGATCTCGCCCACGATCTCCTCGAGCAGGTCCTCGACCGTCACGAGCCCCGCGGTGCCGCCGTACTCGTCGACGACGACGGCCATCTGTGCCTGGCGCCGCTGCATTTCCTTCAGCAGCTCGGACACCCGCTTGCTTTCGGGCACCATGTACGCCGACCGCATCAGCGTCGTCAGCGGCGGCTCGGCCTCGGGTGGCAGCGCGACCAGATCCTTGACGAACACGATGCCGAGGATGTTGTCGAGGTCTTTCCGGTAGACCGGAATGCGCGAGTACTGCTCCTCCCGGAAGAGGGTCCGCAGATCCGTCAGACTGGCGTCCGCCGGAATGGCGACGATATCGGGCCTGGGCGTCATGACTTCGCGGACGACCGTTTCCGTGAAGTCGACGATTGACTGCAGCAGCTCGCGCCCCTCTTCTTCGGAAATGGCGCCTTCGTCTGTGGCGCCCTCGGCTGCGGCGGCCGTGTTCGGCGCCGCGTCGGCATCCGTGCCGGCCGCGGCGGCCTCGCGTTCGGCGCGAAAGCCCCCCAGGTCGACGAGCGCGCGCGTGACGGGCCGCAGCACCCGCGCAATGGGATCGAACGCGAGCAGGAGCACGTCGAGGACGCGCTCGGGATCGCGCCGCGCGACGAGCATCGGCAGCAGGTGCTCGCACACCACCACGAAGGCCACCAGCGACACGAAGAACGTCGCGACCGACCATGCGTCGTCCACCGTACTGAGACGCGCGATCAGCACACCGGCAACGACGGTGCAGAGACCAATCAGGATGCGCGCCGGAATGAACAGCTGCAGGGGGTCGTCGAGGTACCGGCCGAGGCGGTCGCCGCGGCCGCCGCGCTCGGCCATGAGCCGCAGCGACAGGCGCATCAGCGCGCTGAAGGCCGCCTGCACCGACCCGAGAACCACGGTCGCGCACGCCAGCAGGAACAGGGCAAGCGGGGTCACCGATGCCTCTCGATCAGGCCTGCACGCAGGCCGCCGCGGGCGCGCAGCCGGACCTCCAGCCGCGCCATCTGTCCCGCGTCGCGCTCGTGATCATAGCCAAGAAGATGGAGGAGGCCGTGGAGCGCCAGCACGCGCACTTCGGCCTGCACCGAGTGCCCCGCCTCGCGGGCCTGCCGCCGCGCGACGCCGGCGGCAATCACGATATCGCCGAGATTACCCGGCTCTCCTGAGGGAAAGGACAGGACATCGGTGGGGCGGTCCGTCCGGCGGTAGCGCTGATTGAGCCGCCGGACGCGGCTGTCGGGAACGATCGCGACCGTCACGGCGCCGCGGGCGCGCGCCGGCGCGACGCCTGCGAGCCAGCGCGCAAGGCCCGGCGCCCGGACGGCGCCGGGCGTGACCACTTCCACGCGCAGTCGCCGTGCGAACCCCGGATCCCGGATCCCGGATCCCGGCTTGTCATCCATTCGAGCGGGAGCCGTTCGTATACGCCTCGTACGCCCTGACGATGTGCTGCACCAGCTTGTGCCGGACGACGTCGCGGTCGTCGAAGTAGATGAAGCCGATCCCTTCCACGTCCTTGACGATCTTGAGCGCCTCGACGAGGCCCGACATCCGGGCCTGCGGCAGGTCGATCTGCGTGATGTCGCCCGTCACCACCGCCTTCGACCCGAAGCCGAGGCGCGTGAGGACCATCTTCATCTGCTCGGACGTCGTGTTCTGCGCCTCGTCCAGGATCACGAAGGCATCGTTCAGGGTGCGGCCGCGCATGAACGCGAGGGGCGCGACCTCGATGACGCCGCGCTCGATGAGCCGCGTCGCCTTCTCGACGTCCATCATGTCGAAGAGCGCATCGTAGAGCGGCCGGAGGTACGGATTGACCTTCTCCTGGAGATCGCCGGGCAGGAAGCCGAGCTTCTCGCCTGCCTCCACCGCGGGGCGCGCCAGGACGATTCGGCTCACCTTCTTGGCGACGAGCGCGCTGACCGCCTGCGCCATCGCGAGATAGGTCTTTCCGGTACCGGCGGGCCCGACACCAAAGACGATGTCGAAGCGATCGATCGCGTCGAGGTACTTGCGCTGGTTGACGCTCTTCGGGGTGACGCGCCGCCGGGTCGTCTGGCGCGCGGTCCCCTTCATGAAATAGTCGCGCAGATCGAGCTCGGCGTTCTCGACGAGGAGGCCCGCCGCGGTCTTCACGTCGCCATTGGCGAGCGCGTATCCCTCGTCCATGAGCGTCCGGAGCCGGTCGAAGATCAGCTGCGCGCGCAGCTCGTCGGCGGGATCCCCTTCGACGGTGAGCTCGGCGCCCTGCGTGCGGATATCGACGTGCAGCAGCGATTCGATGTGCTTCAGATTGGCGTCGTGCGCGCCGTAGAGCGTCTCGATGCCTTCCTCGGGCAGGGCTATCTTCTTCATTGCTCGATGGTGATGTGCAACTCCCTCAGCTGTTTCGAATCGACGGGAGACGGCGCCTCCGACATCAGATCGACCGCAGTGGCCGTCTTGGGAAACGCAATGACTTCCCGGATAGAGTTCTCGCCCGCGAGGATCTGGACCAACCGGTCGAGGCCGATCGCGATGCCGCCGTGCGGCGGCGTCCCGTACTCGAGCGCGTCGAGGAAGAACCCGAACCGCAGCTTCGCCTCGTCCGGACTGATGTTGAGCAGCGTGAAGATCCGGCGCTGCAGCTCGGCATCGTGGATACGAATGCTCCCGCCCGCAACCTCGCTGCCGTTCAGCACCAGATCGTACGCCTTGGCGCGCACCGCCGCCGGCTCGGCGTCGAGCCGGGTGAGGTCCTCGTCGCTCGGCGAGGTGAACGGATGGTGCATCGAGACGTAGCGGCGCTCCGTTGCGTCCCACTCCAGCAAGGGAAAGTCCACGACCCAGGTGAACGCGTACTGGTTGGGGTCGAGGAGGCCTTTCTGTCGAGCCAGGTTGAGCCGCAGCTGGCCCAGCAGTTTCGACGTGGCGTCGGGCTCGCCTGCCGCAACGAGCAGCAGATCGCCCTTGCCGGCGCCCGCTGCGTCGAGGAGGCTGCGGACGCCCTCGTCGCCGAGCGCCTTCATGATCGAGCTCGTGATCGTGTCGTCCTCGCTGCGGCGCGCCCACACCAGTCCAGCCGCGCCCATCTGTTTCGCCTGATCGACGATGCCGTCCACCTCGCTGCGGGAGTAGCCGCCGGCGTTCGTGACGACGAAGCCGCGAACCGTCCCGCCGCCCGCCACGATGTCGCGGAACACCCGGAAGCTCGACTCGCGGAACACCTCGCGGAGGTCCTGGATCGGCATCCCGCAGCGGACGTCCGGCTTGTCCGATCCGTACTTCGCGATCGCCTCCGCGTACGGCATGCGCGGAAACGGAACGGTGATCTCGCGCCCGGTCACGCGGAACACCTCGCGCATCAGCGGTTCGATGACGCCGAAGACCGTCTCCTGCCGCGCGAACGACATCTCCACGTCGACCTGCGTGAACTCGGGCTGCCGGTCGGCGCGCAGGTCCTCGTCGCGAAAGCAGCGGCAGATCTGCACGTAGCGATCGACGCCGCCGATCATCAGGATCTGCTTGAAGAGCTGCGGCGACTGCGGCAGCGCGTAGAACTCGCCCGGGTGTACGCGGCTCGGCACCAGATAGTCGCGCGCCCCCTCGGGGGTCGACTTCGTCAGAATCGGCGTTTCGATCTCCCAGAAGCCGTTGGCATCGAAGAACCGCCGGATGGCCGTCGTGACGCGATGCCGGAGACCGATGTTGGCCTGCAGATTCGGCCGCCGCAAATCGAGATACCGGTACTTGAGGCGCACGTCTTCCGACACCGGCGAGTCGTCCGCAACGGAAAAGGGCGGCGTCTTTGCCTCGTTCAGGAGCGCCAGCCGGCGCACGACGACCTCGACGTCGCCGGTCGCCAGCTTCGGGTTGACCGTGTCGGCCGAGCGGCGCCGCACGCGCCCCTCGACCCCAATCACGTACTCCGATCGCAGGCGCTTCGCCTTCGCCATCAGCGCCTCGTCGTCTTTGTCGAAGACGATCTGCGCGACGCCGTCGCGGTCGCGGATGTCGACGAACAGCAGCCCGCCCAGGTCGCGGACGCGGTGCACCCACCCGAGGAGCACCACGTCGGCGCCGACGTCGTCGGGCCGGAGCGCGCCGCACGTGTGGGTACGGGTGAGGTCGCCCAGCGGCTCAGCCACGCGGCTTCAGCACCTCGAGAATGGCCGCCCCTGCGGCCGCCTGGTCGTGGGTCTGCTGTGTCTGCGCCGCCAGATTCTTCACCGTCACCCTGCCTGCCGCGATTTCGTCCTCGCCGAGGATCGCCACGAAGGGGATCCCCCGCCCGTCAGCGTACTTGATCTGCTTGCCGATCTTGTCGGGGTCCGGGTAGACCATGACCCGCAGTCCCGCGCCGCGGAGCCGGTCGGCCAGGCGCATGGCCGGCCCCGCCCCCGCCGCATCGAACGTCGCCACCAGCACGTCGGCCGGTGACGAGGCGAGCGACGCCGGGAACATGCCGCGCTCGGTCATCACCACGAGAATCCGCTCGAGGCCGAGCGAAAAGCCGCACGCCGGAATCTGCTGGCCCGAAAACATCCCGACCAGGTTGTCGTAGCGCCCGCCGCCGCCCAGGCTGCCGGCGAGATCGGCGACGTTCACCTCCATGATCGCGCCGGTGTAGTAGTCCAGCCCCCGCGCCAGGCTCAAATCGAACCTGACTTTCCCGGCCGCCTGCGTGTGCGCGGCGAGTGCTTCGATCTGCCGCACGCTGTCGGCGGCGGCTTCATTGGCCGGCGCCACGGCGAAGAGGTTCGTCTCCTGCATCGATGCGAGCAGCTTCTGCGCCGCGGCCTCGTCGACGCCGCGGGCCTCGAGCTCGGTCCTGACGCCCTCGGGCCCGATCTTGTCCAGCTTGTCGACCGCGGTGAGCGCGCTGCCGTGCAACGCCTCAGGGATGCCGGCGGCATTCAGGACCGACGTCAGGAGCTGCCGGTGGTTGAGCCGGATCACGAAATCCGCAAACCCGAGCGCCGTCATCGCCTCGGCGATCGCCCCGATGACTTCAGCTTCCACCATCGGCGCGTCCGACCCGAGTGAATCGACGTCGCACTGGTAGAACTCGCGGAAGCGGCCGCGGCCCGGCCGATCGGCGCGCCACACCGGTTGGATCTGGTACCGCTTGAACGGCCTCGGCAACTTCGCCTGGTAGTGCGCGACGACGCGCGCGAGCGGCACCGTCAGGTCGTAGCGCAGCGCGAGGTCCGCCTGCCCCGTCGCCTCGTGCTCGCCGCGCTTCAGGATCTTGAAAATGAGCTTGTTGCCCTCTTCGCCGTACTTGCCGAGCAGCGTCTCGAGATTCTC
>CAZGLC010000082.1:0-4863 GCA_964526235.1 uncultured Bifidobacteriaceae bacterium
AACTTCGATCGGGTGACCGGCTTGACGATGTTGTACGCCGTCATCGCGAGGAACGAGTACGCAAACATGAGGGCGGCTGTCGTGCTTTCGCCCTCCCGGAGTTCGACGAACGGCGCGAGGAGGCGGCGGACTCTCACGTGACCGCATCGGCCATAACGGTTATGTGGTGAATGACGGAGGCGGGATTATAACGGAGGCCGGGTCCTATCGGACCCGGCCCCTGGTTTCTAGAACTGGAACTGCACGCCCGTGAACAGGTACCGGCCCAGGTGATCGTAGGTGCCGTAGAGGCCCGGGCCGAAGTCGTTGTCGGACAGCCCCGCCCCGAGCGGCGGCTCCTTGTCGAGGATGTTGTTCACCCCCGCGACGATGTTGTAGTTCCGCGTCGCCCGCAACGTCGCCGCCAGATCGAAATAGTTGAAGGTCTCGATCTTATCGGCGAAGTTGAGCTCCAGCCTGCGCACGTTTTCCGGATCCCCCAGCGCGGGATTGGGGCTGAGGTCGTCGTTGTCGCTGCCGCCGATCACGCGCCATGTCAGCGCCAGCGTCGTGTTGAAGTTGGTGTCCCACGCGACGCGCGCGGTATGCCGCCACCGCGGCGTCGGAATGCCGCACTGGTTGCCGTGGAAGCCGACGCAGTCGTAGGCGAAGAGCCCCGTGTCGGTCTTCTGGCTCAGCAGGTAGGTGCCGGCGAGCGAGGTCGTGATCGCGCCGTTCCCGCCGATCGAGCGGGCGTAGGTGGCGAGCACGTCGAGGCCCTCTGACTCGAGCTTTCCGACGTTCGCGTTGATGGTGGAGATGAACCCGGCGTCCGCGCCGCTCAGCAGCCAGAGCGTGCCGAACCGGTCGCGGTTGATCAGGCCGCACAGCGTCGGATTCCCCGTCGCGGCGCACTGGTTCATGATGTCGTCCGCTTCGAGGGCGCCGATCGTGTCGTCGATCTTGATCTGGTAGTAGTCGAGGGTCGCCGAGAAGCCGGCGAACGCCCGCGGCGTGAACACGGCGCCCAGGGTGACGGTGTTCGCGATCTCCTGCTGCAGGTTCGGGTTGCCGCCCTCGTTCGTGTTGTACTGGCCGGCCGGGTTCTCGAGAATCGTCCCGTACGCCGCCCGGGAGACCCCCATGCGCTCGCACTGGTCCGGCGTGGCCGTCGGCCGCGTGCCGGCACAGAGGTCCTGGCTGCCGCCGAGGCCAAGACTTTGCGGAAAGAACAACGCGAGCACGCTCGGTGACACCGTCGCACGGTTGTAGCCGGTCCGGATGCGAAACGCCTCGACCGGCGCCCACAGGGCGCTCGTCTTGTACGTGGGCGCCCCGCCCGTGCTGCTGTACTCGGAGAAGCGGTAGCCGAGCTCCAGGCTCAGATCCCGTGCGCCGCGCCGGCCCTGCACGAGCGGCACGACCGCCTCGGTGAAGACCTCCTTGGTGTCGTAATCACCCTCGACCGGGACCGTCGCGCCGCCCTGCCCGGCGCCGAGGCCCAGCCGGTACGCGAGGTCGGGCTCCGAGAACATGAATTCCTGCCGGTACCCGGCGCCGAAGGCGAGCGTGACGCCATCGGCCGCGCTCGGGAGCGTGAAGCCGTAGTTCCCGAGATTGCCGGTGAGCGTTCCCTGTACGCCGCGCGTCCGGGTGCCGGAATCGAGAATCAGCGGCAGCGTGAGGTACTCCAGTGCCTGCGGCGTCACCCCGCCGGCCCGGAAGATGTTCCACGGCACGCAGCCGGTATCGGTCGAGCGGCACCGCCACGTGGCCGGATTGTTCGGATCGCCGTCGACGATCAGCGCGTTCTGGAGGCGGTCGACGTGGAGGTCGTTGCGGTAGCGCTGCGGCGAGTGCATCTCGCCCTGCAGCCCGAACGCGTCGTACCGCCACGCATCGTTGATGTCGCCTCGCATGCCGAAGGAGAACCGCAGCGCCGTGTGGCGGAGCTGCGCGACGCGGCCGCCGCCTTCGATGTTCCTGCGCTGGATGATGACGGTGGCGATGTCGGTCGGACCGTACCCCATGTCCGTGCAGATCGCCTGCCGCTGCTGCGCACTCAGCATCGGGTTGTTGCAATTGAGCTGCGTGGTATTGGCGAAGTTGCCCGACGGCGCGATCTGCGCATCGGTGTAGTCGTCCATGAGCATGACGTCGGAGTAGGCTTCCGCGTGCCGGTTCCACTGGTAGTTCATGAACCCGCCGGCCGCCCACCGTTTGTCGGGACGCTGCATGAAGTTGAACGGCGCGAAGTTGAAGACGTCCGTCGGCGTGCGGCGCCTGAACACGCCGCCCGGGGCATTGACATCGAGCACGTAGTCGGCCGTCGCGGGCCCCGTCGTGCCCGGCTTCCGCTGCACGATGAACCGGCCGTTCTGCCAGGTGGCCGATCCGCCGCAGGCGGGGCCAGTGGCTCCCAGGTTCTGGACAGAGCAGTTCGTATAGTCGCGGCGATCCTTCGTGATCGCGGGCGTGTCGCGGTAGTCGAGGTACACCGTGGCATGGCCACGCCGCTGGTCGAAGTTGGCGCCGAGCGCGACGTTGAAGTTGGCGGGACCGCGATCCCAGGCGCTCCCCTGGGGGACGCTGAAGCCGCGCGCCGCGTTGATCGATCGCGCCGTGTCGTTGCTGTTCACGTGCTGGTAGCCGCCCCAGTTCACCCCGCCTTTGATGCCGACGAAGTCCCGGTCGAGGATGAAGTTCACGACGCCCGCCACGGCGTCGCCGCCGTAGACCGACGAGGCGCCTCCGGTCAGCACGTCGACGCGCTTGACGAGGAACGTCGGGATGAAGTTCAAGTCGCCACCCACGAAATCCTCATCCTGCGCGTCGCCGGGCGGCAGCCGCCGGCCGTCGATGAGCACCACCGTGCGGCCCGCGCCGAGGTAGCGCAGGTCCGCGGCCGCCGTGCCCGACGCGCCGTTGGCCTGCGAGGAGTGGCCGAAGTTGGTCGAGTAGACCTGCGGCAGCGTGATGAGCAGGTCTTCGATGCGCGTCATCCCGCGCGACTGAATCTCCTGCACATCGATGCTCACCACAGGGCTCGGCGACTCGATCATCGGACGGGGGATGAGCGTGCCGGTCACCTGGATGGCCTCGCTCAGCCCGCCCAGCTCGAGCCGGGTCTCCGTCGTCGCCGTGCCACCGGCGGTCACATCGACCTTCGCGATCTGGGCGCTGAACCCGGGCAGCTCGAAGCTGAGCTCGTACGCCCCGGGCGACAGGTTCTCGAAGACGTAGCGACCCTCCGCGTCGGTGACCGTGGTGCGCAGCGCGCCGGTGCCCGAGGACAGCGTCACCGTCACGCCCGGGACCACCAGGCCCTCCGGGTCGAGCACGGTGCCGGTTACCCGTCCGCCGCCCTGGGCCCACGCGCCTGATGTGATCGCGATCACGAACGCGATCAGAAAAGCACTGATGCGTGCATACATGTCGGTGTCTCCTTGAGGAAGCGAGTGTGCCGCGTTCGCGGCCTCGCTGGTGCTACGGAAGATATGTACCAAGTGCTCCCCAGCACGTAAACGCCGCCGATCCAACTGTTTGCAGGAATAGGCCTCGAGACGGGGGCGCGAATGATCCATGGAGACTGACGTGCCAGCCCAAAATCATGGATTCTCCGGTCGATCGCAGAAGCGTCTCCGTTGTACCACAGGGCGCTCCCTCCGCACAGAGAAATGTCGGCCGCAGGTGCAGCGCTCACCCTCGCGCGCCGACTGATCCGTAACCTTCGGCCGATCAACGGGTTCAGGGCGCGTAAGATCGCCGCGTGGCGCACCGCATCGCGGTCATCGCCGGCGACGGCATCGGCCCGGAAGTCACCGCCGAAGCGGTGCGGGTGCTCGCCGCCGTTGGCGGGTGTGACGTCGAGCCCCTGCCGTGGAGCGCCTCGCACTACCTCCAGACGGGCGTCACGATCCCGCCGGACGGCTACGACACGCTCCGCGGGTTCGACGCGATCCTGCTCGGCGCGCTCGGCGACCCGCGTGTGCCGGACAACCGGCACGCGCGCGACATCCTGCTCGGCACGCGCACCTCGCTCGACCTCTACGTCAATTACCGGCCTGTCCGGCTGCTCGATGCGTATCTCTGTCCGCTCAAAGGCCGCACGACCGCCGACGTGGATTTCGTCGTGTTTCGGGAAAACACCGAGGGCGTGTACGTGGGCATCGGAGGACGGTTCAAGGCGGGGACGACCGACGAGATCGCCGTCCAGGAAGAGATCAACACCTACAAGGGCGTCAGCCGCATCATCCGCCACGCGTTCGAGTTCGCGCACGCGCGCGGCCTCCGCCGCG
This sequence comes from uncultured Bifidobacteriaceae bacterium, assembly GCA_964526235.1. Lineage (GTDB taxonomy): Bacteria > Acidobacteriota > Vicinamibacteria > Vicinamibacterales > UBA2999 > MELF01. The sequence goes on from CAZGLC010000082.1 coordinate 4,278, forward strand.
TGTGCATGGCCGACAAGAGCAACGCCATGCCCCACGGCCATGCGCTCTGGCAGCGCGTGTTCGCGGACGTGAAGGGGGAGTACGCGGGGATCGAGGCGACGCACCTCTACATCGACGCGCTCGCGATGTGGCTCGTGCAGGATCCCGCACGCTTCGACGTCATCGTCACGAACAATCTGTTCGGCGACATCATCACCGACATCGGCGCGGCGCTGCAGGGCGGCCTCGGCATGGCGGCGTCAGCGAACCTGCACCCCGGCCGCACGTCGATGTTCGAGCCGGTACACGGCTCGGCGCCGCCGCTCGCCGGGAAGAACGAGGCCAATCCGATCGGCGCCATCCTGTCGGCCGCGCTGCTGCTGGAGTCGCTCGGCCGCGCCGGCGACGCGCGGCGCATCGAGCGCGCGGTGGACGAGACCGTGCGGGCGCGTGACGTCACGCGCGACGTGGGCGGGAGACTTGGCACGCGGGAAGCGGGGGAAGCGGTGCTGAGGAGAATGCGATAGGGTGCGCTCTTACTGGGGCGTCAGCGCGCGTGAGTGTGTAATCTCGTGGCTCGTGACAGGTCGAAGCGCGGAGGCCTCTA
>CAZGLC010000082.1:4963-9389 GCA_964526235.1 uncultured Bifidobacteriaceae bacterium
TTAAATCGTTCTTATCGTCGTCAAGGGCTCTGCCGGGATATATCAAGAGCAGAGCCCCTGGCTGGTTGGAACCGTGGCATGGTCATATACTCACCGTGTGCGCTCGCATGCGTGGGTTGACCAACGTAGTCTGGCGCTCCATGAAGCCGTCGCGGCCAAGCTTGAAGCCGACCCGACGCTGCTGGACGTCGCGCGCGACAATGTGCGGCGTTGGCTCAGCACGACTCCTCGACCGGCCTTGCTCGAGTGGCAGGAGTTGCTCGACGTCACCCCGTTGCCGCAATTGCTCAGGCTGCTTCGCTCCACCGGCGACCACGCAGCACGATTGCGCCAGTCCAGTCCGTTCGCGGGCCTCCTGACGCCGGAGGAGCGGCAATCCATCCTCGATCGTTATGGATCGCTCCGCGCTTGAGCACGTTCTCCGAGCGGCGTCCGCGATTTCGAACGAACGCGAGTTCGTGGTCATCGGGAGTCAGGCGGTGCTTGGACAGTTCCCGAATGCGCCGCAAGCGTTGCTCGCCTCCATCGAGGTGGACGTCTACCCGCGGCACGCGCCGGAGAAGTCCGATCTCATCGATGGCGCGATTGGCGAGTTGTCCGCCTTCCACCAGACCTTCGGCTACTACGCGCACGGCGTCGACGAGACGACGGCAACGCTGCCATCCGGTTGGGCAGAGCGGCTCGTACGCGTTCACAATGAGAATACGGGTGGCGCGACCGGCTGGTGCCTCGAAGTCCATGACCTGGCAATCTCGAAGCTCGCTGCCGGAAGGGAGCGGGACTTCAATTTCCTCCAGGTGCTCGTGCGGGAAGGCATGGTCGACCTGAATGTGCTTCGCGACCGCCTGGGCACTCTGGTCCTGCCCAACGATCGCATCGAGGCGATGCGGAAGCGCCTTCCGCACGCGGAGTAGAGGCAGTCCTCGTTGCTCGGCGTCGCTGCCGCCATCACGCGCCGTGGCCGGAGACGGCCTCCCATGAACTCTGCCGCTGTGCAGGCGGGAGGACGTGGCCGCATAAGGTCATGCCGTCAACCACGCGCGTGAACCCCTGTTCCAATTCCCAACTCCCAAGCAACAATGTCGGGAACATTGGGAGTTGGGAGTTGGCCATTGGGCATTGTCAGTACCGCTTCTTCAGCTGCCGCATCAGATCGAACTTCGCCGTATCCGCAATCGCCATCACCGCCATCACGCCCGCCTGCACCGGATCGCTGACGACGAGATCCACGGCATCGGGGACGCTGCCGGCCATGTTGAGCGAGATCACGTAGAGCCCCTGCGCGCGGACTTCGGTGACGGCATCCGTGATATCGCCCCCCATCAGCGCGCCGGCGAGCACGAGCAGCTTCACGCGCGGCAGGCGGACGACGGATCGGACGGCCGCCGCCAGCTCCTGCTCGCCGACGAGCGGAATCGTATCGACCGAGATCCGCTCGCCGCGGATATTGTGGCGGTCGGCCTCGGAGATCGCGCCGAGCGCCACGAGGCCCACCTGCGCGCCGCCGCCCATGACGACGATCCGCTTGCCGTAGATCTTGGCGAACGAGGGGGTCTCGACGACCGACGCAACGCCCGGGACTCTGCGGAGATCGGCGATCACCGTGTCGAGCGGCGTCCCCTCGAGCGTGAACTCGAAGTACGTGGTGGTGTGCGGCTCCTCGCCGGGGATGTCGACGTAGGTGATGTTGGCGTGGTGATCCGCGAGGACCTTGGCCATGCCGTACAGCATGCCGGGACGGTCCTCGACGGTGGCGAGAATGGCGTGAGCGGTCACGATGTAGTGAATCTAGCACGCACGCTTCAACGCTCGAAAATTGGCCGTACGCAGAAACGAACGCGCCAGCGGTCGCGACGGGCGGCAAAAACTGCCACCTGCCGCAGGCGATGACGCAATTTGCGCCGGATTTCGCGACGGCATGACGCTTGCCTCGTCGTATGCAGGACGATCCTGCCGGATGCAGCGGAGCGACGATGGTACGATTGACCGACACGCAGCGGGCCGTGCTCACGCAGGCATTTGCGGCCGTCGCGCATCTGGGCCTCGGCGCGATGGTCTTTGGCCAGTTTTTGCGCGAGCAACCGTTCTCGTTCCGTCTCGGGCTGGCCGGCGTCGGAATCTGGCTCTGGTTCGTCGCTATGGCGATTGCAGCGGCGGGAGGTAAACGATGACAGAGGTCATTCTCGTGTTTGTCGTCCTTGGGCTGGTCGGGACGGTTATCGTGCTCCTCGACTGGCTCGTGCGGCGCAAGGAGCAGTAGTCCGGTCGAGGGCCGGCCCCGCAGAGAGAAACGGGCCGAACGTCAAACGATCCGGACGGCCCGAACGATCCGAACGACTTACGCTCTCCCGTCCAGCGCCCCCTTCACGCGCTCGGCGGTGTAGGGCAGCTGCCGGACGCGGGCGCCGGTCGCGTCGAAGATCGCGTTGCCGATCGCGGCCGCCGTCACGGTGATCGTCGTTTCGCCTGCGCCCATCGCCTCGGCGTCGGGCCGGTTGATGAGGACGGTCTCGACGACCGGCACCTGGTCGCCCAGGTACCACGGCCGGTACGTCTTCCAGTCGATCGACGTCACCCGCCCGCCGCTCCAGGTGACCTCTTCGCGCAGCGCGCGGCTGATGCCGTGGATGATCCCGCCTTCCATCTGGTTCCGCGCGCCGTCGGGATTGGAGATCGGCCCGCAGTCCATGGCGGCCACACACCGCTTCACCGTGACGAGACCGGTGCTCAGGTTGACGTCGACCTCCGCCACGACCGCGCAGTAACCGTTGTCGCCCTCGTAGAGGACGCAGCCGATGCCGCGGCCGCTGACCACGCCGGTGCGGCGCGTGCCGTTGCCGTTGCGCGGCGACGGCCGGCGTTCCCATCCTGCTTTCTGCGCGGCGGCGGTGACGACCTCGCGCAGGCGCGGATCGCGGAGATGCCGCAGCCGGTACTCGACCGGATCGGCCTTCAGGCTCGCGGCGATCTCGTCCATGAAGCACTCATGGGCGAACGTATTCTGCAGCCGCGCCGGCGACCGGAGCGGACCGGTGAAGAACGGCGACTCGATCGTGTGCGACAGCGCCCGTTCGCTCTTCACCACGCCGCACCCGCCGCTGCGGGCCCCGACCGTGCCGGTCACATACGACGGCGCCGTGTTGCTGCCGTTGTCGAAGTTCATCGGCGGCGGCGCCGGCGCGCGCGGCATCACGCCCTGTGGCGGGAAGCCGGCGAGGTAGCCGGTCGCCACGTTCCCCGGCGCGTTGTACCCGGGACGGCCGCCGAGGCTGACCGACCAGCCCTCGTAGTCCCACGCGACGATCGTGCCGCTCGCATCGAGGCCGACGCGCTGCTCGATGACGAACGCCGGCCCGTAGTTCTCCCACGCCATCTCGTCCTGGCGCGAGAGCCACACGCGCACCGGGCGGCCGGACGCGTGCGAGAGGAGCGCCGCGTCGTACGACACCGTGTCGGCGCCGTTGACGCCGTAGCACCCCGAGCCCATGCGGAAGACGATGCGGACGTCCTCAGGTGTGAGGCCGAGCATCGTCGCCATCGTGTTGCGGAGCGGCCAGACGGCCTGCGACGCCGAATAGATCGTCGCGCGCGTGCCCTGCACGTCGGCGACGGCGCAGGCGGTGCCGACCGAGGCGTGCATCTGGAACGGGTGGTGGTACGTCGACCGCAGCACCCTTGCAGCGCCGCCGAGCATTTTGTCCACGTCGCCCGAGTCGACCGTGAGCGCCTGGCGCGTCGTCGACTGGCTGCGCAGGTGCTCGTAGAAGGTGCGCTGATCGGGTACCTGTCGCCCCGCGCTCCATTCGACCTTGAGCCGCCGCGCCGCCTGTTCGGCCTGCCACGCCTTTTCCGCGACGACCCCGACGAAGTTCTTGCGGACCACGACCCGGACGAGGCCGGGCATCCCCTGGACGGAGCCTTCGTCGACCTTGACGAGCGTCGAGCCGAGCGCCGGCGGACGCACGACGCGCCCGTGCAGCATGCCCGGGACGCGCACGTTGTGGACGTACTCGAACCGCCCGGTGACGATGGCGGGGAAGTCGACGCGCGGAACGGAGGTGCCGAGAATTGTCCACTCGCTCGCGGGCTTGCGCCGCGCTTTGGGGTTCAACTGGAGGTTGAACGTGTTGCCCCCAATCAGCTCGCCGTACGCCACGCGCCGCGAGCCGTCACTGCGGATGCTGACGGCGCCGTCGGCAGCCCTGAGCTGCTCCGCCGGCGCGCCGAGCCTCTTCGAGGCCAGTTCGACGAGGGCCTCGCGTGCGGTGGCGCACGCGAGCGCCAGATTGGCGTGGTTGAAGTTCGTCGGATGCGACTGGGCGCCCGAGGTCGTGCCCTGATCCGGCGTCATCGACGTGTCGCACTGGATAAGCGTCACGCGGTCGAGCGGCACCGAGAGCTCTTCGGCGACGAGCTGCAGCTGCGC
>CAZGLC010000082.1:9489-18038 GCA_964526235.1 uncultured Bifidobacteriaceae bacterium
TTCTTGATCGCCGCCAGCATCCGGATGTGCGCGCCGCACCGGCACAGCACGGTCGACATCGCCTGCCGGATCTGCGCGTCGCTCGCGTTCGGCGTCCGGTCGAGCAGCGCCACGGCGGTCATGATGACGCCGCTGATGCAGAAGCCGCACTGCAGCGCCTGGCCGTCGATGAAGGCCTGCTGAATCTGGTGGGGGCTTTCCGGCGATCCGAGCCCCTCGAGCGTGGTGATCTCGGCGCCGGCGGCCGCCTGGACCGGAACCGAGCAGGAGCGGACCGCCTCACCCTTCACGATGACGGTGCAGGCGCCGCACTGCCCGAGCCCGCAGCCGAACTTCGGGCCGTTCAGCGCGAGGTCGTCGGTCAGCACGTACAGCAGCGGCGTGGCCGGATCGACGTCCACGGTCCGTGCCTGGCCGTTGACCCGCAGGTTGATCACGCTCATGGAGGTTCCTTTCGACGTGAGCTTCCTGCGAATGCTACCAGATGCCACGGTCCGGCTGCAGCCGGACACGACGACCCCGTGCGTGGCGTGCGGCTTCCGCCTTCGCTGAAGCTACGCCGGACCACCGTAGCCAGACGCCCGGAGCGGCCGGCGGCATGGATGGCCGGTCGCGCCGGCGTCGATGTCGTCGCATGCGAGCCGCGACACGGCGAGCCCCGCGTCTTCGAGGATGGACGTGGCGGCGGCCAGCGCCGCGGCACGGCCGGCTTCCGCGAGGCCGCTCGCATCGTACGTGCGGATGACGACTCCGAGATCGTCCGCGGCTGCCGACGGAACCAGCACCGCGGCCAGCAGGACACCTCCAACGGCGACCGAAAGGGATGGCGTGCGCATGCGGCCACTGTCCGCCGTGCGCGCGGGTGCCTCAATGCATGGAGGGTGACCCGGAGGTGAAAAGGAGGTGACAGGCTTTGGGCTTTAGGGTTTTGGCTTTAGGCTGTACCCGTGGACACATCGACCGACGCAGGCGGACGGCTGCGATTCGGCGCCTTCGAGCTCGACATCCGGTCGCGCGAACTGCGCCGCGGCGACCGTCTCGTGCGCCTCCAGGAGCAGCCGTTCGAGATCCTCTGCATGATGCTCGAGCGTCCGGGCGATGTCGTCACCCGCGACGAGCTGCGGCACCGCCTGTGGCCGGACGGGACGTTCGTCGCCGCCGAACCGCGCTTCGAGCCGATCCGGGCGGATGCCCGCTACGGGCGGCTCCTCGAGCTGCTGTGCCTGACGTAGTCCGAGGGGTGGCCCGGCGTCGCATGCAGCCGGTCGACGTCGTCCGCGTGGGCCGCGGCGCGTCCGAGCGCCGCAGGGATCTGGCGGCGGCCGAAGAGCCGCTCGAGATTCGCCTGAACGGCGCGACGTTCGTCGTCACCATGCGGACGCCCGGCGCGGATCGCGAGCTGGCGGTCGGACTGCTCGTGTCCGAGCGGATCGTCGATAGCCTCGACGACATCGGTACCATCCGTCACTGCGGCAACGCGACAGACGAAGGAGAGGAAAACGTCATCGACGTCACCCTGCTCGGGCCGGCGCTCGCGCGGGCTGACACAGCCCTCACAGGCCGGCGGCTCGTCACGGTCACCTCGGCGTGCGGCGTCTGCGGACGGCGATCGATTGACGATCTGATGAAGGATGTGGAGCCCGTTGCGGGCGGCTGGTCGATGCCGGCCGTCGTCGCCGCGGCGCTCCCGGACCGGCTGCGGGCGGCGCAGGACGTGTTCGACGAGACGGGCGGGCTGCACGCCGCCGGGCTGTTCGACCCGGACGGCGCGCTCGTGGTGAGCGCCGAGGGCGTCGGCCGCCACAACGCCGTCGACAAGGTGATCGGGGGCCGGCTCCTCGGCGGCCGGTGGCCGCTCGGCGATCTCGCGCTCTTCGTCAGCGGCCGCACGTCGTTCGAGATCGTGCAGAAGGCGGTCGTGGCAGGGATTCCCATCGTGGGGGCCGTCTCGGCGCCGTCGAGTCTGGCAATCGATCTGGCTCGGGCATCGGGCGTGACGCTGCTCGGCTTCGTCCGCGGCGACACTTTTAATATCTACACGCGCGACGAGCGCATCCTCCGATGATCTTCGGCCTGACCGACCAGAAGCCCCGGCATTACCGCGACATGCTGCGTATCGCGTGGCAGAACCGCGACGAGCTGGGCTTTGCGTGGCGGATTCTGCGCGACGGGGTGTGCGACGGCTGCGCGCTCGGCACCTCGGGCCTGCGTGACTGGACGATTCCCGGCACGCACCTCTGCATGGTGCGGCTCGAGCTGCTGCGCCTGAACACGGCGCCGGCCCTCGACGTGGCGCGGCTGGCGCGGGTGGACGAGCTCTCGGGGATGACCTCGGCGGAGCTGCGCGAGCTGGGCCGTTTGCCGGAGCCGATGGTGCGCCGCCGGGGCGACCCGGGCTTTCGAGTCATTTCGTGGGACGAGGCGATTGATATCGCGGCCGAGGGGCTTCGCCGTGCGGCGCCGGAGCGGACCGCGTTCTACCTGACGTCACGCGGCGTCACCAACGAGGTCTACTACGCGGCGCAGAAGGTGGCCCGCCTCCTCGGCACCAGCCACGTCGACAACTCGGCGCGTCTCTGCCACGCGGCGTCGACCGCGGCGATGCGCGAGATGCTCGGCTACGGCGCCTCCTCCTGCAGCTACACGGACTGGCTCGGCGCCGATCTGATCGTGTTCTTCGGGTCGAATACGCCGAACAACCAGCCGGTCACGACCAAGTACCTCTATTACGCCAAAGAGAAGGGCACGCAGGTCGCGGTCGTGAACCCGTATCGCGAGCCCGGCCTGACGCGCTACTGGGTGCCGTCAGTCCTCGAGAGCGCCGCGTTCGGCACGCGCCTGGCCGATCACTGGTTCGACGTCCACACGGGCGGCGACCTGGCGTTTCTCATCGGCGTGCTGAAGGCGCTCGCCGAGAGCAACGCGGTCGATGAGGCGTTCGTTCACGATCGCACAGCCGGATGGACGGAAACCCGTGAGCGCGTCGCGGTGTGTGCGTGGGCCGATCTCGAAGCGGAGAGCGGCGCCTCCGCCGACGAGATGCGCCGCTTCGCGCGCCTGCTCGTCGAGCGGCCGAACGCGATCTTCGTCTGGTCGATGGGGCTCACGCAGCACGCGCACGGCGTGGACACGATCCGCGCGCTCGTCAACGTGGCGCTGGCGCGCGGGCTGCTCGGGCGCGAGCATCGGGGCGTGATGCCGATCCGCGGCCACTCGGGCGTGCAAGGGGGCGCCGAGGTCGGCTGCGCCCCGGCCGCCGACGCCAGGACGCTCGACCGCTGGGAGCGGCTGTGGGGATTCCCGGTGCCGCGGACGAAAGGCTACGCGGCCACCGAAATGGTCGAGGCGGCGGCGAGCGGCGGCCTCGACGCCTTCTGGATCATCGGCGGCAACTTTCTGGAGACGCTGCCGCAGCCGGATCGCGTGCGGCGCGCCCTCGAGACCCCGCGCCTGCGCGTGCACCAGGACATCGTCTTGTCGTCGGCGATGCTCGTCGATCCGGCCGACACGGTGCTGCTGCTGCCGGCGGCGACGCGGTACGAGGCGCCGGGCGGCGGCACGGAAACGACGACCGAGCGCCGCATCATCTTTTCGCCGGAGATTCCGGGACGCCGCATCGGCAGCGCGCGGCCCGAGTGGTGGGCGCTGACCGAGGCGGCGGCGCGCGCGAAGCCCGAGCAGGCGTCGAAGATCCGCGTGCGCGACGCGGCGGCCATTCGCGCCGAGATCGCGCAGGCGATTCCGCTCTATGCCGGCATCGAGCGGCTGGCGGCGAAAGGCGACGCCGTGCAGTGGGGCGGACGCGTGCTCTACGCGGATGGGACGTTCGCGACGCCCGACGGGAAGGCGCATTTCAAGCCGGTGTCGCCTCGTGGCCGCCGCCTGGCCGACCGCTCGTTCTTTCTGTCCACGCGGCGCGGCAAGCAGTTCAACTCGATGATCCAGCACGAGATCGATCCGCTGACCGGCGCCGCGCGCGATGCGGTGCTCATGAGCGCGGGTGACGCCGATGCGCTCGGCCTGGCCGACGGCGCGCCCGTCCGGCTGCGATCGGCGTTCGGCGCCTGGAGCGGGCGCGTCGTCCGCGCCCCCATTCGGCCCGGGAACCTGGAAGTCCACTGGCCCGAAGGGAACGTCCTCATCGGCCCGCGGGTCGATCCCGAGTCGATGGAGCCCGATTACAACGCGGTGGTGACGGTGGAACCAGCCGGTAGTCGGTAGTCGGTAGTCGGTTCTGGGTTCTTCGTTCGGCGCGACCAGTCGTCCACGGATCGATTGACCTCGCGCTTTCCAGCGGAGGAACGGTTCGGACTCACCGCCCAGCTGCGGCGCGCGGCGGTGTCAATCCCGTCCAATATCGGGGAAGGGAAACGCCGCAAGAAGCACCGGGCGTTCCTGTATCACCTGGAGATTGCTCTTGGATCGCAGGGTGAAGTGGAGGTCCAGCTGGAGCTCGCGCACCGCCTCGGCTTCGTGGCGCCGGGCGAATTCGAGCCTGTAATCGGTCGAGCAGCGGAGATTGGACGAATGCTGAATGGCCTCATCGAGTCGCTTGATTTGTGAGGCGGCGTGCGTGCCGTCCCGCTCGGCGAAAAGCACGTTGTACGAGGCGTTGGAACTGAAGGGCGGATCGAGGTAAATCAGGTCGACGAAAGCATCTTCGATGTGTCGGCGGAGGACGTCGAGGTTGTCACCGTAGTAGAGCACGTTCATGCGGCTGGTCTCACCACGTCTACGTCGAGCAGCGCCACTATTTCACCAAGCGACCCACATGATCGGACAAGCCGGCCCGCATCGCAGGCGTGACGCGCAGCGTCTTGTGAATCCGCGCGAAATTGTAGTGCAAATGTGACTACCGACTACCGACTACCGACTACCTTGCTATTCTTGATCCCCATGCGCATCCTTGTCGTCGAGGACGAACAGAAGGTCGCCAACGCGCTGCGCGAAGGGCTGCAGGGCGAGCGCTACGAGGTCGCCGTCGAGCGGACGGGCGAGAGTGCGTTCTTCCGGCTGACGACCGAGCAGTTCGACGCGGTGCTGCTCGACCTGGGGCTCCCGGGGCGCGACGGGATCGAGATTCTGAAGGCGATCCGGGAACGCGGCATCAAGACGCCGGTGCTGGTGCTGACGGCGCGCGACTCGCTGCAGGACCGCGTGCTCGGCCTCGATACCGGCGCCGATGACTACGTCGTCAAGCCCTTTGCGTTTGCCGAGCTCGTGGCGCGCATCCGCGCGCTCGTGCGCCGCGGACGCGCCGCCGAGTCGCCGCGCCTCACCGCGGCCGACCTCGAGGTGAACCTGATCACGCGCAAGGTGGCGCGCGGCGGACGGCCGATCGATCTCACGGTGCGTGAGTTCGAGTTGCTCGAGCACCTGCTGCGCCATCAGGGCCAGGTCGTGTCGCGCGAGAGCCTCGCGCGCGAGGTGTGGAAAGAGACCGCGCGCACGACGCCGCTCGACAACGTCATCGACGTCCACATCGCCCGCCTGCGCCGCAAGGTCGACGCGGATCAGGCGACGAAGCTGATTCACACCGTCCGCGGCGTCGGCTTCATGCTGCACGAGGGCGAACCGTGACGCCCGCCCCGAGCGAGCGCAGCGAGTCGAGCGGGCGCTGGTGGCGATCGCACAACGTCCGCGTCCGCCTGACGCTGTGGTACGTGACGGTGATGCTCGTCGTGCTCGCCGTCTATGCCGCCGCGGTGTTCACGATCGTGCGCCGCAATGCGTCCGCGACGCTCGACACCCGCATCCGGAGCGATTTCCAGTGGGCGTCGGCGATGGTCGACGAGACGCCCGAGGGCGGCATCGCCTGGTCGTACGACGACATCACCGAAGAGGAGAGCTTCTGGTTCCAGGTGTGGAGTCCGGACGGTGCGCTGCTATTCCAGAACGTCGAGGCGCGCAACAGTCCGCTCCAGGCCAGCCGCGAGCTCGCGCTCTCGGCCGACGACGCCGTCGTGGCGCTCACCCATCCGGTGGCGCCCGTCCGCGTGCTGACGCGGCGCGGCCGGATCGGCGCGACGCCGGTGATCATTCAGGTGGCGCGGTCCGAGGCCGCGATGCGCGCGGAGCTGAGACAGCTCGCCCTCATTCTCGCGCTCGGGTTGCCGCTGGCCGTCGCGATCGCGGGTCTCGGCGGCTACACGCTGGCGCGCCGCGCGCTCCTTCCGATCGAGCGGATGACCGACCGCGCGCGGACGATCACCGCCGAGCGCCTGCACGATCGCGTGCCCGTGCACAACCCCGACGACGAGATGGGCCGGCTGGCGAGCGTGTTCAACGAGACGCTCGCGCGGCTCGAAGGGTCGTTCGGGCAGATGCGTCGCTTCACGGCCGACGTGTCGCACCAGCTGCGTACGCCGCTCACCGCGATCCGCAGTGTGGGCGAGGTCGGCCTGCGCGAGCACCGCGACGAGGCCGCGCATCGCGGCATCATCGGCAGCATGCTCGAGGAAGCCGACCGGCTCGCGAGCCTCGTCGATCGGCTCCTCATGCTGTCGCGCGCCGAAACCGGCGAGACGCGCGCGACGGCGGAGGTCTTCGATCTCGACGAGCTCGCCGACGAGGTGGCCGGCCACCTCGACGTGCTCGCGGAGGAGAAGCGCCAGTCGATCGTCTGCGAGCGCGCGGGCCGAGGCGGGCTGTATGCATCCGCCGACCGGTTTGCCATCCGCCAGGCGCTCATCAACCTCGTCGACAATGCGATCAAGTTCAGCCCTCCGGGCGGGCAGATCCGCATGCGCGTCATCGACGCTCGAGACGAGGCGATCGTCGAGGTCGTCGACAGCGGCGCCGGCATCGATCCCGCGGCGCGGGAGCGGATCTTCGATCGGTTCTATCGGGCTGCCGACGCCGAGACGCCCGGTGCGGGCCTGGGGCTGTCGATTGCGAAGGGCGCGGTGGAGGCCAACGGCGGCCGTCTGACGCTTGCGGCGTCCGGGCCGGGCGGGAGCACGTTCCAGATTGCGCTCCCACGCGCGAAAGCGAGTGTGAGAAGAGCTGTCGTCTGAGCGCCGGCCCCGACGTACCACCGAGTCACCGAGGCACCGAGAACTATTGTTACTTTGTTTCGCTCGGTGTCTCGGTGTCTCGGTGTTCCGTAATCATGGGCAGGCCGGCGGCTTCCCAGGCCGCGATCCCGCCGGCCAGCTCGCTCACGTTCGTGCGTCCCGCGCGCTGCAGCAGGCTCGCGGCGATCGACGACCGGTAGCCGCCCGCGCAGTGCACGAGGACGGGCCGGTCGGCGGGAATCTCCGCGACTCGATCGAGCAGCCGCGAGAGCGGGATATGCAGGCTGCCCTCGATCCGCTTCTGCTCGCGCTCGCCGGGCGCGCGCACGTCGACGACAACCAGTCCGCCGTTTCCAGTCAGACGCCGCGCGGCCACCTCCGCGCTCAGGCGCGCGGTCGTCACGATCCGCGCAGCGGAGTCATCCGCGCTGCGCAGGCCGCCTGCCAGATACCCGATGACGTGGTCGAAGCCGATGCGTCCGAGCCGGAGCGCCGACTCGGTTTCGGCGCCGGGATCCGCGACGATCGCAATCGGCGTCTCGCGCGTCAGCACCGTGCCGGCCCACGTCGCGTACTGGCCGACCAGGCCGATGTTGATGCTGCCGTCGAGGTGCGCCGCCGCGAACTCCGCCGGATCGCGCGTGTCGAGCAGCTGCGCGCCCTTCTTCTGTTCGGCCAGCAGCTCGTCGATCGAGAGCGGCCGCAGCTCCTGCGCGAGCGCCTGCTCGAGCGTCTGTCGCTCGCGGCTGTTCAGCACGGCGTCGTAGGTGAAGTAGGCCGGCGCGTCGGGCTGGTCCACGGTCACCAGCTCGAGGAACGCCTCCTTGCTCATCGGCTGCAGCGCGTAGTTCGCGCGCCGCTGCTCGCCGATGGTCGACACCGTTTCGCGGCTAATCGCCTTGCCGCAGAGCGACCCGGCGCCGTGCGCGGGATAGACGAGGCTGGAGTCGGGGAGCGTCAATACCTTGTCGCGGAGCGAGGTGTAGAGCAGCGCGCCGAGATCGGCCGCCGACCATCCGAGCGCCGCCCGCAGGTCCGGGCGCCCGACGTCGCCGATGAACAGCGTGTCGCCGGTCAGCACGGCCTTCGGCGTCGTCGCGCTTTCGGCCAGGTCGTACACCTTCAGGCAGATCGACTCCGGTGTGTGGCCCGGGGTCTCCATGGCCTCCATGCGCACCTGGCCGAACTGCACCGCGTCGCCGTCGCCGAGCGGCTGAAACGCGTACTCCGCGCTGGCGGCCTTTCCGAGGTAGATCGTGGCGCCCACCCGGTCGCGCAGCTCCAGGTGGCCGGCGATGAAGTCGGCATGGAAGTGCGTCAGGAAGACGTGCCGGATGGTGAGGCCGTGCTCGGCCGCAAATGCCAGATAGGCATCGACATCCCGCTGGGGGTCGACAACGGCTGCCGTCCGGCTCTCGTCGTCGCCAATCAGGTAGGACGCGTGGGCCAGGCAGTTCAGATAGAACTGTTTCAGAAGCATAGGCTTTGGGCTGCGGGCTTTAGGCTACCAGCTACCGCCTACCGGCTACCAGC
>CAZGLC010000083.1:0-18019 GCA_964526235.1 uncultured Bifidobacteriaceae bacterium
CGGAAGGCGCTGTCCTTCACCGCCCGCCGCTCGACCTGCGTGATCTGTGAGGGCACGCCGATGACCACGCGCGGCCGGACGAACCGGCGGCGCCCGTGGGCCTTCCTGATGAAGTAGCCGAGCATTTTCTCGGCGGCGTCGAAATCGGCGATTACGCCGTCGCGCATCGGCTTGACCGCGGCGATCGACCCGGGGGTCCTCCCGAGCATCGCCTTGGCTTCGCTGCCGACCGCCTCGATCCGGTCGTTCACCGTGTTGAAGGCCACGATGGAGGGTTCGCTCAGGACGATGCCCTGGCCGCGGGCGAACACGCAGGTGTTCGCGGTGCCGAGGTCGATCGCCAGGTCGTTGGAGAACATCGCAAACGTTCCAAGCAGCACGGGAACCCTCCGCGTGACGGGTGGACGAGCGCGCGTCGTTGGGGCAAGCGCCATGCCCGGGACGTGCGGCCGAGTTGCCCGTCAACTGCACAGCCCTGCACGCGCGTTATCGACGGAACTGCCGCGAAACAGCACACGGCGTTGCAGGCCCGTAAGCATTGGCACCCGGGATCGATATGGGAGGCGGCGGCGACGGGACGGACGTGAAGCCTTCGAGATGAACCGGCTTTCGGCTTTGGACTTTGGGCTTTCGGCGGCGTCGGCCCACAGCCTGAAGCCCGAAGCCCACAGCCTATTCTGTCCGTTTCGGCCGCATGTTCGCCGCGAGGATTCGTTTCCGCAGGCGGATGCTCTTCGGGGTGACCTCGACGAGCTCGTCGTCGTTGATGAATTCGATCGCCTGCTCGAGATTCAGCAGGCGCGGCGGCACGAGGCGGATCGCCTGGTCCGCCGTCGAGGCGCGCATGTTCGTCTGCTTCTTCTCCCGGGTCACGTTCACGTCGAGGTCGTTCGGCCGCGAATTCTCGCCGATGATCATCCCCTCGTAGACAGCCGTCCCCGGCTCGATGAAGATCTCCCCGCGTTCCTGGAGATTGAAGAGCGCGTACGCCGTGGTCGCGCCGGCGCGGTCGGCGACCAGCGCCCCGGTCGGCCGCGAGGGGATCGCGCCGTGCCACGGCTCCCACCCGGCGAACAGATGGTTCATGATGCCGGTGCCCCTGGTGTCGGTGAGGAACGGCGAGCGGAACCCGATCAGGCCGCGCGCGGGGATCCGGAATTCGAGGCGCACCCGCCCGCTGCCGTGATTCACCATGCGCGTGAGGACGCCGCGGCGCGTCCCCGCCTGCGCGATGACGACGCCCTGGAACTCCTCGGGCACGTCGATCACGAGCTCCTCGACGGGCTCGACCACCGCGCCGTGTACGGTCTTCGTCACGATCTCGGGACGCGACACCTGCAGCTCGTGCCCTTCACGCCGCATCATCTCGATCACGATCGACAGCTGCAGCTCGCCGCGGCCGACGACCTTCAGCTGCTCGGGGGTGTCGGTGTCCTCCACGCGCAGCGACACGTTGCCGAGCAGCTCCCGCGCCAGGCGCTCGCGCAGGTTGCGCGATGTGACGTACTGCCCGTCCCGGCCGGCAACAGGCGAGGTATTGACGCCGAAGATCATCGAGACGGTCGGTTCGTCGATGGCGACCGGCGGAATGGCGACGCGGTGCTCGGGGTTTGCGATCGTCTCGCCGATCGTAATGTCCTCTATGCCCGCCAGGCAGACGATGTCGCCGGCGGCGGCGCGTTCGATTTCCACGCGCTTGAGGCCGTCGAACGCGAAGAGCTTGGTGACGCGCGTGGGCTGGGCGTTCCCATCGAGCTTGAGCACCACGACGGCGTCGCCAAGGGCGACCGTACCGTTGAAGATCCGGCCGATCGCAATCCGGCCCAGGTAGTCGCTCGAGTCGAGGTTGGCGACCAGCATCTGCAGGGGCGCCTCGGGATTGCCGCGCGGCGGCGGCACGTGGTCGACGATGGCCGTAAACAGCGGACGCAGGTCGGCGCCGGCGCCGGCAGCGTCGGAAGTCGCCGTGCCGGTCCTGGCGTTTGTGTAGAGGACCGGGAAGTCGAGCTGATCTTCGGTGGCGTCGAGGTCGATGAAGAGGTCGTACACCTCGTTGAGCACCGCCTGGGGCCTCGCGTCCGTCCGATCGATCTTGTTCAAGACGACGATCGGCGGCAGGCCGCGCTCGAGCGCCTTGCGGAGCACGAAGCGCGTTTGCGGCAGCGGGCCCTCGGAGGCGTCGACCAGCAGCATCACGCCGTCGACCATCGAGAGGGTCCGCTCGACTTCGCCACCGAAGTCGGCATGGCCGGGCGTATCGACGATATTGATCAGGTACTCGCCAAAGTGGACGGCGGTGTTCTTGGCGAGAATCGTGATGCCGCGCTCGCGCTCGAGGTCGGTGTTGTCCATGACGCGGTCGGCCACCTGCTGGTTGGCGCGGAACACGCCGCTCTGGCGCAGCAGCGCATCGACGAGCGTCGTCTTGCCGTGGTCGACGTGCGCGACGATCGCCACGTTGCGGCGGAGCGGGTTGGCGATGCGGCGCGCGGTGGACATGCAGGCAGTATAGTGAGTGAATGCCTCTTTACGAATACGCCTGCAAGACGTGCGCGCATCAGTTCGAGCTGCTGGTGCGGGCGAGCGAGGCGCCCGCGTGCCCGGCATGCCACGGCACCGCGCTCGAGCGGAAGCTCTCGGTCTTTGCCGCCCACACGGGCGCGCCGCCGGCACGGACTGCGGCACCTGGTCCGTGCGGCGCGTGCGGCGACCCGCGCGGCCCCGGCGCCTGCTCCATCAATTGAACGTCAGAACACGTGGCTGAACGCGACGGCCGTCGCGTGATTGCCCGGCTGTACCCGGTGCTCCAGTTGCAGCCGCACCGCCTGGCGAAACCGTTCTGAGCCGAACGGCACGTGTCCGTTGCCGTAGACGAGCACCGCCGGATCGCGTCCCTGCCCGGTGCGGTGATCGACTCTCACGCCTGCGACCACGCGGCCCACGATATCGACTTCCCCGCCGGCCGAGACACGCGCATCCGTGACGCCAACGGCGTGAAAGGTCCCGAGGCCGCCCATCAGGGCCATGCGGCCCACCGTGTGGGTGACCACCGCCGTCGCGAGACGGCGACCGTTGTCGCCGACGAAGCCATGGCCGCCGACCGACGTGAGACCCGACCGCCGGAACAGCTCGACGAACATGCCTTTCGGGCGCGATTCGAGCTCGAAGCTTGCCGCCTCGGTCATCGGAATGGTGAGTTCGCCCGCGACGGGCAACGTGGCCGCCATGAACCATCCATCGGCGGACGCTCCTGTGTGCCGCCGCTGATATTCGACCCGCACCCCGGGCTGACGGCCCGAGGCCGAAAACGCTCGCAGCGCCGTGAGCCGCGCCCCGAGTGCCCGCGCGGGGCCTGGAACGCTGCTACCGAAAACCAGCGGCTCCGACAGCGACAGGCGCAGCGAGACGTCCACCTGCGTGAGCGCGCGGAACTGACCGGCGGTGAAGGCAAGGCCGCCGCCCGTCGGAAGGCGAACGAAGAGATCCTCGAATCGTCCCGAGCGATTCAGCAGCCGCCCCCCGCCGCCAACGCTCTGGCTGACCGCGCGCCACTCGGCAAAGTACGTGGCACCGGCGCGCCCCATCGGACCGGCCGAAATCAGCTCTACTCGACCGGGAAACACCTTGGACACATCTGCCGAGTGCCGCCGTTCGGCGTCGAGGGTATTCCAGACAGCGAGCGGAACCGTGCCGAAACGCTGCCGCGCGGAATCGAGACGATACCCGTCGGCGATGAAGCGAAGGCCGGTCTCGTTCAGACGGGGAGGCGAGGAATGGCACACCCCACAGTCGACGCGATAGGTCCGGGCGAACTGAGGGGTGGCCAGTACCGCGGCGGGCGCGAGCACCGCGACGACGGTTGCCGCGCAGACCAGATTTTGAGTTGCCGTAGACACGACAACATGCTAGGCAAAATTATTATTTTGCGCAATCAAAAACACCACGATGCACAGCCGCGAACGCACCTCACGCCGAGGGACCGCGTTGCAGGATCTGCCGGATGACGGCCGCCGTCTCGGGCGGCACGTCGAAGAACTCGAGCGCCACGTCGTACTGCGTGCGCGCCAGCGTTGCCGCCTCCAGCCGCACCTGGTGGGCCAGGCACCGTTTCACGCGGGCGGGAACCCGCAGCAACCGGCGCTCCCAGTCGATCTGCAGGTCGAGCTCGCGCCCGACCGGCAGCTCCGCCGGAAACAGCACGAGCGCGCCGCCTTCGCTCAGGTCGACGAGAATCCCTTCGCGCGTGCCCTGCACGCGGACCCTCAGCGGCTCGAAATAGATGCGTTCGGCGCGGCGGTGCTCGTCGGGGGGGGCGGTCATCCCCTCAATTATGGTCGCGAACGGGCGGGAATCGGGATGCGTTCCGGCGGGGCATTCGGGAGGAATAAACGGCCCTCGGAAAGAAAGCCGGCGGCTTCCAGCGTGACGATCACGTCGGTGTCGTTGAAGTTCTCCCAGTACCAGCCGTGAATACCGTCGTACGGCGCCGTGTAGGCGCCGCTCTTTTCCGCCGCCTCGCCGCGCTCGAAGGTGTCCGACGCGCCGGGCGAGGCGGCCGGCTCGGTGTGGAAATCGAAATCGACGGGCGCGCTCGCCCGCCACGTGTAGATCAGCCCGGCGCCGCGCGCCAGCTCGTATTTGAACTCGATGCTGCCGAGCGACGGCACCGTCAGCTGCCGTGAATCGACCCGATAATCCGCAGGCTGCGGGACGAGCGGACCGCCTTCGAGCGGCGTGACGGGCGGCGCCTCCGCGGCATAGAGGTCGAGCAGGCCGAACGCGCGGCCCGTGCCGAGCGGATCGATCCCGTACTCCGCGGGCAGTACGACCGTGACGAGAACGAGGGCCGCCGTGGCGCACGCGAGCAGCGTGGCCAGCAGGATGGAGTGCCGGGACTGCAGGCTACTTCCTTGCCGTCACCGGAGTGGGCGCGGCCGTCGTCACCGTTTTCGCGGTCATGAGCTTGGCGCCCTCGGCCTCCTCCGCTTCCACCACGACGCGCTCGCCGAGCTTCAGCATCTTCGCATCGGCGCGCACCTTCCCCTGCCGGTACACGGTCTTCGCGTCGAGCACGACGACGACCGATTTGCCGTCGGTCGTTTTCACGTCGAGCTGCGTGTCGCTCACCGCTGTGATCGTGCCCAGCACCTTGTGCGCGTGGCCGGTATGCGCCCAGACCGCCGCGGGAACTGCGAGGACCGCCAGGAGCGCCACGCCCGCCATCAATCGACCGATCATCGGTATCCTCCTGTGAATCCTCATTATCTCACCTCGCCGCCGTGAGCGTGGTCACGGAGGCCGGCCGGCGGTCTCCTTCGACCCCGACCCAGTCGGCGCTCGTGCCGTCCGCGAAGCGCTGGCGCGCCTTCCAGGCAATCGGTCCAGCCTTCGGATTTCTCGCAAAAAACACGTACTCGGCGATTTCTGCGGGCCCGATCTCCTGTTTCCAGGTGATGGCGGCGATCCGGTCGCCGTCCCGCCGCGCCTCGTAGGTGTAGCCGCTCCCGACGAGAACGCCGGTCACGGTCACATCGGCCGGGATTTCCAGCTCCACGGACGTGGTGGTTACCTTGCCCTCGGTCGGGACACGCACGGTGTAGCGCTCCGACGCGCCGGCGCGCGATTCCTGCGGCCAGACGGTGACGTGTGCCTGCGCGAGGGCCCCAGTCGAAACAAAAGCCGTGATCAGCAGTGCCGTGCGCATGGCGTCGTCTCCTACCGGGTTGCGGCAACCGTTACGGTGGCGCCATCGGGCACATGCGCCAGCGCCTCGCCGGCGACGTGCACCACGCCGACCTGCAGCGAATGGTCGGGGAGCTCCTTGGCCACGAAGACCGATTTTTTCGCCGCTTCCCGGGCGGCGATGGTCCTGGTCGCAATCTCGTACACGGGTGGCACCACGTCGTTCTTCACGATGCCGGTGAGGACAATCAGGTGACGCTTCATGAGCATCTCCTTACTTCTCGCCGAGACGGGTGGCCCCGACGCGAATTTCACGTGCAATCAGCGGATCCTCGCCGTTGCCAATATCGACCACGACGCGTCGTCCGGCCTGGACCTCCGCACGCGCGACCTTCCGCTTGTCGCGCGTGACGACGGTCTTCGCGTTGATGGCGATGGTGAGATTCTCGCCGCCGGGCGTCTTGACTTCGATGTGCTTGGCATCCTGAGCGGTCACGGTGCCCATGATGAGGTGAGCATGGCCGTCGTGCGCGATGGCCACCGCGCCGCCAATGACGAGCAACACGAGGGCGAGCAATCGCTGAGTCATAGAAAGCTCCTCGTAGTGTACATCGGGCGCCGAAGCCGCGCTTCGCGTTGGCCTTCGCTTTAATGTGCGCCGGCGTCATGCGCCGGTGGAGCTGCCGCGGCGTCGTCTCCCTGCAGAAACCGTTCGGCCTCAATCTCCTGGCGAATCTCCGCGGGCGGCCTGGGATTGATGGCCTCCATCTCCGCGATCTCCTCGGGGGTGAGGTCCGGCAAATAACGAATGAAGTTCACGAGGTGCCAGCTCGATTCCTCGCCCTCAATCGTGCCGGTCCCCCACGCCGGCATCCCGGTGAACCGAATACCCTGCTCGATGATGTAGAAGAGCTCGCCGTCACTCAGGGACTGAGTGCCGGATTCCGTCATATCGGGTGCGGGCGGAAACATCCCTCGGCCCATATCCGAATCCCCGCTGCCGTCGTTCGCATGGCAGGTTGCGCAGTGGTCGGCGAAATGTTCCAGGCCGCTCCGGACCGATTCGGCGTTGCGCAGCACGGGATTCGTCAAGCCGCGGTACTCGCCGGGCACGGCCCAGGCCCGAGCGGTCCGCGCGAGAGCCGTCTCGACGCGGCCCGGCGTCCCCCGCGCGTTGAGCCCGGTGGTTTTCAGGAACACGAGCGTCGCCGTGGCACCGAGGAGCGCCAGGACGATGACTGTCAACAGGACGCCTTTCAGGAGAGCGCGCATCGGCTCAATGGGCGTGTGCCGGCGCGGCGGTGCCCGGCGCGGCGGTTGACGGCGCGGTCACATACTCAGCCGGATCCTTCGCAAACACGCCTCGATCCTGCGCGGAGCAGAAGTAATACATGCGGCCCTGGTACAGCATGCGCGGCGCGGTCTTTGGATCGACTGTGGTGGTGCATTTGAGGTCGGCAACGTCGCTCGGCGGCGCCGGTCGTCGGGCGGCGTCCCGGCCGGCGGTCGCAGCGGTTGCCGCCGGAGCGGCACCGGTGGGAGATGCAGCCGGACCATTCGCCGGAGCGGCAAGGCGAGCGGGCGCCGCGTGGCCCGCATGCGGGTCCGCCGCAGCCGGGGCGGCTCGCGGCGTCATGGGCGGCCGTGATGCTGCCGGCGATGCGGCGCGCGGCGCGGCGGCTGGAGGCGTGGCAGGCATCACGTGTGCCGCGTGCGGCGCTGCGCCGCCTGGTGCAGGCATGGCAGGCGCCGCGGCAGGTGCCTGTTGCGCGGTCGGCATCGACGGCCCTGCGGGGGCGCCGGCGGCGATCTGCATCTCGGCGCAAGGCGCAAGCTGGGTGCGAAGATCGACGAGCAGCGCCTGCAGGTCGTCGGTGGCATCGCGCATGGCCGCCGCGTTGTTGGTGAGACGCGCGTCGTCAAGTCGCTTCATGGCGGCGTCGATGATGCCGGTGACGACGCCTTGCGCCTGGCGGCACTGCGCGACGTGCACTGAGGTCGGCGCACTGGTGGCAGCGCCCTGGTGCGCTTCGTGCTGCGCTGGGGCCGCCGTCGAGGGTGCGGATGAAGCGGCGACACCGATTGCGAGGAGCAATATGCGTATCTTCATGACGTCCATCCTACCGTTCTGTCATCGACCTCTCGAGCGGCTCCGCCTCGCCGCCAGGGGACTCCAGCCCTTCGCCGGCCAGAAATCCCTGGAGCCGCAGCGCCGAACGCCAGCCGTCTTCCAGGTGTTCCAGGTATTCGCGCGCCATCTCGAAGAGGGTGCGTTGCGCGACGAGCACCTGCGGATATGCCGCCGCCATCTCGCGATAGCGCGCGAGATAGAGCGTGTACGCCTGCTCCGCGCGCGGCAGGATGTCGGCGCGGAACGACTCGGCCGATCGCAGCGCCGTCAGATAGGTCGCAAACTCTGACGCGGCTCTGGCGCGCAGCGACAGCTCCAGCCGCTGCAGCTCGGCCTCGGCTCGGGTCTCCTCCGCACGCGCCGCGGCGATCCCTCCCTGATTACGATTGAACAGGGGAATGCTGAGGCCGGCTTCCATCTGCGCTTCCCAGCCGACGGGTGATCCACGTGCCTCCAGCCGTTCCCGGTTGTACGCCGCGCCGCCGCGAAGAAACAGGTCGGGGTAGGTCTGGCGTCGGGCAAACGCGGTCATCGCCTGGGTCCGCGCAATGGCCGCGCGCGCCGCGCGGACCTGAGGACTGCGCCCGATGAGGGCTTGCAGCGTCGCCTCCTGCTCGAGTTCAGGAATGGCGACGTCGATGGAGCCCGCCACCTCGCGGGCGGCGATGTCGGGACGTCCGACCACCGCGGCAAGCTGCTGCCGCAGCGCAAACACCTGGTTCCGTGCCGCGGTGAGCTCCAGCTGCACGCGGCGCGTCTCGATCTCGGATTCGAGAAAATCAGGCCGATCCGCGGCGCCCACGTTGAACAGCTGCGCGGTGACGCCGGTCGCCTCCGATCCGAGCGCCGCCAGGCGTTCGTGCACCTCGATGCGGCGCTGCGCCGTCAGAAGCCGATAAAACAGCGTGCGCACGGAGCTGACGATGCGGCGCTGCTGCAGCTCCGCACGCGCCGACGCCTCATCTGCCGTGCGCTCGAAGACGGCGCGCGCGAGCCGCAGTTTGCCGCCCAGGGGAACCATCTGCTCCACGAAGACGCCGTGCGTGCCTCTCGGATCGCTGTCATGTTGCGGGGTGACCTCGTCGGCGGCGAACCCGACGATCGGATTCGGCCACGCCCCCGCCTGCCGGGCACGGCCGCGGGCAGCCTCGATGGTGGATTGGGCGGCTCGAACGGTCGGGTTGTTCTCGGCCGCGAGCTGCTCGAGCTCCTGCAGCGTGAGCGTTGGTGGCGAGTGCGGCGCGCCAGACTGCGCAAGGGCGACCTGCGGCCAGGCAAGGAGTGCGAGCGCAAGCATGACGACTGCGACATTCATGGCTGCGCCCCCTTTCTCGCCTGTTCCGCCTTCAGTCCCTGGATCTTGTCGAACATCTCCGGTTGCAGCACGCGGACGACGGTCATCATGCCCATCGTGCCGCCGCTCCAGCCGGCCCGCATTCCATAGGTCTCGGGTTTCGCGACCAGATCGTCCATCACCATGACCATGTCCTGCGGGTAGCCCGGAAACATCCCCGCGTTCGGCGCCTCCGCACCCGGTTGCATCACGGCGGGCTGCGGGTTCGGTGCGAGCGGCATGTTCGGCACCACCCGGTCGCCGCGGGCGCCGATGTTGATGTCGCGGCCGAACGCAACCCCGGCACGCTCACTCGTCGCGCGTCCTTCGACGATCCCGAAGCCTGCCGTCATGGATCCCGGGCGGGTCATGTTGGCGTGCGACATCATCGTCGGGCCGACCATCGACGCCATCTGGTTCATCATGTGATGCGGCAGATGGCAGTGGAAATGCCAATCGCCCGGATTGTTCGCGACGAACTCGACGTCGCGCGCCTGCGCGACGCCGACCAGCACGGTGTTTTCCGGAAGCACCGCGGTCGTCCGAATGCGGCCGGCCTCGGTGCCCGTGAGATAGAACTGATGGCCGTGGATGTGCATCGGGTGATGGTCCATTCCGAGATTCACGATCCGCAGGCGGACGCGCTCGCCGAGTTTGACCAGCATCGGCGTCGTGGCCGGACCCGCCTTCCCGTTGATGGTCAGCCAGTTGAACTCCATGGCGAGACTGTTGGGGATCGTGTTGTTCGGCAGAATGGCCCATCCCTGGAGCACGAGCCCGAAATCGCGATCCACGCGCGGTGCGTGCGCCTGCGCCGGATGAATGATGAACAGGCCGATGAGGCCCATCATCTCCTGCATCGCCATGTGCGAGTGATAGAAGAACGTGCCGTTCTGGTGCAGCGTGAATTCGTAGGTGAACGACCCTCCCGGCAGGATCGCATCCTGCGAGATCCCGGGCATCCCGTCCATCTCGTTGGGAACCTCGATGCCATGCCAGTGCATTGAGAACGGTTCGGGTAACCGGTTCTCGACGATGAGCCGCACGCGATCGCCTTCATTCACCTGAATAGCCGGACCGGGAATGCTTCCGTTGAATCCCCACGCATCCACGATGCGCCCGGGAATGAACTCGGTGCGCACATGGCCGACCGTGATGTTGAACACCTTGACGCCGCCCTCGAGACGCCAGGGCATGGGCGGCACATCCGGTGAGATGACGGGCACGACGCCGGGTCCGAATCGGTCCGGCGGCACGGGCGCGGCCGGCGGCGCCGCTCGCGTCGGTGCTCTGGACGACGGCGAGGGGCTCGGTGTCTGTTGATGCTCTTCATGCTGCGCGGAAACCGCCGTTGCGGCACCAGCGGCGCCGGCAGCAGAGGCCAATCCGCGCAGAAACGAACGTCTGCTGGACGTCATTGCCGAACTCCGATCTGAAATTGAGGAATGCAGAGACGCGTGTCTCTGCGAAGGATCAGGCAGGTATCAGACGCGGAGCGGCCGAGGGGCGGATCGTACGCCCGGCGGGCTGTGCGCCGCGCGGGCGATCGCGACTACGCCCGGCTGAAACACGGGCGCGATGTCGGCGAGTGCGCCGGTCGCGACAGGGACGAACAGCCTCACGTATAACGACGTGACTGCCGGCGTGGCGCCGCTGAGATGTTCACACGTCAGATCGGTGGAGCGGAATGACCCGTGCTCGGACGCACCCTGTGAAGCTGGAAACGCTGATCCCGAGTGGTCGTGGTGCCCTGGGTGCCGCGGCTGGCTCTGTGGGGCGCAGGTCCATTGACAGGCGAGGCTTGCTCCAGGCAGCGCGCCCGCGAAGAGCAGAAGAGCGAAAGCGACGGGGTGAACGAACCGACCCACCTTGCGCCCAGTATACATGGGTCGATGGCGACGGTAGCGCCTTACAGGTCGACGCGCCGCAACCGCAGCGCGTTGCCGATGACCGACACCGAGCTGAAGCTCATCGCGGCCGCCGCAATCATCGGCGACAGCAGCAGCCCGAAGAATGGATACAGAACGCCCGCCGCGACAGGCACGCCCGCGGCGTTGTAGACAAACGCAAAGAACAGGTTCTGCTGGATGTTCCGCATGGTGGCGCGGCTGAGGGCCCGCGCGCGTGCGATGCCCCGGAGGTCGCCTTTGACGAGCGTGACCGGCGCGCTCTCCATGGCGACGTCGGTCCCCGTGCCCATCGCGATCCCGACCTGCGCCTGTGCGAGCGCGGGGGCATCGTTGATGCCGTCGCCCGCCATCCCCACGACGCGTCCCTCCGCCTGCAGGCGCTTGACGACGTCGACCTTCTGATCGGGCAGCACCTCCGCAATCACGTCGTCGATCTGCAGCGTGCGGGCGACGGCGTCCGCGGTGGTGCGGCTGTCGCCGGTCAGCATCACGATGCGAACGCCGTCTGCATGGAGCCCTCGGATGGCGTCGGGAGTGCTCTCCTTGATCGGATCCGCGACGCCGACGAGACCCGCGAGCCTGCCGTCGATGGCGACGAACATGACCGTCTGTCCTTCGCCGCGCAGCGTATCGGCGCGGTCGTCCGAGGTCCCGGTGTCGATGCCGAGGTCCGCCATGAGCGCGCGGTTGCCGAGCGCGACGCGTCGTCCTTCGACGCGGCCGGTCACGCCCTTGCCTGTCAGGCTCTGGAAATCGGCGGCGTCGGCCAACGCAACGCCGCGTGCCGTTGCGCCCGTGACGATCGCCTCCGCGAGCGGGTGCTCGCTCCCGCGCTCGAGGCTTGCCGCCGCGCGGAGCAGTGCGGCCTCGTCATGGCCGGCGGCGGGAACCACGCTGACGAGACGCGGCTTCCCCTCCGTCAGCGTACCCGTCTTGTCGACGACGAGCGTGTCGACCTTCCGGAGCACCTCGATCGCCTCGGCATTGCGGAACAGGATCCCCATGGTGGCGCCCTTCCCTGTCGCAACCATGATCGACAGCGGTGTGGCCAGGCCGAGCGCGCACGGACAGGCGATGATGAGCACCGCCACGGCGTTGACCAGCGCGTGCGCGAGCCGCGGCTCCGGCCCGGCCAGCGCCCAGACGACGAATGTGACCATCGCGATCGCGATCACGATCGGCACGAAGTACCCGGACACGACGTCGGCGAGCTTTTGGATCGGCGCCCGGCTCCGCTGCGCCTCCGACACCATGGCGACGATGCGCGCGAGCAGCGTGTCGGCCCCGACCTTCTCGGCCCGCATGACGAGCGTCCCGGTGCCGTTGATCGTCGCGCCGACGACGCGATCGCCGGCGCGCTTCTCGACCGGAATCGGCTCGCCGGTGACCATCGACTCGTCGACCGCGCTCGTCCCCTCGAGCACCACCCCGTCGACCGGCACCTTCTCGCCGGGCCGGATCCGCAGCCGGTCGCCGGCGCGCACCGCCTCGAGCGGCACATCCTCTTCGCTGCCGTCGTCGCGCAGCCGGCGCGCCGATTTCGCCGCGAGTCCGAGCAGCGTCCGAATGGCGGCGCCCGTCTGGCTCCGCGCGCGCAGCTCCAGCACCTGCCCGAGCAGAATCAGCGTCACGATGACGGCCGCCACCTCGAAGTAGACACCCACCTCGCCCGTCTCGTCGCGGAATCCTTCCGGAAACACGCCGGGGACGATCACCGCAACGACGCTGTAGCCGTAGGCCACGGCGACGCCGAGCCCGATCAGCGTGAACATGTTGAGATTCCACGTGACGACCGAGCGCCAGCCGCGGACGAAAAACGGCCACGCGCCCCACAGGCACACGGGCGTCGCCAGCGCCAGTTCGACCCAGCCGGAAATGAAACCACCCATCGCGCCGGCCAGCAGCGGCGTCGTCAGCGCGGCGCTCGTCCAGAAGCGGCGCGACATGTCGACCAGTTCCGGGTTCGGCGCCTCCTCAATCGCGACGGTGCGCGGCTCGAACGCCATGCCGCAGATCGGGCAGGACCCCGGCTCGTCGCGCACGATCTCGGGGTGCATCGGGCACGTCCACTCGGTTTTCGTGGCCGGCGCCGCCGGGAGCTCCGGCTCGAGCGCCATGCCGCATTTCGGGCACGCGCCGGGCTCTGACTGCCGGACCTCCGGATCCATCGGACAGACATACGTCGCGCCAGGGACCGCCGGGGCGGCGGGCCGCGGGCCGGCGTCGACGAATGCCTCCGGCGTGGCGCGGAACCGCTCGAGGCAGCTTTCCGCGCAGAAGTAGTACGTCTGACCGCGGTGCTCCACGTGCCCGACCGCATCCTCCGGGGTGATGGTCATGCCGCAGACCGGATCGATGACTTCCACAATGCCTCATTCTCACACTCTAGACGCGCGGCCCGGCGACCGACTACAGCCGAAGCGCCGAAAAAAGCCCGCGGCGCCGGGAAAATTCGCGCACGATAGAGACCCCGCACGGCCCGATCGCCGAACAAAACGCAGACAGACGGCGACATCGCGGCTGGCCTGCTCCTTGCTTCCTGGAGGCGCAGGCAACGGCGTGATTCGCACAACGATCCTGTTCCTCGTGCTGACGCTGGCGGGCACACCCGCCGCAACGGCGCTCTGCATCGGCAAGTGCGAAGCAGATGCGCCGTCGACCGGCACGGCTGCCGCTTGTCACCAGCGGGCGACGAGAGAAGGCATGCCAGGGGTCCTGGCCGGCGAGCACGGATGCGACACCCAGCTGCAGGCTGTGCCTTTCGTGAGAGAGGACGTGCAGCGGATCGCATCAGGGTCTGCGTCGGATCACGCCGTTGTAGTCATTCCTCACTTCCTCCCCGGCTCCGCGCCGCCGGAGACGCACGGCACCGTACCGCATGGCGTCCCGGTGTCGCGGGTGTCCGGTTCGACCGTCCTGCGCATCTGACCGCCTTCCCGTCCTGCGGTGCCCGTGCACGGCAGGAGTGTCTCGTACACGCAACTGGTGTCACGAACGGAAGCAATGGATCGACTGAAGGCCGGTGACCTGACGATCATGACCATCCGCATCCCTGTCTGCGCGTTCGCGCTCGTGGCGGCGACCCTCGCACCCACGGGCCTTGCACGTGCCGGTCAAAGTGCCCCGCCGGCAACGCTCGCGTCGCTCGTTGACGAGCTGGACCGCAACAACCCGGAACTCAAGGCCGCCCGGCGCGATGTGGACATGCGCGTGGCGCGCGTGGCGCCCGCCGGCGCTCCTCCCGACCCCTCACTCAGCTTCGGCTACATGGGTGGCTTCCTGCGTCCTCCGTTCTTCCCGTCGGGCAGCACCGCCAACAGCTTCCGCCAGTTTGGTCTGTCCCAGGAGATCCCGTATCCCGGAAAGCTCGGTCTGCAACGCCAGATCGCGGCGACCGCGGCCGAGGCCGAACGCTGGAACGCAGAAGACGTACGCAAGCGGCTGATGGCCGAGCTGAAGATGGCGTACGTCGAGTACGGGTACGTCACCCGCAGCCTCGACGTGCTCCAGCGGAACAAGGAGCGGCTCGAGCAGTTCCGCCAGATCGCGGAGGCGCAGTTCCGGGTCGGCCAGGGCCTCCAGCAGGACGTGCTCAAGGCGCAGGTCGAAATCTCGATGATGCTCGAACGGCAGGCGATGTTCGCCGAGCGGCGTGGCGCGCTCCAGGCGCAGATCAACAGCCTGCTCTTTCGCCCGGCCGACACGCCGCTTGCCGCCACGCTTGGCTATGAGCCGGCCGCGACGCTCCCTCCGCTTGACGACCTGCGCCGGCTGGCGCAGCAGCACTATCCGGCGCTCAGACGCGACGAGCGCGCCATCGAGCGCGGCCAGCAGGCGCTCCTGCTCGCCCGGAGGGACGTGCTCCCCGACTTCGCCGTCACGGTCACCTCGCAGCAGTTCACCGGTGGGATGCCCTGGATGTACGGGGTGGACGTCATGGTGAAGATCCCGCTCTTCTGGCAGCGCAAGCAGCGTCCCATGATCGCCGAGGCGACCGCGGCGCTCGACAGCGGCCGGCGCATGCGCGACAACACGCTGTCCGTGGCCGTCGCCCAGACGACGAGCGAGTACCTCGCCGCGACGACGAGCCGGACGCTGGGGGACCTGTACGCGGACAGCATCCTCCCGCAGGCGCAGCTCGCGCTCGAATCAGCGCTTGCCTCGTATCAGGTCGGCCGCGCCGATTTTCTGAACGTCCTGATGAACTTCATCACGGTGCTGAGCTACGAGCTCAATTTCGAAGAGCAGACCGCGCGGTATCACCAGGCGCTCGCGCGCCTCGAGCCGCTCACCGGGCTGCCGCTGATCAGGTAGGACACGCACATGGCAGACACAGGTCGCAAGAATCACCTCGTCGGGTATGCGCTCGTCGCCCTGGTGTCGCTTGGCGCCGGCGCGGGGGGCGTCGTGCTGGCCGGGCGGTATCTCGCGGAGTGGCAGCCGGAGGCTGCGGCGGTGGAGACGACCGGCGCCGGCGCGGCCGGCGACGCGAGGGCCGGCATGGAGACCGCCGCCGCGAGCGACGCGCCCGCCGCCACCAGCGGCAACGGCGTGTACATCTCGCCTGCCCGGCAGCAGCTCATTGGCGTGCGCACGGCCGCCGTAACGCGCCGATCGCTCGACTCCACGATTCGCGCCACCGGCACGATTGCGTACGACGAAACGCGCGTCACGCAGATCCATACGAAGGTCACCGGGTGGATCGACCAGGTCTATGTCGACTTCGTCGGCAAGACGGTCCGCCGCGGCCAGCCGCTGTTCACGATCTACAGCCCGGAACTGGTGGCGACGCAGAACGAATATCTGCTCGCGCTCCGGGCGCAGCGGCAGCTCGGCGACAGCCGATTCGCGGAAACGCGGAACGGCGCCAACGCCCTGGTCGCGGCGGCGCGCGACCGCCTGCGCCTCTGGGACATCACCGAGGCCCAGATCGACGAGCTCGAGCGCACGGGTCAGCCTCGACGCACCCTGACGCTCTACTCCCCCTTCGACGGGGTCGTACTCGAGCGCAATGCGTTCGCCGGGCAGTACGTCTCACCCGAGATGAACACGTTCAAGATCGCCGACCTCGCCACGATCTGGGTGCTCGCCCACGTCTTCGAGTACGAGACGCGGATCGTGAACGTTGGCCAGGAGGCGGAGATCCAGTTCCCGTACGGGCAGTCGGCCCGCGCGTTGAAAGGGAAGATCACCTTCATCTACCCCGGAGTGGACCCGATGACGCGGCGCGTGAAGGTCCGCATCGCGTTTCGCAACGCCGGATTCGAGCTCAAGCCGGAGACGTACGTCACGGTGGTCATTCGGGCGGATCTCGGCGAGCAGCTCGCCATTCCGCGTGAGGCCGTGCTCGACAACGGCGACCGGCGCTACGCGATCGTCGCGCGCCCGCAGGGCTACTTCGAGCCGCGCGAGATCGAGGTCGGCCAGCCCGTCGACGACTTCTTTCCGCTCCTGAAGGGGCTGGCTGACGGCGAACAGGTCGTCACCTCCGCACAGTTCCTGATCGACTCGGAAACCAACCTGCAGGCGGCCATGCAGGCGATGTCGATGAGCATGCCCGGAATGGACATGGGCTCACAGCCACCCGCCGGCGAACATTCGGGACACGGCCGTGATTGACAAGCTCATCGCCTTCAGCGCCCGCAACGCCTTCATCGTCCTGTTGCTGATCGTGTCGATCATCGGCGGCGGCGTGTGGGCCATCCGGAACACCCCGATCGATGCGATCCCGGATCTCTCCGACGTGCAGGTGATCGTCACGGCCAACTGGGAGGGGCGCAGCCCGACGCTCGTCGAGGACCAGGTCACCTATCCGATCGTCACGGCGCTCATCTCAGCACCGAACGTCAAGGTGGTTCGGGGCTTTTCGTACTTCGACGTGTCGTTTGTCTACGTCATCTTCGAGGACGGCACGGACCTGTACTGGGCCCGCAGCCGTGTGCTCGAGTACCTGAACGGACTGCAGGGCCGGCTTCCCGCAGGCGTGCAGCCGGTGCTCGGGCCCGATGCGACGGGCGTCGGCTGGGGTTTCGAGTACGCACTCGTCGACCGCAGCGGGACGCACGATCTCTCGCGGCTGCGCACGCTGAACGACTGGTACGTCCAGTACTGGCTTCGCAGCGTGCCGGGGGTGGCCGAGGTCGCGCCGGTGGGCGGCTACGTCAAGCAGTACCAGATCGAGATCGACCCCAACGCCCTGCTCGCCTACCACATGCCGATCGACATGGTCATCGCGGCCGTCCGGAAGAGCAACAACGACGTGGGCGGCCGGGTGGTCGAATGGACCGGGCGCGAGTACATGGTGCGCGGGCGCGGCTACCTGCAGGGCGTGGCCGACATCGAGCAGGTCAGCCTCGGCGCGCAGCGCGACGGCACGCCGATCCTGGTGAAGGACGTCGGGCGCGTGCACCTCGGGCCCGAGATGCGGCGTGGCGTCGCCGAACTGAACGGCGAAGGCGACGTCGCCGGCGGCATCGTCGTGATCCGGTCCGGTGTCGACACCTACGGGGTGATCGAAGAGATCAAGCGCGCCGTGCGGGAGCGAGTCGAGCCGGCGTTGCCGGAGGGCGTCGAGTTCGTCACCACCTACGACCGGTCGGCGCTCATCGAGCGCTCGATCGACACGCTGCGCGAAAAACTGATCGAGGAAATCATCATCGTCTCGCTCGTCTGCGTGGTGTTCCTGTGGCACATGCGCAGCGCGCTCGTCGCCATCCTGACGCTGCCGCTCTCGATCCTGCTCTCGTTCGTGGCGATGCGGTACATCGGCCTCGGCTCGAACATCATGAGCCTGGGCGGCATCGCCATCGCCATCGGCGCCATGATCGACGCGGCGATCATCATGATCGAGAACGCGCACAAGCACCTCGAGCATGACGCGGGCACGAAACCGAGACGCGAGATCCTGATCGAAGCGGCCCAGGAGGTCGGGCGGCCGCTGTTCTTCTCGCTGCTCATCATCAC
>CAZGLC010000084.1:0-17968 GCA_964526235.1 uncultured Bifidobacteriaceae bacterium
TACTGCTTACTTCAGCTGCGCCGCCGCCGACTTGATCGCCTCGTGGGCGCACTTGTCGTCGGCTTCCTGCGTCGGCGCGCCGCTCAGACCCAGCCCGCCGACGCGCTCGTTGCCGATGATGATCGGCACGCCGCCGCCGAGCGGGATGATGTCGGTCAGATCCCGCTGCCCCTCGAGCTCCGTTCCCCGCGTCCGGTTCCGGAACTCCATCGTCGTGACGCCGTAGGTCCGCGCGGTGTACGCCTTCTTGCGCGCCAGCTCCGGATTGTGCGGGTTCGCCAGGTCGCCCTTCATCAGCACCTTCACATCGCCGGAGCGATCGACGACGACGACGCTGACGTCGTAGCCGTCTTTGCGGGCGCAGGCAATGGATGCATCGGCCAGCGCGCGCGCCGCCTGCAGCGAGATGTTGCGTTCGGTCACCAGCTGGGCCGAGGCGAACACCGGCGCAGCGCCAACCATCGCTGCAGCCACCATCATTGTTCTTATACGCACGAGAGCCTCCGTGATGAGCCTCACAGTCCCATTGCCCTGTGGGCATCGATTCGGGCAACCGTACCATCAACGACCCACGGGTCACAAATCGGACGTCGATTCCGCCGGAACCACGAAGACACGAAGTCCGCGAAGGACACGAAAGCAGGCCATTGTGGTCCTCCGCTATCGCATTCATCTCGAGCAACGGCAGTACGCGCCGGCCACGATCAACCTTCGCCTGGCGGCTGTGCGCCGGGTGGCGTACGAGGCAGCCGACGCAGGGCTGCTGAGCCCCGAATTGGCCGCAGGCATCCGTCGC
Source organism: uncultured Bifidobacteriaceae bacterium (assembly GCA_964526235.1). Taxonomy (GTDB): domain Bacteria; phylum Acidobacteriota; class Vicinamibacteria; order Vicinamibacterales; family UBA2999; genus MELF01. Next base: position 797 of record CAZGLC010000084.1, read on the forward strand.
GTGAAAGGCGTCCGGCGTCTCGGCGTCCGCCTCGGCAACTGGCTCACCCCGGAACAAGGCCGACGATTGCTGGAACAAGCGCAGCCCGCCGCCCCTCGAGAGTTGCGCGACCATGCGATGCTGGCGATGCTCATAGGCTGCGGCTTACGCCGAGGCGAACTGCTGGCGCTCACGCTGGAGTCGGTCCAGCAGCGAGAAGAGCACTGGGGTCATTGCCGATCTCGTCGGAAAGGGCGGTCATGTCCGGACCGTGCCCATCCCACAGTGGGTCAAGTCCGCAGTCGACGCGTGGACGACGGCCGGCGCCATCACAGACGGCCGCGTGTTCCGAGCTATCAACAAGGCCGGGCGGATTTGGGGTGACGGGATGTCGCCGAAAGTGCTGTGGGATGTCGTCCGGATGGCGGCGGCGCACGCCGGCATCGAGAAGCTCGCACCGCACGACCTTCGCCGCACGTGCGCGCGGCTGTGTTACCTGGCGGGCGGCGAACTCGAGCAGATCCAGTTTCTCCTCGGGCATGTCTCCGTCCAGACGACGGAGCGGTACCTCGGGTGCAAACAGAAACTCAAGTGCGCCGTGAACGATCGACTCGGCATCGAACCCGACGCCGCCGCGTGACCTCGGTCCGTCAAGGGCGGACGACCGAACTCCGTCCGCCCTTGGCGACTTATCGGGGGCAGTATTGCTAGGTCGAACCGGTTCTGGACTCGATTCCCGGTTCACTGAAGGGCCTGGTTCAGATTGTCCCGAAAACCCGTCTGGAGAGGGGTCGAGAATTCGCAGGTTCTCGACAGGATCAACGAAGGTGGTTATGCGTTCCCCTGACAGGTGTCTTCGGGACAGGAACGGCAACGTGACACAGGACCCTTCGCTTTCCAGGGAGCGGCTGCTGGCGATCACCTGCCCTACACGTATCGCCAGCCCCCGTTGATCGTTGTTCGATACCGTCAACGGTATCCGCGGGGGTCCCCCGAGAGTAAGGCGCGATCGATCTCGACGCACGGGTCGTCGCCAGCAGGCGTCCGGTGTGTCCGGCGCGCGTATTCTTCCGCGAACGCTTGCCGCAGAGCCGCCGATCTCGACAACTCCGCGAGATTCGCCAGCGAATATTCGCGGCCGGACCAGGCCAGCAGATCCGGCCGGCCGAGTAAAGCCCTCCCGACTGCGACCACATTGGCGCCGCTTTGGAGGAAGAATTCCGCTTCCGCGGCCGTCCGAATGCCGGTGCCCTCGACCAACGGAACCGTGATGCCATGACGGCGAAGAACACCCGAGAACGCACAGGGCCGTGGCGCCTGCTCCGCTTTCCCGCGGTAGATGTGTAGGTAGTCGACTCCCGCCTCAGTGAGAGCGTTCGCGAGATCGACGAATGAGCCGAGGGACCGCCGATCGGCTCGATCCTCTCCGTCGACGGAGAACGGGCTTAGTGTGTAGCCGACCAGAAAGCGGCTGGGGAGGCGCTGTCGTACTCGACGCACGATCAGCGTCGGCAAGAGATCAGAGGATCGCCATTCGTCGGATCGGCCGTTCGCTCGAGGGTCGCTGAACGCATGGATGAGATATCCATTGGCACCGTGCAGCTCGACACCGGCGAAGCCGGCGCGCCAGGCGCGCCAGGCGGCCGCCTCAAACCGCTCGACCAGCCGTCCGATGTCGTGCGCGCTGAGCGCGCGTGCGGCGTCGTAGCGTCCGGAGCGTGCGGCTGCCGCGGACGGCGCAACGACCTCGTGTCCCGACACCTGGGTGCTGGTTTTCGGACCCGCATGAAACAATTGCGCGATGGCAGGCGCGTACCGTTGAATCCCGTCCGCGAGCCTCGAAAGGGCGGGAAGCTTGCCATCGTCGTCCATACCTATCTGGTTGGGAAAGCCCTTCCCCTCTGGTGAGACATATGTCGCGCCCAGGATGACCAGTCCGACCCCGCGGCGCGCTCTGTCGACATAAAACTCGATGTGATGCGAGGTCGGTCGATCCGCGATCTCCGGAAAAAGCGTCACCATCGGAGCCATCGCCCAGCGGTTTCGAAGCTGGAGGGGACCGAACGAGACCGGCGCATCGAGCGCGTTGAGGTTACTCATCGATCGGATCGCGCGAGACGGGCCTGTGGGCGGGCATCTTCATATCGCTGTATGCGGAGTAGAAGGCACGGTAGACGGCGCGGGCGAAGGTCCTGATGAACTTGTCCTTAGCCAGCCAGAATATCCATGTGGCCACAACGGTGCCGCCGACAATGGCCGCGATCAGGAGGTAATCACTCGGTGGCAGTGGTTTGGGGTGCCTGGCGACGAGCCACAACGCGAGCGTCCCGACGACGATCGTCACGAACACCATGCTGCGGCAGAGTGCGTATGTCGCGTAATGGTTCTCCACATAGATCCCTTTTCCTTGCTGAATCACGTAGTCGTAGCAGCCGTTGAACATCATTTGCTGGACTCCGCGGTCGCCTGAGGCCGGCAGCTTAAAGAGATCCTCGAAGGCCGCCTTCGTCTGCCGCTTGAACTGTGTGGTGAATGTGCCATCGTGATCACTCATGAGGACGAGTGCGGCCTCGTCTTCGTGCAGGAACCGGCTGCCTACTTGATGCAGGAGAAGGCCGACGACATACGCGATTGGCAGCATGGCCAGACTGGCCCCCCAGTCAAGTTGGCCCGCTCCAACGCTTCCGATCCTGATGAGAAAGAAGTACACAGCGGCGGAGACCACTGCGCCAGGGAACAGCACGCCAAAGAGATCGTGGAGGTTGAGCTTCTTCTCCATCCGCCGCTACTCCTAAACCGCATTCACGAGCGAGCGCACCGTGGCGCGTGGATTCGCACACGTCTCCTTGGACTGTAGGTAACGAACGGCCTGTTCGATCACCGACGAGGACGAATGTTCCCGCACCCGCGCGCGTGCGGCTTCGCTGAGGGCGAAGCCGGTCACCTCGTGGACATAGGCCACGTGCGCGAAGTGGTACGCGACCCACGGTTCCACCCAGCGGCTCCTTGTGCCGAGATCGATCGTGCGGCGGGCCATCGCTTCGAGAAATCCACGCTCGTGAAGCGTGGCACTCCGTGGGTCGTAGAGAACCGCATCGGCCGTAAGCGTCACACAGTCGAGAAAATCGCTGATCGAAGTCACCTGTGGCGTCTGCCCGGCGATGGTCAGCTCGAGCTCCGCCCGCCAGATGTCGACGGCAAATCCGTTGACGCCCAGTTTCATTCCGCCGAAGCGGTTGCGTCCCGGCCGCGCGTCGGCGAACGCGTCGTGCAACTCGTCGGCGCTCATCATTCCAAACACGACGAAATCCAGGTCTCTCAATACCATCGACGTCTGGAGCATCTCGGCGAGGACGGCATTCCTCAACACGCCGCCAAACACGAACGTCTGGGCCGGAGCTGCAACATGGCCGACGACCTCGTCGATCGCCATCGCCACGTCCGGCCGTTCCAGGGCACGATTGATGCCGCGGAGCGCAAAAGACCGGTCCGGCAATGAGGTGGGAACCGCGCGCACAATGATCCTAGTGTAGACGAAGCCTTGACATACTCGCAGAATGGCTTGTCTTGGAATATTGGGAGGTCCCTAAGATCTCCCATCGTCTGCGAGCTGCCCGACGGGGACCGCACGCCGCAGAGTGTACCGACCAAGCCCAGGCGGGACGATTGGCTCAAGCGCTGCCACGAGCTTCGGTAGGTCTTTCGTGACGACCTGCCAAACGATGTCTTCGTCAACACCAAGGTAGTCGTGGATGACTTTGTGGCGCATGCCGATGATGTCCGCCCATGGAATCTCAGGGTGCCTGTCGGAGAACTCTCGGGACACCTGCCGCACGGCTTCGCCAATGACCTGGATGAGATGAATCAATAATGCCGCGCTCGTGTGCCGCTTCGAGAGCGTCCGCAATTTGCTTGGCGATGGGCAGCGCGTCATCCACCGGCATAGCGCCCTGCGCGAGGCGGTCGGCGAGCGTCGGCCCCTCGATCAGTTCCATGACGAGCGCGGTCATACCGTTCGACCGCTCCAGCCCGTAGATGGCCGCGATGTTCGGATGGTTCAGCGCGGCGAGGACTTCGGCTTCGCGTTGGAACCGGGCCAGCCGCTCTGCATCGGAGGCGACCGATTCCGGCAACACCTTGATGGCGACGGCCCGCTTCAGATTGGTATCAGTGGCCCGATACACCTTCTATGAGGCGGGTGGTTGTCAAGTCCCCTGATCTTCTCGGATATTCCTACGTCGTCGAGAGACACCTCCGGTGAGCCGCCGGAGCGGGCCCCCGCCAGCAGCGGGGCCCGCGTAGGCGGCGGGCGACCGAGTATTCGATTGTCAAAGACCGACGACGACGCGACGGAACGGGATCACCGCGTGAGCTGGCGGCTTCGATTTCGCAGGAACCGTTCGGCTCCCACGCACCTGCTATCCGTGTCGGTGCGACGCACCGAGCACCAGAGACTCCATTCGGTGAAGCCTGGGAGCGCGTCCCCCTTCTCGCCCACGGTTCAGCGTGGTGGACCCGGCCCGTCGGTGTCTCCCGCGCCGGCATCGAGAAACTGGCGCCCCACGACCTGCGCCGCACGTGCGCGCGGCTGTGCCACCTCGCAGGCGGCGAACTCGAGCAGATCCAATTTCTGCTGGGCATGTCTCCGTTCAAACGACGGAGCGGTATCTCGGGTGCAAGCAGAAGCTCCGATGCGCCGTGAACGACCGGCTCGGAATCGAACCGGACACCGCCGCGTGAGTGGGTGCTTGGAAGGGGCGGACGGCCGGGCCCGTCCGCCCTTGGCGACTACTCGCGACGGATCGCAAATCTGGCGCCGACAAGCGGCTTCGACCGAGTCCCGCGGGCTGGCCGCGGACCAGGCCCGCGATATGAGCCTGACGCCACGCGCCAGCGCTGGTCCTCTAGCGTGTCGGCGACAACTCCAGACGGATCAGCAGACTCTCGTACAGGTTCCGGATTCCGCGCTCGACGTCCCGCCAACGCATCACAGCGCCTTCCGTTGCCGCGACGCGTTGTGCAAGTCGCGTCAAATCGGCGGCCAGCACTGGAGCGGGTGGGGGAACCACTTGTGACAACGACGATGCGGCCGTCGCGAGGCCGCCCGAGATTCCCTCGCGCGAAATCAAATCGTCTATGGCAGCAGGCGGCCTCATTACGTTCGCCACGGTCACGGAAAGCAGGTGCGAGACGAGGTCCCCGATCGCAAACAGCCGGCCAGTGTTGCCAAGAACTCTCTCGCTCTGGCCCCTCCATGCTTTCACTACCGCGCGCACTTCGCTGGTTCGGCGGCAGGCGGCAGCTTCAGAAGGTTCTTGTCCAGCCCTTGGGGTGGGGGTGTCAGCACAACGCCGAGCGCCGATGCCGTGAAAAAGATGTCCCGCGCGAGCCCCTCCGGCTCAAATCCGTTACCGTCCTCAAGCGTCGAACCCCAGCGACCGATCGAGAAACCAAGTTCCGCCGCAAAGCGGTTCCTCAGGCCCTCCACGTTACCAGCCGAGAGCGGAATCGGCTTGCGATCGACTGAACGGGCGATCAGCAGGTCCGCAAGACTGAGAGCCTCGCTGCTGACGGGAAAGAGCGACAGCAGCTTGATGGAAGCCACATCCTCGCTCTCTAGCGCGTACTCGTACGCGGTACGGTGGAGCTTGTCGCGCAGCTTCGGGTTTGCCCCCAGCGTCAGGAGAAAGCGCAACCGCGACACGTCACCCTGCTGCGCAGCGATCATCAAGGCCGACCGGCCAAACTGATCCTGCGCATCGAGGGGCGCCCCAGCGACGCTCAACGAAATCATTACCGCCGATGTCACTCGCTTGGGCATCGCCATCATCAAGGCCGTCGCCCCTGAGTCATCTCGACTCGTAACACTGGCACCGGCCTCAAGCAACGTGCTGACAATAGGCGCATCGCCCACCCATGACGCCAGTACCAGAGGCGTCTGCCCGAGCCCATTGCTCCGCTCCAACGTCGTCGGATCGGCGATGAGGCTGCGTACGAGAGACAGGTCCCTGGCGAGAATGGCGTCGTGGAGAGGTGTGGTTGTTACTTGTGCGTGCAGGAGCGACGCACATGTCAGGAACCCGAGGAACGCGAGAACGTTCGGCAGAGCCTTGGCCTGCATGTCGATGCCTCCCGGCAACGCTGAAACTCTACACCAGAGTCACCGCGGCACGGTTCGTAATGCTCGCCAAACTGCTGCCGGGCCCCCGAATCAGGCGGCGAGCGCCCCCGACCGCCGAGGACGACGGCGCGGATGATTTGACCAGGTTGATCGTGAGGCGCGGCCGATACCCCCTGTCGCGCGCACCGACGATGGCGCGTCTGGTGACGATTGCGGCACGCCCGTTCCCAGTTGAACGTGTGGAATCTGCGCGTTGAAGACGACGACGTCCCCACCGCGAGCTTCGGGCAGGAGGTCCCTATAAACGCCGTAGTGGCGAGGGCACCACTCAGGTCACCACGGGGTACTCACCCGCAACCAGCCGCTAGCAGTAAGTCTTCCATCACCGCCGGCCAGCGTAGGTAACCAAAGCACTCGGGGCTTCGCGATCTTCGTGAGCTTCGTGGTTGAAAGGGCTTTTAAGGGGCTGAATCAACTGGATCGAGGCCGACCTTTCGGATGACTGGATGCGCCGCGGGCGAGCTGAGAAACCGGACGAGCGCCCGCGCCGCGTCGGCCGCGCGCGCGCCCGACGCGATGCCGGCCGAGAACACCGTGACCTGCTGCGCGCCCTCCGGCAGCGGGCCCACGTAGTCGACGCCCTTGACCGGCAGCAGCTCGCTGACCTGCTGAAAGCCGATCTCGGCCTCCCCGCGCGCCACGACGGCCGCGACGCGCTCGCTTTCGATGCGCCGGCTCTTGCCGCGGATCCGATCGGCCACTCCGAGCCGCGGGAAGAGCTCGGTCGAGAGATACACGCCGCTGGCGCTGGCCGAATACGCAATCGACCGCGCCTCGAGGAGCGTCCGCTTCAGGGCGTCGATGGTACTGATGTCCGGCTTCCGCGCGCCGGCGCGGACGACCATGCCCATGAGCGAGCGGACCAGATCGACCTCGGTGCCGCGGACGACCTTCCCCAGCCTGACGAGATCGTCGAGCGCCGGCCGCGCGAGGATGACGAGGTCGGCCGGTTCGCCGCGCCCGAGGCGGCTCGGGATCGAATCGGGGGCGCCGCCCATCGACGCCCCGAACGCGGTGAGCACCTTGTGCCGCATGGTCCGCTCGAATTCGGGCACGAGCTCGAGCAGGGCGGCCGTGAAGCCGCCCGATGTCATCACGTGGATCTCGTCAGCCCGCGCGCTCGTCGAGACGAGCAGCAGCGCGGCGACGAAAACGCCGACGCACCTTCGCACTCTCGCACCCTCGGACGCACCGTCGCACCGTCGCACCGTCGCACCTCGCACCATTACTTCCATTGCTCCATGACCCAGCGTCCCGCGCGGGCCAGCGAGTCGACGTAGCCGTCCATCTCGTAATGACCGATGCCGTCGAGCGGCTCGAAGCGGACCGGGCGCCCGAGCTTCTCGAGCTCGCGCGCCGCCCGCTCGTCGCCCTCGAACGGCACCACCTGGTCGGCGCGGCTGTGAATGATGTAGGTCGGAATCCGGCCCAGCCGATCGAGCGGCTCGCTGCCCGGCGCGCCCGCGATGGGAATCGCCGCCGTGAAGAGATCCGCATGACGCGACGCCATGAACCACGTGCCGCGGCCGCCCATGCTGAAGCCGGTCACCAGGATTCTGCGCGCGTCGATCGTGTATTCCTTGCGGATGCTGTCCACGAGCCCCAGCACCGCGCGCTCGCCCGCAGGATCGCTCCAGGACCCCGGAGGCGGGCAGTCGGGCGCGATGATGATCGCGCCGAGATCGCCGAGCGCCGGCGAGACGATGCCCCGGAGGAACGAATAGCCGTAGTGGGGCGTACGCGGCCCGCCGGGGTGGAGCGCGACGACCAGCGGCCTCGGCTGCCCCGCCGTGTAGCCGGCGGGCACCGACAGCCCGTACAGGATCCGGCCGCCGTCGGGTCCGACGAACGTCCGCTGCAGGAGCGCCGGTGCGCCCGACTGAGCGACGAGCACAAGCGACAACGATGCGAGAAGAAGGGATGTCATGGCGCGAGCTGCGGGAGCGTGTTGACGGCGGGCGGACGCGGCCGCGCCTGCACCCACGCGTAGATGTCCGCGACGTCCTGATCCGACAGCACTTTCGGGGTGTAGGGCGGCATCTCGCCGGTTGGTTTGCGAATGTACTCGGAGAAACGCGCGAACGGGAAGAGGTTGGGGCCGATGCGCGGGCCCGACAGCCCGCCCTGCGCCTCGTTGGCGTGGCACTGGTAGCAGCCGACCTTCTTGAACAGCACGCCTCCCGCATCCACGCGTCCGGGCGGCGTCGCCGGCTGCGCCGGTTTCGCCGCGGGTGCGTTCTGCGCGGCAGCGAGGGTGGCCGCCGCCGCGAAGGCCACGAGCGCCGGCACCATTTTTGATTTTTGACTTTTCACTTTTGACTTTCTCATCTACCTCGCCTGTGTCACGACGTCCACGACCGCCGGTTCGCCTTTCTTGACCACGGCGATCGCGCGGCGGAGGGCGGGGCCGAGATCGTTCGGGTTCGTGATCGGCCCTTCCGCGTGGACGCCCATCGACTGCGCGAGCCTGGCGAAGTCGATGTTCGGGTCGATCAGCCGGCTGCCGAGTTCGCCGCGGTCGACGCCGCGGTTCCGCGCGTTGCACATTTTCTGGACGTGCATGATCTCCTGATGATACGCACGATTGTTGTTCATCACGGTGAGCAGCGGAATCCGGTGGTGTGCCGCCGTCCAGATGACGCCGGGTGCGTACATCATGTCGCCGTCGGTCTGGATCGCGACCGACAGGCGGCCGTGGCGGCGGTTGGCGAGCGCGCCGCCGACTGCGGCCGGCGCGCCGTAGCCGATGCCGCCGCCGCCCGCGTGGCCGAGCCACTGATACGACTTGTCGAAGTTCCAGAGCCGCCGCGGCCAGTTCGTCTGGTCGTTGCTGTAATAGCTCGACACGAGCGACCAGTCTTCGGTTTTGATCTGCGCCCAGAGCTCCGCCGAGAGCCGCGCCACGCTCACCGGGCTCGCGTCCCACGCGTAGCTGGCTGCCACGCGCGCCGCCTCGGCGGCCGCGCGGCTCGCCTGCGTCAGCCTGGCGCCGCGCTCCTCGAACACGCGCCGCCGATCGGCGGTCACGAGCCGCTTCACGGCGTCGATGAGCGCCGGCAGCGTCGCTTCGGCGTCGGCGCCGAGGGCGAGATCGACCTCCTGCAGCCGCCGGAAGTCCTGGTAGTTCGCGCGGATGTAGAGGTCGCCCGTGGTGATGGAAATGAGCTTCGCGGCCGGTTTGGCGAGGCGCCGCGCCGACCGGTGCAGCTGATCGCGGAGCGCGTTCACCGTGCCCCAGTAGTCGATGAGCTCCAGGCCGAGGATGACGTCGGCGTCGGCGACGGCGGCGCGCGCGCGCAGCGTCTGGTTGAGCGGATGCCGCGACGGGAAGTTCATGCGGCTGCCCTGGTCGATCACGGCCGCCTGGAGCGTCTCGGCGAGCTCGACGAGCAGCGTCATGCCGTTGGGCGTGCGCGCCATCCGGTCCGCGACGAGCACCGGGGACTCCGCGGCCACCAGCAGCTTCGCGGTCTCCTCGACGGCGCCGCGCTCGCCCTGCGGCGGCACCGGCATGCTCACCTTCGGGACCACGAGGCGCTCGCTCCGCGGGACGGGATGTTCCTGCAGCCCGCCGTCGAGCACCATCACGACCGGCGCCATCGGCGGCGTCATCGCGACCTGGTAGGCGCGGACGGCGGATTCGGCAAAGTGGGTGAGCGACCACGGGAAGTCGTCCCACTTGGTGTAATCGCGCACCATCGCCGCCGCGTCCTGCACGCCGTGGTACCACTCGGGACCGCGGCGGATCGCCGCGTCGGCGTGGTTGCCGAGGATCACGTAGACGGGCACGCGGTCGCACCACGCGTTGTAGATCGCCATCGACGCGTGCTGCAGGCCGACGGTGCCGTGCGCCATGACGGCCGCCGGTTTTCCTTCGGCCTTGTAGTAGGCGTGCGCCATTGCCACAGACGACTCTTCGTGGCAGCAGGTGATGAGTTCAGGACTGCGGTTGCCGCCGTAGTTGATCACCGATTCGTGGAGGCCGCGGAAGCTCGACCCGGGATTCGCGAAGACGTACTCGAACCCGAGCGACTTGAAGACGTCGACCATGAAGTCCGACCCGGCACGCTCGTCGTCCCGGAGCACGAGCACATCGGCCGGCTCGGCGCCTTCGGCGGCGTGCGTCATCACGGGGGGCGGCGTCTGCGCGGGCGGCGCCGCCTGCGCAGACGTCACGCGCGGCGCCGCGACGAGCGCGGCGCCCGCCAGCGCGCCCCGCTGCAGGAATTGCCGGCGCGCCACACCCGGCGTCGAGCGTTTCGATCGGGCCATTCATTGCTCCTTGCCGCGCAGGCTTCAGCCTGCGCGACCTATTAAAGCGCAAAATCGCTCCGTGCCATAATCGCCGCCGTGATGCTCCGTTGCGCGTGCCTCGCGGTCGTGCTGTCGACCGTGCCGCCTGTCGCCGTGCCCGCTGCGGCGCAGCCCGCCCTGGAGCATCTGCGGCTCGTCGCGCCGGCCGCGCCCGGCGGCGGGTGGGACCAGACCGCGCGCGCCATGCAGCAGGTGCTCCAGGGCGCCGGCATCGCCCGCACGGTGTCGGTGGAGAACATTCCGGGAGCGGCGGGCCTCATCGGGCTGGCGCGTTTCATCGGCGCCGAGCAGGGCAACGGCGACACGCTGATGGCGTCGGGCCTCATCATGCTCGGCGCCATCGTGACACAGCGCTCGGCCGTGACGCTCGGCGACGTCACGCCGATCGCGCGGCTGACGGGCGAGTACGAGATTCTCGCCGTGCCGATCTCGTCGCCCTTCCAGACGCTGGACGATTTCATCCGGGCCTTCAAGGCGCGTCCCGAATCGATTTCGTGGGGCGGCGGCTCTGCCGGGGGCAGCGACCAGATCCTGGCAGGCCTCATCGCCGACAACGTCGGCGTCGACCCCCGTCGCGTCAACTACATCGCGTTTTCCGGGGGCGGCGAGGCGCTGTCGGCGATTCTCGGCGGGCAGGTCTCGGTCGGCATCAACGGGCTGGCGGAATTTGCCGCGCAGATCGAGGCGGGCGCGGTGCGCGTGCTCGGCATCTCGAGCGGCGCACGGCTCCAGGGCCTCGCGGTGCCGACGCTGCGCGAGCAGGGGATCGACATCGAGTTCGAGAACTGGCGCGCGGTCGTCGCGCCGCCCGGCCTCACGGCCGCGGACCGACGCCGGCTCGAGGCGGCCGTCGACGCGATGGTGCGCTCGGAGCCGTGGCGCGAGACGCTCGAGCGCTTCCGCTGGATCGACCGCTACCTCGCCGGCGACGCGTTCGTCCGCTTCGTCGAGGCCGAGGAAGCGCGCGTCCAGGACATCCTCAGCCGGCTCGGCACCGGTGCAGACGACGCGCCAACGGTGTCGTCGGCGGGCCCCTATCCGATCATCGTGCTCGGTGGGTTGGCGCTCTGCGGCATTGCCGTCATCTGTGGCCGGGCAAGGCGGGTGCGTCTGATCCCGCATCCCGGCTTCCGCCCCATTGTCCTCGTCGCCGCCGGCCTCGTGCTCGACCTCGTGCTCGCCGAGCGCGCGGGATTCATCATCGCCTCGGCCGTGCTCTTCTGGTTCGTGGCGCGCGCCTTCGATCCGCGTCATCCGCTGCGCGATGCCGCCTTCGGCGTGGCGGTGTCAACCAGCGCCTATCTGCTCTTCGGCCGCGTGCTGGATTTGCCGCTTCCCGCGGGCGTCCTGACGGGATGGCTGTAGCGGCACGATGACGGAGATCCTCTCCGCGCTCGCCGCGGGGTTCGCCAGCGCGCTGTCGCTCTCCAACCTCGGATGGGCGCTGCTGGGCGTGACGCTCGGCACCGCCGTCGGCGTGCTGCCCGGCATCGGTCCGGCCCTCACCGTCGCCGTGCTGCTCCCGGTGACCTTCACGCTCGATCCGACGAGCGCCTTCATCATGTTCGGCGGGATCTACTACGGTGCGATGTACGGCGGCTCCACCACGAGCATCCTGCTGAACACGCCGGGGGAAACGGGATCGATCGCAACGGCCATCGACGGCTACGTGATGGCGCGCCAGGGACGCGGCGCCGCGGCGCTGACGACGGCCGCCGTCGGATCGTTCGTGGCGGGGACGCTCGCGACGATCGCGCTCACGTTCTTCGCGCCGGTGCTCGCCTCGGTGGCGCTGCGCTTCGGCCCGGCGGAGTACTTTGCGCTGACGATTCTGGCGTTCACCACGGTGTCGGCGCTCCTCGGCGCGTCGCTCACGCGCGGGCTGCTCAGCCTCTTTCTCGGCCTCGCGCTCGGCCTCGTCGGGATCGATCCGCTCACGGGCGACGCGCGCTTCGCCTTCGGCATCCCCCAGCTCCTCGACGGCATCGACGTCGTCATTCTGGTCATCGGCCTGTTCGCGGTGGGCGAGACCATCTATCAGGCGTGGCACTACGGCCGCGAGCCGATCGAGGTCGTGCGGCTGCACGACTTCACGGGGATGAGCCGCGAGGAGTGGCGCCGGTCGTGGAAGCCGTGGCTCCGCGGGACGGCGATCGGGTTTCCACTCGGGGTGCTGCCGTGCGGCGGCACCGTCATCCCGACGTTCCTCTCGTACATGATCGAGAAGCGGCTGAGCGACACGCCCGAGCGGTTCGGGCACGGAGCGATCGAAGGGGTGGCGGGGCCCGAAGCGGCCAACAATGCCGCGGCCGCCGGCGTGCTCGTCCCGCTGCTGACGCTTGGACTCCCCTCGTCAGCGACAGCGGCGATCATGCTGGCCGCTTTTCAGCAGTACGGCCTGCAGCCGGGACCGCTCCTGTTCTCGTCGCGCCCGGATCTGGTCTGGACGCTCATTGCCAGCCTCTACATCGGCAACGTGATGCTGCTCGTGCTCAACCTGCCGCTCGCGGGCGTGTGGGCGCGCGTGATGCTCGTGCCGCGGCCGCTGCTGTTCGGCGGCATCCTCGTGCTGGCGTCGCTCGGCGCGTATACGCTGAATCGGTCGATGCTCGATCTCGCGCTGCTCTATGTCGTCGGCGCCGTCGGCTGCGCGATGCGCGTGTACGACTTTCCGCTCGTGCCCGCCGTGCTCGGCCTGGTGCTCGGGCCGCTCACCGAGCAGCACTTCCGGCGCGCCGTGGCCATCAGCGAAGGCGACCTGTCGATGTTCCTGACGCGCCCCCTTTCGGCGGTGCTGCTCGTCGCCGCCATGGCGGTCCTCGTCGGTCCGCGACTGCTCAGGAAATATGGACACCTATGACGTGGCGGTCGTCGGCGGCGGCAATGCCGGCCTCTCCGCGGCGCTGACGGCCCGGCAGGCGGGGGCGCGCGTCATCGTGCTCGAAAGCGCGCCGCGCGATTTCCGCGGCGGCAACAGCCGCCACACGCGCAATCTCCGCTGCGCCCACGCATCGCCGACTGCGGTACTCACGGAGGCGTACTCCGAAGACGAGTTTCTCGCCGACCTCCTGCGCGTGACCGGTAACGACACGGATGGACCGCTGGCGCGGCTGCTCGTCGATCGCTCGGCGGCATGCCCCGACTGGATGCGGCAGTTCGGCGTCCGCTTTCAGCCGTCGCTCAGCGGCACATTGCACCTGTCGCGCACCAATGCGTTCTTCCTTGGCGGCGGCAAGGCGCTCATGAACAGTTACTACGCCTCCGCCGAGCGGATGGGGATCGACGTCCTGTACGACGCAGAGGTGGTCGCGCTCGACATCCATGACGGCGCGTGTCGCGCGCTGGGCGTCCGCCTCGGCGACCGAACCGAGGAGATCCGCGCGCGCACCGTGGTGGCGGCGGCGGGCGGGTTCGAAGCGAACCTCGAATGGCTGACGGAGATCTGGGGCGAGGCCGCAAAGAACTTCGTGATCCGCGGCACACCGTACAACCGCGGCACGCTCCTGCGGCTGCTGCTCGATGCCGGCGCGCAGCCGGTGGGCGACCCGTCCGAGTGCCACGCGATTGCCGTCGACGCGCGCGCGCCCCAGTTCGACGGCGGCATCGTCACCCGCCTCGACTCGCTTCCGTTCGGGATCGTCGTCAACCGGCTCGCGCAGCGGTTCTATGACGAAGGCGAGGACGCGTGGCCGAAGCGCTACGCCATCTGGGGGCGGCTGATCGCGCGGCAGCCGGATCAGATCGCCTTCTCGATCGTCGACGCCAAGGCGCGCGGCACGTTCATGCCGTCGATGTTTCCGCCGATCGCCGCCTCGACCGTCCGTGAGCTCGCCGCGGGACTGGGGCTGCCGGGAGAGCCGCTCGAGGCGACCGTCGCCGCCTTCAACCGCGCGGTCCGTCCGGGGACGTTCAACCACGCCGCGCTCGACGATTGCCGCACCGAGGGCGTCACGCCGCCGAAATCGCACTGGGCCCAGCCGATCGACACGCCGCCCTTCTGGGGCTATCCGCTGCGCCCCGGCATCACGTTCACGTATCTCGGCGTGAAGGTGGACGATCGCGCCCGCGTGCTGATGGCGGGCGGCGAGCCCGCGCGCAATCTGTACGCGGCCGGCGAGATCATGGCCGGCAACATTCTGCGGCGCGGCTATATCGCAGGAACAGGAATGACGATCGGAACGGTGTTCGGACGGATCGCGGGGGAGACCGCAAGTGTAAAGTGCAAAGTGTAAAGTGCAAAGTAAGTTGAAAGTAGCGTCCAGCTACTTCAGCACTTACTTTGCACTGTGGACTTTACACTTTGCACTTTCTGTTCAGTTAGCCAGTGGGTTCGGCCGCACCTGGAACTTCACCAGCTTCGGCCTCGTGCCCTTGCCCGTTTCCATATGGAACGGCGTCCTCGTCCCAGACGAGGCGTAGAGGCCGCGTCCTTTCCAGCCGGCCTTCGCATCGTCGATGCGGCCGTCCATCCCCTTCGCGTAGAACCCGAGCGGATACGGCACGCGCAGCGTCACGAACTTGCCGCTGACGAGGCCGTGCACCGAGTCGGATCCATTGCCGATGGCGAACGGCGTGTTCCGGCCCAGACCTGAGGTGTCGTACTGATCGACCCACATCAGATACGTGCCGTCGGCGACGCCGCCTTCGTCCGTCACGCCCTTGAACTTCGGCCCGGGCATCGAATAGAACGCCCAGCCTTCGGGACAGTGCTGCCCGGTGGCCTTGGGACCGCTCAGCGGACCCTTGCACTTGCGCCGATCGAAGCTCGCGAGGTGGCTGCTGCCCGCCAGGTTCGTCCAGACGACGCCGTTCCGATCGACGTCGAGGCCGCGCGCCGTGTATCCGCGCACGGGGACTTTGTTCGCATCGAGCGGCAGCTCGAAGATCTCCGTCACGGCGGTCGTCGTCGGATCCGACCCGAGCGTCACGCGCACGATCGCGCCCGGATAGGCGGCCACCGATCCCCAGATCGCGTTGTCGACCGGATTGTGAATCACGCTGTAGACGCCGACGTCGACGCGCGTGTCCTTGGCCGGATCGGCCGGCTGGCCGGGGTCGACCCAGGCATCCTGCCTGCCGTTGCCGTTGGTGTCGAGGATGAGGGGCGTCCAGCCCTGCGACCGCTGTTCATCCTTGGTCTGGTCGTACATCTTCGTGTTGACCCAGCCGAGCACGTTGCCGCCGCCGGTGCCGGCGTTGGTGAAGTACAGCGTGTCGTTGGCGTCCTCGCCGAACAGCAGGTGATGCGTGCCGAAGCACGTGTCGATGAGCGTCCACTCCTTCGTCTTCGGGTCGAACACCGTGAGGTGCCGGCTCGTGGACTTGAGCGGGTAGTGCTTCGCCGACGGGTGGCTCGATCCCTCGCGGCACCATGCGGGATTCTCCGCGGGACGGATCGCCGACGCCGTCCACACGCGTCCCTGCGCGTCGATCATCGAGCTGTGCGGGCTCGTCCGGCTGGTCCAGAGCACCTCTTCGCCCCAGTAGGGCGACGGCGTGAACTTCGCCGGGGCTCTCACCGGCGTCTTCGGGTCGCGCACCGGCACCGGCAGCGCCGTCGCCGTATGGCGCACCGGATCGACCACATACAGGTCGTCCGAGCTCTCCTCCGGCGCGATATAGATCGGCCCGTTGGCGTTGACCGTCGGCTTGCGCTTGTCGGTTGAAATCCCGTCGTGCGTGTACTTCATCGGATCGCCGTAGTCCCATTGCGACACGACGACGTTGCGCTCGATCCCCTGCGGCCGCGGAGGAATGGGAGGCAGCTCGCCGGCGGCGATGCGATCGGACCAGTCGGCGAAGATCGCCAGCGCGCGCGGCCGGCCGATGACGTTGAAACCGTTGCTCATGCCGTTGCCCGCCTGTCCCACCTGCACGCGGCGATCCCAGGCGGCTGCGGAGGAGTCGAACACGCCCAGCGCCTTTGGAATCTCACGCGTCGCCTTGTTGCCCATCTGGTGGCAGACTTCACAGCCGGCTGCTTTCAGCCGCGTGATGAACGCGGCCTGGCTCGTCATGCCTTCCGCGAACCCGTTGCCCTTGGGGCCGGTTCCCGGGAACTCGCTCTTGGGCGGAACCTGCAGCAGGGAATACCAGTAGTTGGCCGGATAGTACTCGGCCGCGGCGCGCGCGTCGGGCGCGACGACCGCCGTAAGGTTCAGCATCTTCCCGGGCGCCGTCCGCACTTTCGGCGAATCGACGAGGCCGTATCCACGGACCCAGACGTCGTAGTTCGCCTTGGGCAGGTCGGGCACCACGTACCGGCCGCGATCGTCGGTCACGACGCTGCGGATCAACCGGGTCGGCAGGTCGGTCGTTTCCGCGATGACCCAGACGCCGGCTTCCGGTCCCTTGGCGCTCGTGACCACGCCGCCAAGGTCGTCGTTGTCGATGCGAATCCCGTTGCCGTTCTGCTGGCGAGCCTGGACCTGGATCACGGAGGCGGACGCGAGGGTCGCGGCCACCCCGATGAGACACAGGGACCACAGTCGTTTCGTCATAGGCGTGTCCTCTTGTGCGGTATGGTAGGTCCGTCCCCCGCCGATGTAAAGGGACCGATTTACCGGCTGCCCTGCAGGTCGTGTGTGGACAGGAACTTCGTCAGGTCGCGGTTGGCCGGGAACTCGCGGGCGAGCACCCGCGCGGTGTCGAGGGCATCGGCCAGGTGCCGCTCGCGCACCTGCAGGTCCCAGAGGGCG
>CAZGLC010000085.1:0-17911 GCA_964526235.1 uncultured Bifidobacteriaceae bacterium
CTCGAGTTGCCGGCCACCGACTTCGAGGAGCGCTGGACCGGCGCGTACATCTTCGAGAACGAGTGGCAAAGCTTCCGCACCCGCCAGAAGCGGGCGCTGGACATGACCACCGCCCCCCACGCGTACGAATCGCCCGGGCGCTACACCATAGCCGTGAAGGTGATCGACATTTTCGGGAACGACACGATGACGCTCGTGCCAATCACGGTGGGCTAGAATTCGACCGATGACGCCGACGGTCACCTCGCGCATGCTCGCGATGCTGCTCTGCGTCACGAGCGCGCGCGCCCATCACTCGATGGCCGGCGAGTACGACGCCACGCGGCAGTTGCCGGTCGAGGGGGCGGGTACTAACTGAAGCCAGCGAGCGCCTTGTGGCGCGCACTGTGCCTAGGTTTTGCGAAGTGCGGCGTGATAATTGGGTATGCCCCGCTCGGTCACACGCGTTGCACCCATCCGCAGGATCATGACCGCCGCCGAACCGGTGGTCATGGTCCAACTAGTCCGGCTGATCGTGCTCTACGAAGACCTGAAGCTCGAGGTCGCTGGCCTACACGTTCCACACGACAAGGAATTCGACGAGGTCAGTCGGCACTATCGCGAAATGTACTTCGTGCGGCGAGCGTTCGCTACGCTTTGGGAGATGGATTCAGCGTTCCACAAGCTGAACAGGCTCAAAGAATTCAAATCTCGCAAACGGTGTTTCGATCGGCGTCGGCTGAAAGCTTGGACCGCGGCAGTGATGTTCTTCTCGAAGACGAAGAAATTCATCGACAACCAACGAAATGCCTATGGCGGCCACGTGACCGACGACCTCGCGCGGTTCGTGTTGAGCAAGGTCGAGCAGACCGACGATACGGTCGGAGCGCTGGAGGTCAAGATTTCGGACGACCATACAAATCATCTGGTGTTCAAGTTCGCCGAGACGATTGTCAGCAATGCTCTGTTCCTCGATCGCGGCGAGCGGGACCATGCGGAATTTCTGCACGAGAGCTTTCAGATTCTCATGGACGCGGTGAAGCACGCGGCCCACGCGACGCAGATCCTCGCTGACGCGTACGTTCTGCCTTCGTTTGGCTGGGGCAGATAGAGAATTGAGGAGCCTCGGTCTCCCCTGCTCGCCGGATTTCGCACGATCATCGGGGGGGGCGCAACTCACTGCCACGTAAGGCCGCTCCAGCTCTTGCGTCGGCGCCAGGATCTTGAGCAGGTGTGGGCGAACGAGGTCTGAGCGTGGAGAGACGTTCTTGTGAAAGCCAGCGCGAGATCATGCTGGCGAACGCACCGCCGCGGGCTTCTTCGTCTTGACCCCCGCTCGCTGACGCGACTTCCGGGCCTGCCGGCGCGGGCGAATCGACACGTCGACATGGGCGCCGAGCGCCGCCGCGACACGCACGAGTGTTCTCAACTCGACGTTCTTCGGTTGCGCCGACTCCAGTTGGGCGATCGCCGATTGCGTGATGCCGAGCCGATCGGCTAATTGCGCCTGGGACAGCCCCCGCGACTCACGCAGCGCCACCAGATCCTGCGCCACATTGATCGCTGCAAGTGCTTCCTCGACCTGCGCCTGAAACGCTGGCGACTGGTGAATGACCTTATCCAGCCACTCGTCGGCTGCCACAACGGTCGCGTGTTTTTTCATCGTCCACCTTCACGCGTGCTCGCCAAGATTTCACTCTGCAACAGTCGAATGCGCCGAAGAACGGAGGCCGGAATGCCGCCGAGCGCCTTCGAGTGCGGCGGCCGAAGAAGATTGCCGCACGTCATAGGATATATTAGTTATAACTAATCGAGCCAAGACCTTCGTCGAGTATACGGGGCGGCACCCGCCCGTGGTGGACCGGACGACGTCAGACCGCGAATCGGCAAGGACGCCGCGCCCTGGCGCTACACGGTCGCCGTGAAGGTGATAGACATCGACACGATGACGCTTGTGCCAGTCACCGTGGGCTAAGCGAAACGGCCGCACCAGCGCCCGTCTTCCGCTGCAGTATCAGCGTCATAGCATTCTTTGCTAATGTCTGTTATTTCTGCTACGTTGAACCAAATCGAGATGGAGGGGACCTATGAACGTATCACTGACTCCGGAACTCGAACGGTTCATCGTTGGTAAGGTCGAGAGCGGCCTCTATAACAATGCGAGCGAAGTTATCCGTGAGGGGCTACGACTTCTCAAGGAGCACGACGAGGTCCGCCTGAAGTGGCGGGACCAGATCGAGCGTGGCTGGCTTCAGGCACAGGCCGGCGATGTCGCTGATGGCCCGAAATCGATGGCGGCGATCAAGGACGGCTTGAAAGGTCGAGCGAAGAAGCGCGCGTGAGCCTGCGCTACCGGCTCACACCACACGCCCAGCAGAACGTCGAGGAAATCTGCGCGTTCATTGCCGAGGATAGTGTCGATTCCGCTCTGCGCGTCTTCGACGTGCTGGAGCGCGCGTTCGAAGGCCTCGCCACGACCCCGGGGATGGGTCACACACGCGAAGATCTCACTGACCGGCCGGTGAAGTTCTGGAGTGTTTACTCGTACCTCGTGGTGTACGACCCAGCGAGCTCGCCGCTCACGATCATCACCGTTCTGCACGGTGCCCGAGACGTTGAGCACATCCTGAAACACGCCGACCAGTGACACGCTATCATTCGAGCCGGTACGGCCTTCCGCGCGGCGGCTGACATACTCCTCATCCGAGTTGTCTCCTCCTTGATCGCTGCATATGGACTGGACGGCTAGCCGATCACGCCGAGCAGGGCCTTCGTCCGTATGTTCCACATCACTTTCCCGATCAGGTTCGTCTCCGACATCTCGTTCCATAACTGCGTGGCGGCCGCGCGGAGATCCACGTCGTCGGGGTAGAACGGGATGATCTCGGCCGTCGCTTGCGCGATGCTGAGATTGCTCACGATGTAGCAGAGGCCGAGCACTTCCTGGTCGAACTTCTTCTGAACGTCGCCGGTCGTCATGAGCGCGCGGTGCGGGGAGCGGTCGTTGAACAGGTTCTTGTAGAGATTCGCCATGGGCAGCCCGTGAGCGAACGAGCAGAGGTGGACGTACTCCGGATACAGCCGTTCGAGCATCCGCCGCTTGTCGCCGGGCGGAATCCAGGTGATCGCTCTGCCCGGCGTCGGGAACGAGGGGATCGGGTCCGGGATCACGCCCGCCGGCAGGGGTGTCCCCAGCTCCTCGTGCTCGACGGTCAGTTGCTGGGCGTGCGTGATGGCGAAGACCTGGCGCAATCCTTCGATCGCGTCCAACGCCTCGGTATTCGAGTTTTGTGACCGCGACAGATCTTTCATTTCCTCCCGCGCCAGCAGGTAGAGAACGTATCGCTTGCGCCAGTAGTCTTGCACGTACACGTCGACCCACCCCGGCTCCTGCGTGAAGAGGCAAAGCGTGTAGAGGCCCTCGAGCTGAAGCCGCGCGAGCGCCAGCGCGTCTACCGATGTCGGATCATCCATACCCGGTTCGAGTACCCGACGAATGGTCCGCTGGGTGATCTGCATCGCCAGGAACACATCAGAGACGTGGTCGCTTTGAGGGCCGGTATACACGCCCGGGTTCTTTAACGCGTTCGTCGCCTTCAGGACGCAGACGTTCGCGAGCTTGTCCCATTCCTTCGACTGGGCCACGCGCGTGAGGTCGATGTCCTTAGTGTGCCGGTACGCGATGTCCTTGACCCGCGACTTTGCCATGTGCTCCTGCCTGTAGATTGCGCGGCGCGCAACTCGAACCGTGCATAAGCTCGGGAAGCGAGACGGCGCCTACCTGAATCGATCCCACACGTAGCAGATCACGATAACGTCGACGGCTTGTGCGGCGTGCTCGAACGCGGTCTTGGCGGTCGTGAACAGCCTCTCCGCCGCGCACCTCGCCCACGATGATGCGATCCGGCCAATGGCGGAGCGTCGCGCGCAACAACTCGCGGATCGTCACCGCCGGCAGGCCGGCCTGTTCCCGGCGCGCCTCGAACCGCACGAGGTTCGGTCGGTCGATCTGCAACTCGGCCGCTCGATGAGGACGACGCGCTCATTCGGCGGCAGGAACGCCGCGAGCGCGTTCCGCACCGTCGTCTTGCCGGTACTGGTCCCGCCCACTGATCAGGATGTTCTCATTCTTCTCGATGGCGGCCCGGACCGCGCCGAGCACCTCCGGCGTCATCGTGCCGGTGCGCACGAGTTCGTCCGCTCGGTGGGCCTTGGGTACGTCCGATTTAGGTGGCGTAAAACAACGAAAATGGGATTGACGGCTGGGAGCACCCAGTCTACGGTGACAGTATGAACACCCGCATCACGCTAGACAGCGCCGGCCGTGTCGTAATCCCGAAGGGACTGCGCGAGGAACTGCACCTGCAGCCAGGCGACGAGCTGGACCTGGAAGCCTCCGACGAGCAGATCACCCTTCGGCCGGTGCGAGAGACTCCGCCGCTCTCCAAGGAGCGAGGCGTCTGGGTGTTTCGAACCGGACACCCCCTCCCGGCCTCGGCGACAGACGACGTGCTTCAACGAAGCCGTCGCGACCGTGACCGCGAAAACCTCGGCCCCGGAAAGTGAACGCGTTCTTCGATACGTCTGTGCTGGTGCCGGTCTTTTACGGGGACCACGAACACCACGCGCCCAGCTTGTCGTTGTTTCTGTCGGTCGGGAAGGAGGACGGCTGCTGCGGCGCACACACCCTCGCTGAAGTCTACTCGACGCTCACGGGAATGCCCGGCAAGTATCGCGTGACAGGCGACCAGGTGATGCTGTTCATTGGCAGCATCCTGGAGCGTCTCAGCGTCGTGGCCCTCACGGCAGAGGAATACGCGGCGGCACTGGAGTCCTGGAGCAAGATGGGGATCGTCGGCGGAACGATCTACGATGCATTGCTTGCCTCCTGCGCTCTGAAGTCCCGTGCCGAAGCGATCTATTCCTGGAATCTGCGACACTACCGTCAGCTCGGCCCCGAAGTCGAACGTCGCCTGAAAAGTCCAGACGCTCCTACGGCTTCGTGACGACATGACGGTCCCGCCTGGGTTTCAGCGCATGGCGGCGATCCCTGAAGTCCTCCGGCTGCACCGAGCCCGTCTGACCGAGCGTGACGTTGAGACCATCGACGGGGTTCGCGTCACCACTCCTCTACGAACGCTCATCGACGTGATGGTCGAGGGTGAGCTTGCCATCGAGCTCCAGGCCCAAGCCATCGATGAAGCCCTGCGCCGCGGGCTCATCCGGCGCCGGCAGATCGAGGATGCCGCGGTCGGCACGCGTGCCCGGCAACGAATCAACAGAGTCCTGAAGCAGGTGCCCGATGGTCGCTCAACGCCAATACGCAACAGCCGGGGCACTACGGACCGCCCTCGAAACACGCCTGCTCGAACGGTCTCGTCGCGACGCCGTTGATCTCCATCGACTGCGGCGCCAGGTCGCGTTCGATCGCCTTCTCGCGCGCATGTTCGACGCGAGCCTGCCTGTACGTGACGGTTGGGTGCTGAAGGGTGGTTACGCGCTTGAGATGCGGTTCCACCACGCGCGCGCGACCAAGGATCTCGATCTCACCGTTCGAGCGACGGCCGGCGCACAAACTCCAGCCGAAGATTTAGCCACAGCCCTGCGGGAACGGCTCCAGCTTGCGGCATCCGTACAACTGGCTGACTTCTTCGTCTTCGTCGTGGGTGAACCCAGCCTTGAACTGAATCAGGCGCCGGAGGGCGGCTCGAGATTCCCGGTCGATGCCCGTCTCGACGGCCGCACCTTCGTCACATTCCACGTCGATCTTGGCGTCGGCGACGATGTGATCGAGCCCCTGGATCGCATCGTCGGCGAGGACTGGCTGGGGTTCGCAGGCATTCCGACCATTGCCGTGCCGACCCTTTCCACGGAGCAGCATTGGGCCGAGAAGCTCCTCGCGTACACGCTGCCGCGAGATGGTGCGACCAGCAGCCGGGTCAAAGATCTGGTCGACCTCGTGCTGCTCATCGAGCGCCAGTCGATGTCGCCAACGCGAATCAACGTCGCCGTCGCCGCTACGTTCGCTCGACGGGGAACACACGCGGTTCCGACAGACCTGACAAGCGCCTACGAAAGAGTTGCCGCGCACTGGCGGTCGCAGGCCGACATGGTCTAGCGGACCTCCACGCACACGCCTTGCAGCGGCATGTGCAGCCAGCGTCCCAGCACGTCACGACCGGTCGCGCGCTCCCGAAGGCATCCACGCTCGCGGAGGCGCTCGAGAATCCCTGCGGGGCCACCACCGCCGGCACCAGGAGCGCGGTCCGCTCGCCTGCGCTCATTGTGGGCGTGGGCAGCCCCAGTGCTGTCTTGCGCTTGATCCAGTCTTGTGATCCCCTACAGCCGGCGCAGCCGCACGCGCCTGACGGCGTGATCGCGCCCCTTCTCCAGAATCAGATGCGCGCGCTCGCGCGTGGGCAGCACATTCTGCCGCAGGTTGGGAAGGTTGATCGTCCGCCACAGCGTGCAGGCGGTCTCCACGGCCTCCTCGTGCGTCAGGTCGGCGTAGCGGTGAAAGTACGACGAGGGATTGCGGAACACCGTCTCGCGCAGCGTGAGGAACCGCTCGATGTACCACTGCTCGATATCCGCCTCGCCGGCGTCCACGTAAATCGAGAAGTCGAAGAAATCGGAGACGAACATCGGCCCGGCCCCAGTCTGCAGCACGTTCAGGCCTTCGACGATGACGACGTCGGCGTCGCGCACGATTTGCACCTCGCCCTCGAGGATGTCGTAGGTCAGGTGTGAGTAGACGGGCGCGCACACGTCCGGAACGCCTGATTTCAGATCGGAGAGGAACCGGAGGAGCCGCCGCACGTCGTAGCTCTCGGGAAAGCCCTTCCGATCCATGAGCCCGCGCGCCTCGAGCACGCGCCGCGGCCAGAGAAAGCCATCGGTGGTGACGAGATCGACGCGCGGATGGCCCGGCCACCGCGCGAGCAGCGCCTGAAGGATGCGCGACGTCGTGCTCTTGCCGATGGCGACGCTGCCGGCCAGGCCGATGAGGAACGGCAGGCGCGGCACGCTGGAGTCGAGGAAGGTGGCCGTTGCCTCGTGGAGCTTCTGCGTCGCGGCCACGTAGAGATTCAACAGCCGCGACACCGGCAGGTAGATGTCGGCGACCTCGTCGAGCGACATCCGCTCGTTGAGGCCGACCAGGCCGCTTAGCTGCGCCTCCGAAAGCGGGAGCGGCGTCGCCGCGCGCAGCCGCGCCCACTCGGCGCGGGTGAACTCGATGAATCTGGAGACGGCAACCGTTTCGTCGGTGGCCACGCTTCGATCCTAGTCGATTCCCGCCGCGGCGTCAGAGGCGCAGCAGCAGCGAGATCGCCATGCCGAACCCGATGATCACCACGAGCCGCCGCACGGCGTCGCCCCCGATGCGCCGGGCGACGAGCGCGCCGCCGACGCCGCCGATCGTCGTCCCCGCGGCCATGGTGAGCGCGTCGCCCCACACGATGAGCCCGGCGACGATGAAGAAGACCGTCGCGACGGCGTTGATGCAGCTGGCGAGCAGGTTCTTGAGCCCGTTGATCTGATGGATGTCGGTGTGGGTCAGACTGAGCGCCGCCAGCATGGGAATCCCCATCGCCGCCCCGTAGTAACCGCCATAGATACCGACCAGCACCTGAAGGCCCATCGCCCAGGCGAGCCAGTGCCTCCGCAGCGCGGCGCCCGCCACCGCGTTCAACCGCCGCCGGATCCGGTCCTGGAGCATGAAGAGCACGGTCGCAAACGTGATGAGCACCGGCACGAGCCCGTCGAAGAGCGTGGCCGGCGTCTGGTACAGCAGCGTGGCGCCGATCGCGGCGCCGACCACGCTGGGAACGATCAGCGCATGGACGCGCGGATCGGTGTCGCGCAGCTCCCGCCGATAGGCCCACACACTTCCGAGCGAGCCCGGCCAGATCGCGACGATGTTGGTGGCGTTGGCGTTGATCGAGGGGACGCCGAGCCAGATGAGCGTCGGAAACGTCAGCAGGCTGCCGCCGGCGGCAATCGAGTTGATCGCACCGGCAACGACGGCCGTGACGAACACGAGCAGCGCGTGCACGCGTCAGTCAGCATACCTGAGCGGCCAGGAGCACCTTGGCCGAATCCAGCGCATGAATCGATCCACCCCGGTCGGCCGTGGTATGCTCGGCGCCACGACAAAGTCACAAGTCACAAGGTTCAAGTCCCAACCTCATTTGTTTTCACTTATTTGTGACTTGTGATTTGTAACTTCTGATTTGACCGGCTGGAGGGCACGCGCATGAGCGAAGTTCAAGTGAACGTCAAGGAACTGCATCCCGACGTCTGGAAGCTGTTCGACCGCTACGTCCACGGCCTGATCGACCGCCGCGGCTTTCTGGACGGCGCGGGGAAATACGCCGTGGGCGGCATCACCGCCGCCGGCATCCTCGAGGCGCTCAGCCCGCGCTACGCGGAGGCGCAGCAGG
Source organism: uncultured Bifidobacteriaceae bacterium (assembly GCA_964526235.1). Taxonomy (GTDB): domain Bacteria; phylum Acidobacteriota; class Vicinamibacteria; order Vicinamibacterales; family UBA2999; genus MELF01. The sequence goes on from CAZGLC010000085.1 coordinate 8,424, forward strand.
TGGCGCCGAACGATGCGCGCATCAGGACCGAGCGCATCGAAGTCAAGTCGCCGCAGGGCTACGGCATGATCCGCGCGCTGCTGGCCCGCCCCGCCAACTCCGCCGGGAAGATCCCGGCGGTCATCGTCATCCATGAAAACCGCGGCCTGAACCCGCACATCGAGGACGTCGTCCGCCGCGCGGCGGTGGCCGGCTTCATGGCGATCGGGCCCGACGCGCTCACCTCGCTCGGCGGCTACCCGGGGACCGACGAGAAGGGCGTCGAGATGCAGCGGCAGCTCGAGCAGCCGAAGATGATGGCGGACTTCATCGCCACCGCCCGCTACGTCCAGAGCCGGCCCGACAGCACCGGGCGGCTCGGCGCCACCGGCTTCTGCTTCGGCGGCGGCGTGGTGAACAACCTGGCGGTGCAGCTCGGAGCCGACCTGCACGCGGGCGTGCCGTTCTACGGCGGCGCGCCGCGCGCCGAGGACGTGCCGAAGATCAAGGCGCCGCTGCTCGTCAACCTCGCCGAAGACGACGAGCGGATCAACGCCGGGTATCCGGCGTACGAGGCGGCGCTCAAGGCGAACCGGGTTCCCTTCGAGCTGTACAAGTACCCGGGCACGCAGCACGGGTTCCACAACGACACGACGCCGCGCTTCCACAAGGAACAGGCCGCGATCGCCTGGCAGCGCACGGTCGCGCACTGGAACAAGTACCTGAAGACCACGTAAGCGTGTCCTCATGGGGCCGACGCCGCCCGCGCGCGACGCCGCGCTCGTGCGCGCGATCGGCCCCCGTCAGCTCACCGCTGCCATTCTCAACGCCACGATCGGCGCGGGCATCTTCGTGCTGCCCGCGCTCGTCGCGCAGGACGTCGGCGCGGCTGCGCCTCTCGCCTTCCTCGTCTGCGCCGCCATCATCGCCCTGGTCGGCGTCGCCCTTGCCATGGCCGGCAGCCGTGTGGCGCTCACCGGCGGCATCTACGCGTATGTCGAAGTGGCGTTCGGCCCGTACGTCGCGCTCCTGGCCGGCGTCCTGCAGTGGCTGACCGGCGTCGCCGCGGTGTCCGGGGTCGCCACGGCGCTTCTCGATCAGCTCGGGACTCTCGTACCGATCTTCGAACGCGGCGCTGCAAGGCTGCTGGTGCTCGCGGCCGTGCTCACCACGCTCGCGCGGCTCAACGTGCGCGGCGTGCGCATCGGCACACGCCTGATCGAGGCCGTCACCGCGCTGAAACTGGCGCCGCTCGTCGTCTTTGTGGCCACCGGCGCGGTGTTCCTGGACTGGTCCGCGCTCGCATGGCCCGGCGCGCCCGGCGCCGAGGCACTGGGCCGCAGCGTCCTGCTCCTCATCTTTGCCTACACGGGCGTCGAGATGGCGCTCGCGCCGAGCGGCGAGATGACGAATCCGGCGCGCACCGTTCCGCAGGCGATCTTTCTGGCTCTTGCGCTCGCGACGTCCCTCTATATCGCGATTCAACTGGTGGCGCAGGCCGCCCTGGGGCCGCGGCTGGCGGAGGAGACCGCCGCGCCGCTGGCGGAGGCGGCCGGACAATTCCTCGGGGGCATCGGCGTGACGCTGATGCTCGCGGGCGCCGTCTGCTCGATGTTCGGGTATCTGTGCGGCGACATGCTGAGCACGCCGAGGACGCTCTACGCGTTCGCGCGCGACGGGCTGCTGCCGCGTGTTCTCGCGCGTATCGACCCGGCACGCCGCACGCCGTCCACCGCCATCTGGACGCATGCGGCCATTGTGGCGATCCTCGCCGCCAGCCAGACCTTTCACGCGCTCGCGATCGTCTCCAACGTCGGGACGCTGCTGCTCTACCTTCTCTGCTGCGCGGCCGCGCTCGAGCTCGGGCGGCGCGACGTGCGCATGGCGGAGGAGCCGTTCACGTTTCGCGGCGCGTGGCTCGCGCCCGTGACGGCTGCCGTGCTCGTCCTCTGGATTCTGTCGACCGCAGACGCGCGTGAGTTCGCGGTGACCGCAGGCGTGCTCGCCGCCGCGACGCTTGCCTACGTCGTTCGAAAGCGCGCACAATTTCTGCAAGGTGTCTAAAGTGCCTAAAGTGCCTGGAGTGCGTGGGGCAATCGCACTGATTGTCGTGTCGTTGGCGGCGTGCGGCCCGGGTCAGCCGCTCAAGGCGTCCACGCTGCAGCTCGGCCGGTCGCTCAATCCGGACGACAGCGTCGGCGCACACACCACCCGCTTCAAGCCCGACGACACGATCTATGTGTCGATCCTCTCCGACGAGCCGGGCTACGGCACCGTCACCGTGCGCTGGCTCCTCAACGGGCAGATCGTCGGCGAAGCGACGCGCGACGTCTCCTACACCCGCGCCGCCGCCACCGAATTCCACCTGCAGAACTCCGGCGGCTTTCCGCTGGGCGGCTACCGCGTCGACGTGCTGATCAACGGCGAGCCGGCCGGCAGCCGCGAGTTCCGGGTAGAGGGCTGACGGGGGCGGTATCATCCGCGGCGAACGGCGTCCTTCGATGCCCGCGCTGCCCTCTGATTGCGCTCGCCGAACATCGGGCCAAACGAAGGGCGGCGCGGCTGAACGCGCGCGTCACCGGATCGAACGTGAAGGTAAGCCGCCGGCCGACGATCCGAGCGGCGCCGTCGAGACTTCCAGGCCGACCAGATCGGCGATGACCTCACCGATGTTCGACACACCCGTGCCGGTGCCGGCGGCGCTCGTGAGCCGGATCAGCAGCTGACGGGGCGAAAGCCCGGTTTCGGTCTGGCCGGAGGCGTCGGAGGGGATGCGGCCGAGCGCACCAGCCAGACGAGCAGGCACAACCCGGCGCGGCGTGGCAGCATGGGATTTGCGACGTGCCTCAGCAGGGGCGCGGATTGTAGCAAGCGAGCTCAACCGCAGCAACGAAGCAACTCTTCCGGGTTATGGGTCGAGTTCCTGGGCGATTCCGTGCTCTTTCGTGTTAATTTCGTCCACTGGCGTGCAGGGCCACGCTGGGCTTGCATGCGAGAACAATCTTTTCCAATAATGAAGGCGCGTCCGATCCGATGGGCGAGTGGCCAAACGGTAAAGGCAACCGGCTTAAACCCGGTGATTTGTGGGTTCGACTCCCATCTCGCCCACCATCCTCGTTTTTGACACGTCGCCGCTCCAGGCAGTCTACCGAGCAGGCGTTCTGCCAGTCATCCGTACCGTCTACGAACGAACGCTAGTTCCCAGCGCCGTATTCAAAGAGACACAGGCGTCATTGTTGCTGACCTCTCCCGGAAAGGTCCCCAATCTCGGGGATTTTCCGTGGATTGAAGTGGTGTCGATTGCAAGCGACGATCTGGCGGCGGTGGGAGCGGTGCCTGCCAAAAGCCGACGATCCTCGGAAACCTACAAATGGTTCGACCGAACGATTGACCGCCCCGAAATCGAAGCCATCATCCTGGCGAAGCAGGCATCAGCCCGTGCTGTCATCGAGGATAGTCATGGCGTCAGATGCGCCATGAACTTCGGTGTCCACGTTGTAGACGTGGCGAACCTGCTTATCGAGCTCGAACGAGAGCGTCACATCGAGGATGCCCAGGCACATGCCGTATCGATCCTGGCGACTGGGTACTACTCTCGCGAGCTGTGGTGGCTTTCTATAGGCTTGCGAACATGGTAAGAGAACGGCTCTCGTCTAGTCCTCCACCGGCTGGTTCTGGTTGCCCGCGCCGTGGCGCAGCCCGCAGCGCGGACAGTCGGTGGGCGGCAGGCTGTTGTCCACGCGATGCGCCACCGGCGCAATCGTCTTCACATACGCGAACATCGCTCTGAGATCGTCGTCGGTCTGCCTGCCGTAGCCGACAAACGGCATCCGGTCGTGGATCGTCCGCGCCTTCACCGTGCCGGTTCGCATCATCTCGATGAACAACTCTTCGGTGTAGTACGGGATGCCGCTCGGATCCTGTGAAGATTTTATCCGACCCGGTAGCACGTAGGCCGGGGCCGCGGACACATGGAGCGGCGGACCCGGCGTTACCGCGAGAGCAGATACGTCAGCTTCAGAACCAGTTGCTGGTTCCGAAGGTCGGGCCGTCCGGGCAGATTCCCCTGGAGCCCGTCGTAGACGATGTAGAGATCGCTGCCGGGCCGATAGATGAAGTTGTAGCGGATGCTGGCGCTGAACTGCCGCGTCGACGAGTTGTACTGCGAGAGCGACCGGATCGTCATCCGCGGTGAGAGTGTGTAGTCGACCCGCAGGATTCCGAGGTTCAGGACGAACGCGCCCCAGGGCAGGTCGACGTCGTTGCGCAGCCAGCTCATCTCCGTGGATGCCCGGCTCGTCGCGCGCCAGCCGATCGCCGCATCCACCTCGTGGCGGGTCCCCCCGTAAAAGGTCTGCGGCGAATAGCGGACGCGCTCGTAGACGCGCCGTGATGGATTGCTGTTGAACGTGACGTTCCAGTCGTAGAACCGATAAACGCCGGTGGGAATCGTCACACCGCGCTGGATGGTGAACGGCTGATCGAGCACGTCGAGCCACCGGTTGAACACGACGTTCAGATACGAGCCGTTCTGGAAGCGGGTGCCGACCATGTGGTGGATGCGCCGCGTGACCAGCCGGTTCTGCTGGTCGGTGATGTACTGCACCTGCAGCATCGGCTCCATCACGCGTATGAGGCCGCCCGGACGTGGATTGCGCTCGAGGTGCACCCTCGTCATCTTGATGCCGGTGCGCGGCACGAACCCCGCCTCCGCGTTGAAGTTGTCGTCGATGTCGCTGAACTCCGCGTAGGAGTTCCACCGGCTGTTCTGGAACGCCGCGCGGGTGTGGAACGCCTGCTGATCGTCGGTGACGCCAGGCGTCGCCGTGCGCGCGAGGAACGAGTGAATCGAAAAGCTCGGCGTCGGCTGGATGAGCGTATCGGCCGCGAACGTCCGGTTGAAGCGCGCGTCGCCGATCGCCTCTTTGTTCACGATGAGGCCGCCGATGCGCGACCGCTGGCCGATATCGTTGCTGTAGCGGGCGACGACGAAGTTCTCGCCGGGCCGGCCGTAGGCCCCGCCGGTCTGCAACTGCATCACGGCGACGTTGTGGTCGCCGGCCTTACCCGTCATGCGCGCGCCGCCCAGGATCGGCACCGGCTGGCCGGCGCCCGACAACCCGATCCGGCGGCTGAAGAAGAGATCCGCAATCCGCTGATTGTCCTGATTGCCGACCGTGAACTGCCCGGAGTTCTCGAGGAAGAAATCGCGCTTCTCGGGGAAGAAGAGCGGGAACCGCGTGAGATTGACCTGCTGCTCGTCGACTTCGGCCTGCGCGAAATCCGTGTTGAGCGTCACGTCGAGCGTCAGGTTGGACGTCAGCCCGTACTTCGCGTCCAAGCCGATGTCGCGAAGCGCCGACGACGAAAGCGAGCGCCCGAGACGATCGCGGCGGCCACCCGCGATGAGAAACGGTTTGAGCCGCAGGTCGAGGCCGCGCGTCACCCCCGTCATGCCGCTGAGCGAGCCCGCCTCGCTCACGCGCGTCAGCCCGTACGGCTTCGGAATCGGCGCCCAGTAGACCTGCTCGTTCTTCCGCCGGATGGTGCGCATGAAATTGACGCCCCAGGTCTGCACGTCGACCTCGGGCGACCGCACCGTCACCATCGGAATGACGATCTCCGCGTCCCACCCCTGCGCGGTCCGGCGGGCCGCCGCGTCCCACACGCCGTTCCAGTCGCGGTTGATGTTCGCCGCGGCGCCGCGCAGGTTGCCGCTCCCCTCCTCGAACACCTGCTGCTCGAGCTTGGCGCCGAGCGGGTTGGTCACGAACATGTAGCCCGAGCGCAGGTCGCGGAAGGTGTCGAGAATGATCTGAAAGTTGTCTTCCTCGAGCAGCTGCAGCGAGTCGCGCCGCATCTCGGTGGCGATGACGCCGTCGGGATTCGAGTCGAACGCGCGCACGCCGATATAGAGGTGTTCCGCGTCGTACAGCAGCCGCACCTCGGTGCGCTCGGTCGCGGGTGCGCCGTCGATCGGCTCCTGCTGCGTGAAGCTGTCGAACATGGCCGCGTCGCGCCAGACCGGCTCGTCGAGCACGCCGTCGATCACCGGCGGGCGCCCCGCCCGCCTGGCCTCGACCTGGCGGGCCTGGCCGCCGCTGTGATCGTGCTCCGGCGCCTGGGCGTAGGCCGCCGGCGCCGTTGCCGCAAGGCCCCCAACGAGGATGAGAATGAAAGAAGTGCCTGTACAGCCCGTCATCAACGCGTCGCCGTTTCCGCCGCCGCGTCGTAGACGACCCGTCCGCCCACAATTGTCATCATCGGCCAACTCTGGCCGCTGTTGCCTTGGACCCGTCGATGTTGGCCCCTGGCTCGTCGGACATTCGGAAGTTGATGACCGAGACGAAGCCGCATGCTGATCATGACACCCTCACTTTTCGCGAGAAGACACTGTCAGTCACACGACTGACGGTCAGCGGACGTACGCGCACCACCGTGAGCACGTTCTGCCGCACCTCGCCCTCGAGTTGCACGTCCTGGCCGGCCAACCGCGTCAGGTCACTGAAATCCTGGTTGCGAATGGTGTAGACGACACCCTGCGAGATGAACACGTAGTGGGCGCCCATCAAGACACAGCGCTGCACGCAGTCGCGATCGCTCAGGTTCCTGAGATCCGCCGCCGCGTGCGCGTGACTGCCGGCGCACCGGCTGTCCCCGATCTGACCACTGGCAGCCAGCGGCACGCTGGCGCCGATCCACCAGGGACCCCACATCGCGAATGCGAACGCGAACGCGATTGTCGCCGTTGAAAGCGCCGCGATTCGCAGCAGGGTCCCCACGCGTCGGTGATGCCGCGTCTCGGAGGCCGCCGGCCAGGAGAGTGGCGTTCCGTCTTCGCGCGCCTCGGCCGACCAGCGCTGAAGCCGTTGGTGCACAGCCCCTTCGCGGCGTACGCGACGGCGGCATGCGTCACACTGCCTGAGATGATCCTCGACGATGAGCCGTTCACCCGCGGATACTTCGTGGTCAACGTAAGCCGTCAGCACGGACCGTAGCTGCCGGCATCGAATCGTTCGCATCCGTGGTCTCCTCTCACTGAGCGACACGCCGAGTCGCGCGCGGGGCCTCGGTCATCGACGCAGCCGCCAACCGTCACCAGCTCCACCGGCCAAGCGTCGGTACAGCAGCTCGCGCGCGCGGGACAGGCGAGACATCACGGTGCCGATCGGAATGTCGAGGCGCTTGGCGATCTCCGCGTACGACAACTCTTCGACGTCACGAAGCCACATGGTCCGACCGAGCGCGCGCGGCAGCGATTCGATGGCTGCCCGCAGATCCCGGCTCAACGCGTCCCGGAGGAGCCGGGCCTCCGGCGTCTCGCTCGCAGCGCCGGCCCCATCAAACTGATCCACCGCCTCGCCGTCGACGACCACGATCGCTCGCGCTCGATCGCGCTTCCGGTTGCGGTTGACATTTCGCAAAATCGTGAAGAGCCACGCCTTCAAGTTCGTGCCCCACCGAAACCTGCCTGAGGCACCCAGCGCGCGGGCGTACGTCTCCTGCGTCAGGTCGTCCGCGTCGGCCGCATTCTTCGTCAGCCGACGCGCGGTGCGGTACACACTCCCGAAGAGCGCGAGCAATTCCGTGTCGAACGCCCCGCGGTCGGGGACGCGCCGCCGCCGTTGGATGCGGTTGCCAGTGGGCACGAGGGCCGGGCTAGAGTCGAGCCGGACAATGCCGTCCATCGTACATCCAAGTCCTCGCGTACAGCAGCCGCCTGCCATCCAGAACACCTGAGACGGGTCCGCGGATGCTGCGAGTTGTCATCGAGGAACGTCTTCTTGGCATCTCTTATTGGCCCGGCACCATGAGATGCGCGGTCGTCGTGCCGGCATTCATGATCCACACGCCACCCTGCTTGGGGTTGTCGGGCAGTCCGAGTGATTGCGCCGTGGCGCCTGGCACGGCGATGGTCATGTGGTGCGGTCGAATGTGCTCCCGATCGGGACCCGAAAAGTCATACCAGACCGACCCGAACTCGGGCTTCGCGCGGGTTCCGTCCTGTTCCTGCGCAGCGAGCATCGCTTCCGACTGTTTCCTGTCGCCCAGCGCCTCGGCCTTCAGATTCTGCGCCACCCGCTCCAGGTTGGCGAGGCTGGTGCACTGAACCGAGAACGGCTGCTGTTGAGGAAATCCCGATCGGTCGTAGCAGACCAGACGGTTCGTGCCCTTCCTCAGCGTGTCCTCTCTTATTGTTTCGATGTCAGCACGGGCTCGATCGCCGCGCGCAACTCTTCTTCGGTCATGTTGCCGGGGTGGTAGAGCCGCACGATCCCGTGGCGGTCGACCAGCACCAGCGTGGGTGTCGTCGAGACCCCGTATCGCGTGTGGTTGGCCTCGCTGACCGGGACGGCCGCGTCACGCAGGAACGGGTACGACGTGTCGCGAATCTGCGCGATGTATCGCAGCTCCTCATCCGGGTTCGCCGGCGAGCGCCGCACCGTATACCCGTATCGCTGGGTCGGCGCCACGACGATGAGACCGTCGTGCCGATAGCGGTCCAGCAACTTCGAGAGAATCGGAGCCTGGGCTTTGCAGTCCGGGCACCAGTGAGCCCAAAAGAACAGCAGAGCGACTTTTCCTTGCAACTCCTCGACGCGTGGTACCGGGCGTCCGAGAACGTCCCCGTCTTCAAGCGCCGGCGCCGGCTGCCCTTCGAGGCTCAACAGGTGGAGGTTCTTCTGGATCCTTCGGTGGAGGGGCGTGTCGCGAAACGTGTCCAGCTCACGGCGCAGAAAATACACAGCGTCAGACCGCTGTCCGCGAGCGGCGCGCGCCTGCGCCTGCACCTCAATTGCGGCGCCGAGCGCGCTTTCCAGACGTGCGTCATCGTCGAGCGTACGCTGCGTGAGCGCCGCGACGCCCAGCGCGTAGGTTTCCGCCGCGTACGCGCTCGCTTTATCCAGCTGATGGCCGGCAAGCGCCGCACGGCCGAGCCACGACAACGCTTCGAGCGCTTCGGAGGTCGTACCGTGCGCCGCCCGGTATTGTGTGAGGAGGGCCTCGCCGCCGGACAGATCCAGTTTCGGTGAACAGGGCCACGCCGTACAGGCGATCGCCGTACGCACGTCGTTGACGATCGTGGTGGGCACCTGGGCGGCCACGGTGCCGATCCCGGTGAGCAGCGCAGCGATCACGCTTCCAATACGACTGAGACGGCGCATACACACCTCCTTGCCTCAGGCGATACCCGTTGTTCGTCCCTACCGGGGCGCCGGCGCTCGACTCGGCCGCTGGGTCGGGGCCGGCTGCAGTGCCAGCGTCCACGAGAGCGGAACGGACACCGGGTTGAAGCAGATCTTGTCGTCACACGCCTGGTAGTCCAAGGTGCCCGTGAGCGTGACAGACGGCTTGCCGCGAAACGCGGCCTGCGCCTCGGACCGTGCGTCGAGCGTCACGTCCTGACTCAGCTTGAACGGTTTCTGGTAGACGGGAATCCGCTCGTTGAGCGGCTCGAACAGATAGATCTCCGACGCGGGATACTGCACCGGCGCCAAGCGAACGAA
>CAZGLC010000086.1:0-11284 GCA_964526235.1 uncultured Bifidobacteriaceae bacterium
AACCGCCGCTACGCGCGGCGCCAGTTGATCTGGTTCCGCAAAGAGCCTAATCTTAGTTGGTTCGACGGCCCCGGCGAGTCGCCCGAGACGCGTCATCGCGTGGAAGCGGCGCTCGCGTCGCATGGTCTGTCCGCTACCGATGGCTCAGGTCACTGAACCCCGCACCGCCTCCGCGCAGCCGAACGTCCAGGACGCGTTCCTCAACTACGTGCGCCGCGAGCGCCTGTCGGTGACGATCCACCTGCTCGACGGTCGCCGGCTCGACGCGCGGATCAAGCACTTCGACCGCTTCGCGGTGGTCGTCGAGGCCGACGGGGTCGACCAGCTGGTGTTCAAGCACGCCATCGCCACCATTGCCACCGACCGCTCCGTTTCCAACTATCTCGCGCCGCGGTCGTGAGCAGGAGGCGCGCGTGCCTCCGTTCACGCGCGCCATCGTGATCGTGCTCGACGGCGCCGGGATCGGCGCGTTGCCCGACGCGGCCGCCTACGGCGACGAGGGAAGTAATACGCTCGGCAACATCGCCCGCCAGACGCCGCTCCGGCTCCCCGCGCTGCGGGCACTTGGCCTCGATCGCGTGGTGCCGCTCGGAGGCGCCGCTCAGGGCGCGCCACGCGCCGCCTACGGACGGATGGCCGAGGCGTCGCCCGGCAAGGACTCCGTCACGGGACACTGGGAGCTGATGGGCATCGTGCTGGACCGGCCGTTTCCCACGTTTCCGGCAGGTTTTCCGCCAGCCGTCGTGGCCGAGTTCGAGCGGCGCATCGGACGCGGGACGCTTGGCAACGTCGCCGCATCCGGCACCGAGATCATCGCCCGCCTCGGGGCCGAGCACCTGCGCACGGGCAAGCCGATCGTCTACACGTCGGCCGACAGCGTGTTCCAGATCGCCGCTCATGAGGACGTGATCCCGGTGCCGGAGCTGTATCGCATGTGCGAGACGGCGTTCGACCTGGTCTCGCGCGGCATGGGCGTCGGCCGCGTGATCGCGCGTCCATTCGTGGGCCCGCCGGGCGCCTTGACACGCACCGCCAACCGGCACGATTACGCGCTGGTGCCGAGCGGCGAGACGCTGCTCGATCGCCTCACCGCCCGCAGCATCTCCGTTGTCGCGGTCGGCAAGATCACCGATCTCTTTGCTGGCCGGGGGATCGTACGGTCGCTCCCGTCCAGGAGCGATGCCGACGGCCTCGACAAGGTTGCGGCCGCCATGGCCGATACCCCGTCCGGGTTGATCTTTGCCAACCTGGTCGACTTCGACACAGTCTACGGCCATCGGAACGACGTCGCCGGCTATGCCGCCAACCTCGAGCGCTTCGATGCCCGGCTCGCGCGCATCGTGCCCGCCCTGCGGCCCGACGACCTGCTCGTCGTGACGGCCGATCACGGCAACGATCCGACGACCCCGAGCACGGATCATTCGCGTGAGTACGTGCCGATCCTGCTGGCGGGAGCCCGCGTGCGCGTGGGCGTCGACATCGGAACGCGGCCGACGTTCGCCGACCTGGGGCAGACGCTCGCGGAGAACTTCGGCGTGGGGCCGCTGGCGCGCGGGTCGAGTTTTCTCGCTGAGATCGTGGAGGCCACTGGTGTCCAGCATCCGTGAGGCGCTCGAGCAGCGCGAGCGCGAGACGCTGGCGCCCGAGGCGGCCAAGAGCGCCGACTCGGGCGGACGGCTCCGCCCCGAGCCGGAAGACGACGTGCGGCCGGCATTTCAGCGCGATCGCGATCGCATCATCCACAGCAAGGCGTTCCGGCGGCTGAAGCACAAGACGCAGGTCTTCTTCGCGCCCGCGGGCGACCACTACCGCACGCGGCTGACGCACACCCTCGAGGTCTCGCAGATCGCGCGGACGATTGCCAAGGTCCTGCGGCTGCACGAGGAGCTGACCGAGGCGATTGCCCTCGGGCACGACCTCGGCCATACGCCGTTCGGCCATACGGGCGAGCGCGTGCTGGCATCGCTGATTCCCGGCGGCTTCAATCACTACGAGCAGAGCCTCCGCATCGTCGACGTGCTGGAGAACGACGGCCAGGGCCTGAACCTGACGTGGGAGGTCCGCGACGGCATCGCGCGCCACTCGAAAGGAAAGGAGGGGTCGCCCGTGGGCGTCGAGCCGTCCAAGCGCGCGGGCACGCTCGAGGGGCAGATCATCCGCGTCGCCGATCTCATCGCCTACGTCAACCACGACATCGACGATGCGATGCGGGCGGGAATGCTGAGGACGGCGGACCTTCCCGCCGCCGCGGTGCAGACGCTCGGCTCCACGTCGTCGGCGCGCATCGCGCGCATGGTCAAAGATGTCGTCACCGAAACGCAGCGCGGTGCGCGGCAGGAAATCCGGATGAGCGAGACCGTGCTCGAGGCCACGCTCGCGATGCGGCGGTTTCTCTTCGAGGCGGTCTACGAGAATGACGTCGCGACGGGCGAGTTCAAGAAGGCGAGCGGCATCCTGACGGGCCTCTGGGAAAAGGTGCGCGAGCGGCCCGACGGCCTGCTCGACCGGCGCATCGTCGAGGCCGAAGGGCTCGACACGGCGGCGAAGGATTTTCTCGCCGGAATGACCGATCGGTTCGCGGTCACGCTCTACGAGCGCCTCTTCATCCCGAAGCCGTGGATCGGGCCTATCTCGTGGAATCAGTTATAATTAGCGGTTCATGCTGCTCGACCTGACGCGCTATCGGCAGCCGCTCAGCCAGTTCGCCCGCACGTTCCAGCCGTCCGAGGTTGGCGATGAAATCGACGTCTACCGCGTTGTGTCGTCGGTGGAGCTCGCGTTCGACATTCACAAGGACAAGGACAAATTCCGGCTGGTCGGCACCGTGCACGCGGATCTCGAGCAGGTCTGCAGCCGTTGCCTCGAGCCGTTTCGGCTGACCGTCGACGCGCCGTTCGATCACCGGTATCTGCCCGCGTCGGCCATGTCGGGCGAGCCGGAGCGCGAGGTTGCCGACGAGGACCTCGATCTCAGCTACTACCGCGACGACCACATCGATCTCGACGAACTGCTGCAGGAGCAGTTCTATCTGGCGCTGCCGATGAAGCCGCTCTGCCGTGAGGACTGCAAAGGCCTGTGCCCGCAGTGCGGCGCGAATCTGAACACCGCGCCGTGCGCGTGCGAAGCCACGTGGGGCGATCCGCGGCTGGCCGCGCTCGAGGCGCTGCACATCAATCGCCCCAAACACTGATCACCTATGCCTAATCCAAAACGCCGACACTCCAAGACGCGGACCGCCAAGCGGCGCACGCACGACGCGCTGCGCGCGACAACGACGGGTCTGTGTCCTCAGTGCCACGAACCCAAGGCGCCGCACCGCATCTGCCCGCACTGCGGCTACTACCGCGCGCGGCAGGTCCGCCCCGTAGACCAGGAGTAAAACCGTCTGATCCGCATCGCCGTCGATGGGATGGGCGGCGACCATGCGCCGGCGGCCGTCGTCGACGGCGCGGTCGCGGCGGCGCGGCACCTCGCCGTCCGCATCGCACTCGTCGGGCCGACGCCCATTCTCGAACAGGCGCTGGCCGCGCACCCGGGCTGGCGGACGCTGGGGCTCGAGATCGTCGAGGCCCCGGACGTCGTGGCGATGGCCGAGCCGCCGGCCGCTGCGCTCCGCCGCAAGCCGCGCGCGTCGATCCGCGTCGCCGCGGACCTGGTCGGCCGCGGGGAGGCCGCGGCGCTCTTCAGCGCCGGCCACACCGGCGCGACGGTGCTCGCCGCCCACGCCGCCTTCGGCATGATTGCCGGCGTCGATCGGCCGGCGCTCGTCGCCGCGATTCCGACGCGCGCCCGGCCGGCGGTGCTCCTCGACGCCGGCGCCACGTCCGACTGCCGTCCGCACCACCTGCTCCAGTTTGCCGTCATGGGCAGCGTCTACGCCCGCGTGGCGCTCGGGATCGACCGGCCGCGCGTCGGGCTGCTCTCCATCGGCGAAGAGGAGACCAAGGGGAATGAGCTGACGCGCGAGGCGCACCGGCTGCTCAAGGGAGCGCCGGTCCACTTCATCGGCAACGTCGAGGGGCGTGACGTCTACAGCGGCCTTGCCGACGTCGTGGTCTGCGACGGCTTCACCGGCAACGTCGTGCTCAAGACGAGCGAAGGACTGGTCGAGGCCGTTGAGACGCTGCTCGGCGACGAGCTGAAGGGCACGTTCTCGAGCCACGTGGGGTATCTGCTGTCGCGCCGCGCCTTCCGTCGGTTCCGCCGGCGCGTCGATTACTCGGAATACGGCGGCGCCCCGCTCCTGGGCGTCACGCAGCTGGCGATCGTCGGCCACGGACGGTCGTCGGCCAAGGCGGTCCGGAATGCCATCGCCGTCGCGTACCGCTTTGCGACGAGCGATTTTCTCGAGCGCATGGAGCACGAGATCGCGGCGGCGGCGGTGACCAATCGATGATCGCGTTCCTCTTTCCGGGCCAGGGCTCGCAGACGGTCGGGATGGGCCAGGGGCTCGCCGAGGCGTTTCCGGAGGCGCGCGCGGCCTTCGACGAGGCGGATGCCGCGTTTGCCGCCGCGGCGGCACCCGTGGCGTCCGGCTCGAGCCGGGCCAGCGAGCCGCCGCGCTCGCTGCGGCAGCTCTGCTTCGAGGGGCCCGAGGATCAGCTCACGCTGACCGAGCACACCCAGCCGGCGATCCTGGCCGTCAGCATCGCCGCCGCCCGCGTCCTCGAGGCGCGCGGCATCCGTCCGCAGTTCGTCGCCGGCCACAGCCTTGGCGAGTACTCGGCCAACGTCGCCGCCGGGACGTTGGCGTTCGGCGAGGCCGTCGGCATCGTGCGCCGCCGCGGCCGCCACATGCAGGAGGCGGTGCCGCCCGGCCAGGGCGCCATGGCCGCGATCCTCGGGCTCGAGGCGGCCGAGGTGCGGCGCGCCTGTGAGGAAGCGGCCCAGGGCGAGGTGGTGAGCCCGGCCAACATCAACAGCCCCGGCCAGGTCGTCATCGCGGGCGCGGCCGCCGCCGTGCAGCGCGCGGGGGAGCGCGCCAAGGCGCTCGGTGCCAAACGTGTCATCCCGCTCAACGTCAGCGCCCCGTTCCACTGCGCGCTCATGAAGCCGGCCGAAGCGCGGCTCGAGCCGGAGCTCCGTGCGCTGGCCGCGACCGATCCGCGCGTGCCGATCGTCGCCAACGTCGACGCTGAACCAAAGCGCGACGCACGTGCCGCCCTCGACGCGCTCGTCCGGCAGGTGTCGGCGCCGGTGCGCTGGGAAGATGTCGTCCGCCGCCTTGCGTCGGAGGGCGTCACCACGTATGTTGAGGTGGGCCCGGGCCGCGTGCTGGGCGGCCTGGTGCGGAAGATTCACCCAGAGGCGACGGTGCTTGCCTTCGGCGTGCCCGCCGAACTCGACGGAGTGCTGGCAAGTGCAAAGTAGAAAGTGCAAAGTGCAAAGTAAGTTCAAAGTGGCGCCGCATACTTTCTAAGTTACTTTGCACTTTCTACTTTGCACTGTGCACTGTCGGCTTCATGTTCAGCCTGTCCGGTAAAGTTGCGATCGTGACCGGCGCGTCGCGCGGCATCGGTCGCGCGGCCGCGGTGCTGCTGGCCGAGCGCGGCGCGTACGTCGTGGCCGCCGCGCGGGCGGACCACGCGGCCGCCGCCGTGGCGGCGATTCAGGCGGCGGGCGGGCGCGCGGAAACCGCGTCGGTCGACGTCACGGAGGCGGGCACCGTGGACGCGATGGTCGCCGGGACGCTCGAGCGGCACGGACGGATCGACATCCTGGTCAACAATGCCGGGATCACGCGCGACCAGCTGCTGCTGCGCATGAAGCGGGAGGACTGGGATCAGGTGATTGCCACCAACCTCACGGCCGCCTACGTCTGTGCGCAGGCCGTGCTCCGTTCGATGGTGAAGCAGCGAAGCGGCCGGATCGTCAGCATCAGCTCGGTCGTCGGGCAGACGGGCAACGCCGGACAGGCGAACTATGCGGCGTCGAAGGCGGGTCTCATCGGATTCAGCCGGGCGCTGGCGCGCGAGGTCGCCTCGCGCAACATCACGGTGAATGTGGTGGCCCCGGGGCTCATCGCGACCGACATGACGCGTGCGCTGGCGGACAAGGTGCAGGGCGACTGGGCCGCGCACATCCCGCTCGGGCGCCTCGGCGAGACGACCGACGTCGCGGCGGCGGTTTGTTTTCTCGCCTCGGATGAGGCGTCGTATATTACTGGACAAGTCCTGGCCGTCAACGGCGGCATGTACATGTGAGCTAGGTGGTAGTCGGTGGCCTGTAGCGACGACTGAGCGACTACCGACCACCGACTACCGACTACCGACTACCGACTACCGACTACCGACTGCCGACTGGAGGCGTGATGGCGAGTGCAGACAAAGTGAAGAGCATCATCGTGGAGCAGCTCGGCGTGGACGAGGAGGAAGTCACGCCCGACGCCTCGTTCGTCGACGATCTGGGCGCCGACTCGCTGGATACGGTGGAGCTCGTCATGGCGTTCGAGGAGGAGTTCGGGATCGAGATTCCCGACGAGGACGCCGAGAAGATTACCCGCGTGAAGGAAGCGATCGACTACATCGACGCTCACGCCAAGGGAAAGAAGTAGCCGGGTGTGAGCAGGCGGGTCGTTGTCACCGGCATCGGGCTGGTGTCGTCGCTCGGGATCGGCACCGGCGCCAACTGGGAAGCGCTGCTGTGCGGCCGGAGCGGCGTCAGACGGATCACGAAGTTCGACGCGAGCGCGTTTGCCGCGCAGATCGCGGCGGAGGTGATCGGCTTCGACCCGCTGCAGTTCGTCGACAAGAAAGACGTCAAGAAGATGGACGTCTTCATCCAGTACGCCATCGCGGCCACCCAGTTCGCGATGGACGATTCCCGCCTCGCGGTCACCCCGGCACGCGCGCCCCGCACGGGCGTCTTCATCGCGTCGGGCATCGGGGGGTTCACGACGATCGAGCGCGAGCACAAGGCGCTGCTCGAGGGCGGGCCCCGGAAGATCTCCCCGTTCTTCATTCCGTCGGCGATCATCAATCTGGCGGCCGGCCAGGTGTCGATTCGCTTCGGCGCCAAGGGGCCGAATTCCGCGACCTGCACCGCCTGCTCGGCGTCGGCGCACGCGATCGGCGACGCCTTCGAGATCATCCGCCGCGGCGACGCCGATGCGATGATCGCGGGCGGGTCGGAGGCGGCGATCACGCCGATGGGCGTCGGCGGGTTCGCGGCGCTCCGGGCGCTGTCGACGCGCAACGATGAGCCGCACCGCGCCAGCCGGCCGTTCGACCGCGATCGCGACGGCTTCATCATCGGCGAAGGCGCCGGCATCGTCGTGCTCGAGGAGCTGGAGCAGGCCCGCGGCCGCGGCGCGCCGATCTACGCGGAGCTGGTGGGATACGGCATGTCGGCCGACGCGTACCACATCACGGCGCCGTCGGAAGACGGTGAGGGCGCCTTCCGCGTCATGAGCCTCGCGCTGGAGAAGGCGGGCGTCCGCCCGGATGAGGTGGACTACATCAACGCGCACGGCACCTCGACTCCGCACAACGACCGGCTGGAGACGCTCGCCATCAAGCGGCTGTTCGGTGATCACGCGCGGGCGCTCGCCGTCTCGTCGACGAAGTCGATGACCGGACATCTGCTCGGCGCCGCAGGCGGGCTCGAGGCGGGCGTCACGGCGCTTGCCGTGCACCACCAGCGGCTGCCGCCGACGATCAACCTCGACAATCCAAGCGAGGAATGCGATCTCGACTACGTGCCGCACACCAGCCGGCGCGCGCACGTCCGCTACGCGCTCTCCAACTCCTTCGGCTTCGGCGGCACGAACGCTGCACTGCTCTTCAAGAGATACGAAGGGTGAAGATCGCCGTCTGCATCAAGCAGGTCCCGACGCGTGAATGGCAGCCGCGCATCCGGGACGACCGGCGCTGGATCCGCGACCAAGACGTCAGCTACGAGATGAACGAGCCAGACGCCTACGCGCTCGAGGAGGCCTTGCGCCTCCGCGAGAAGCACGGCGGCGAGGTGATCGTCTGCGCGGCGGGACCGCCGCGCGTGCAGCAGGTCCTCCGCGAGGCGCTCGCGCGCGGCGGCGACCGGGCGCTCCACGTCGAAGACGAGGGGCTGGCGGCAGCCGACGCGTTCGTGAATGCCGGGGCGCTCGCCGCGGCGATGGGGGAGGAGCAGTTCGACCTCGTGCTCACCGGCCTCCAGTCCGACGACCAGGGGCACGCGCAGACGGGCGTGATTCTCGCGGAGCGGCTCGGCATCCCCCATTCCACGATCATCATGGAGGTGGAGGTTGTCCCTTCGACAGGCTCAGGGCAGGGGGCGAACGTGCGCGTGAAACGCGAGCTCGAGGGGGGCTGGTTCCAGTGGGTGTCGATGCCGCTGCCGGCGCTGCTCACGATTCAGAGCGGCATCAACCAGCTCCGCTACGCGACGCTCAAGGGGATCATGGCGGCCAAGAAGAAGGAGATCCGCAAGGTGCCGCTGCCGGCGGGGCTCCAGCCGGCGCAGGAGATCGTGTCGCTGGCGCTGCCGTCGCGCACCAAGCAGACGCAGATCATCGGCGGCTCGCCGCAGGAGGCCGCCCGCGAGCTGCTGCGGCGGCTCCGCGAGGAGGCCCGCGCCCTGTGATCCTCGTCGTCGCCGAGCAGCGCGCCGGGGCGCTCAACCGCGCCACCTGGGAGGCTGTGGCCGCCGCGCAGCAGCTTGCGCAGCACGTGGGCGGCCTCCCGATCAGGTTCGCGGTCGTCGGCGCGGTCGGCGCCGTGGCGCAGGAGCTGGCGGCCGCGGGCGTCGGCGACGTCGTCGTGCTGTCGGATCCCGCGCTCGAGACCTACACGCCCGACGGCTACGTGATGGCGCTGGCAGGCGCCATCCCGCCGCTCGCGCCGCAGTTTGTCGTGCTGCCGCATACGTATCAGACGCGCGACTTCGTGCCGGCGCTGGCGGCGCGGCTGAACAAGCCGCTCATCACCGACGTCACGGCACTCTCCGCAGGCACGTTCACGCGGCCGATGTTTCAGGGGAAGCTCGCGGCCGACGTGCGGCCCATCGGAGAACGCCCCTGCTTCGTGACCTGCCAGATCGGCGCCTTCCGTGCAGACCACGTGAAGAGGGGCGCCGTGGCTTCCGCTGTCACGACGCAGGCGGTGACATTCGACCGGAGCGCCATCCGGCAGACACCTGAAGCGCCGTTCCAGGAGGCGAAGCAGTCGGTCGACCTCACGCAGGCGGCGCGGATCGTCGCCGTGGGCCGCGGCATCAAATCACGGGAGCAGCTGCCGGTGGCTGAAGCGCTCGCCAGGGCGCTGGGCGCGGAGCTCGCCGCGTCGCGGCCGATCTGCGACAGCGGCTGGCTGCCGATGGAGCGGCAGATCGGGAGCTCCGGCCAGACGGTCGCGCCGAAGCTGTACGTGGCGCTCGGGATCTCCGGCGCGATTCAGCACCTGGTCGGCATGAAGGGATCGCGCACGATCGTGGCGATCAACAAAGACGCCGACGCACCGATCTTCGAGGTTGCCGATTACGGGATCGTCGGCGACCTGTTCGAGATCGTTCCGGCGATCGTCGCCGAACTGGAGAGGAAGTAGGCAGTATGCAGAAGGCAGTAGGCAGAGATTGCGTTCTGTTCGCTGCCTACCGCCTACTGCCTACCGCCTACTATGCAGCGTGACACCCTCGACGTCGACGTCCTGATCGTGGGCGGGGGCCCCGCCGGACTGTCGGCGGCGCTCCGGCTCACCCAGCTCCAGGACGCAGAAGCGTCGGTAGGGGCGACGCATGCGTCGCCCCTACGTATCGCGGTACTCGAAAAAGCACGGGAGGCGGGCGCGCACATGCTGTCGGGCGCGGTGCTCGATCCGTCGACGCTGCGCGAGCTCATTCCTGACTTTCGCGAGAAGGGGGCGCCGCTCGCCGCCGAGGTGCAGCGCGATCGCGTCTATTTCTTCACCGAAACGTCGAGCCTGCGATTTCCCGTCATCCCGCCGCCGCTGCGCAATCACGGCAACTACATCGTGTCGCTCAACCGGCTCGTCCGCTGGCTGGCCGAGCAGGTGGACGGGCGCGGCGTCGATTTCTTCACGGGGTTTGCCGGGCAGGAGGTTCTCACCGACGGCGACCGCGTGATCGGCGTCCGCACCGGCGACCGCGGCATCGACCGCCACGGCGCGCGGAAGCCGGCGTTCGAGCCGGGCGTCGACATCCTGGCCAAGGTGACGATCTTCTGCGACGGCGTGCGCGGCAACCTCACCAAGGAGCTGCTGCGGCGCTTTTCCCTGGGGCGCGGCCGGCAGCCCGAGCAGTTTGCCGTCGGTGTGAAAGAGCTGTGGGAGGTGCCGGGCAGACGACTCGAAGCGGGCACGGTCGTGCACACGATGGGGTATCCGCTGCGGCACGAGGAGTTCGGCGGCGGATTCATCTATGCGATGCCGGACGGCCAGCTCTCGGTCGGCTTCGTGGCGGGCCTCAACTACAGGGATCCGCTGTTCGATCCGCACGTGGCGTTCAACTGCTTCAAGCGGCATCCGTTCGTGCGGCGGCTGCTCGAGGGCGGCCAGATGATCCGCTACGGGGCCAAGGCACTGCCGGAGGGCGGGTGGAACACCATCCCGCGGCCGTACCTCGCCGGAGGCCTCATTGCGGGCGACGCGGGCGGGTTTCTCAACTCGCTGCGATTGAAGGGCATCCACCTCGCCATGCGGACGGGGATGCTGGCCGCGGAGACCGCCTTCGACGCGATTCGCGCCGGCGATACCTCCGCCGCGCGGCTGGCCCGCTATCAGGACAAGATCGACCGCAGCGCCGTGCGCGCCGAGCTCTATCCCGTGCGTAACGTGCATCAGGCGTTCGACCACGGTCTGATTGCGGGGCTCGCCTTTGCGGGGCTGACCGTCCTGACGGGCGGCCGATGGCTCGGCGGTCTGCGCGGTCAGGCTGGCCACGACCGGATGAAGACGCTCACGGCCTATCACGGCTCTACGCACGCCTTGCCCGCCGACGCTTCAGCAAAGGCGGGGTCGAGCCATGCCACCGAGGTGGACCGCCGGCTGACGTTCGACAAGGTGACCAACGTGCACCACTCCGGCACGGCCCACGACGAGGATCAGCCGCCGCACCTGCTCGTGCACACGGAGGTGTGCAGCGCGATTTGCGGTCCTGAGTACGGCCATCCCTGCACCCGGTTCTGTCCGGCCAACGTCTATGAGATCGTGCAGGAGCCCGATGGTCCGCGCCTCCAGATCAACGCGTCGAACTGCGTCCACTGCAAGACCTGCGACATCGTCGATCCCTACGGCGTGATCACGTGGGTGCCGCCCGAGGGCGGCGGGGGACC
>CAZGLC010000086.1:11384-17861 GCA_964526235.1 uncultured Bifidobacteriaceae bacterium
GACTGGCGGGCGTCGCCGCGCAGGCGCGTCGAGGCCGCGGCGATCGCCGCCGTCGGCTACCCGCTGATCGCCGCGCTCGGCCACACGCTGCGCTGGCGCGTCGAAGGCCTGCACCATTTCGAGGCGATCCGCGCCGCCGGCCGCCAGCCCGTGATGGCCTTCTGGCACGGCCGAATTCTCCCCGCCACCTTCTACTTCCGCGGCCGCGGCATCGTCGTCATCACGAGCGAGAACTTCGACGGCGAGTGGATCGCGCGCATCATCGAGCGCTTCGGCTACGGCACGGCGCGCGGGTCGACCTCGCGCGGCGGACGCAGGGCGATGCTGCAGCTCGTGCGCGACATGCAGCAGGGGAAGCCCGCGGGGTTCACGCTCGACGGCCCGCGCGGGCCCGCGGGCGTGGCGCAGCCGGGCGCGCTCTGGCTCGCGCGGACGACGGGCAATCCCGTGCTGCCGTTTCACCTGGAGGCGTCGCGGCACTGGTCGCTCCGCAGCTGGGACCGCACGCAGATCCCGAAGCCGTTCAGCACGGTGGCGCTGGTGGTCGGGGAGCCGATGCCGGTCCCGGCCGACGCGGCGGATGGCGATCTGGAGCGCTGGCGCGTGGAGCTCGAGATCAGGCTGCGAGCGCTCGAACGGCGGGCGCTCGCCCTGGTGGGACGCGCGTAATGGCTATGGTACCGCCGTCCCGCTCGCGTCGTGGTAGTGGCCGTGCTCGGTCGACCAGACGCGGGTCGACCCGCTCGCCCGCTCACCGCTGAACGACGTGATGCCGACGAGCACCGCGGCCAGCACCGCGGCGCCAACCAGGATCATCATCATCCGGCTGTTGGCGTGGCTGCGCTCCTTCGACTCGCAGCATTTCTTGTATTTCCGTCCGCTGCCGCAGGGGCACCGGTCGTTGCGTCCAGGCTTGCTCATGAGTCTTCCTTGTCAGCGAAGTCTACGATCGCGCGGCCAAATTTTCCAGTTCAGGGCACCGGGACGAGCCGATTCAGCTCCTGGAGCCAGTTTTCGACGACAACAATGTAGGGCGCGGCGCCGGTCGCAGAACTCCCAGCCTCCTTGATCATCAGAAATCGCCTGCCGTCTGGCGAGACATCGTACGTACGGGCGGAGAGCCCCTGGCGGAAGTACGGACCCTGAAACAGCTGCACGGGGCTTCCGACTATCAGCGATGGGCGAATCTGGATCTCGACGGCCATCAGAGCACCGTTCGTCGTCAGGTAGAACAGTTCCCGCCCCGACGACGCCCAGACCGGGCGGGTGCCGCCCCCCGTGGAAACCAGGTGGCGGCCGCCTCGTACGTTGGAGTAGGGGCTGAGATAGATCTCATCGCGCCCCGACTCGTCCGACTGGTAGGCGATCCAGGCCCCGTCCGGTGACACGGCGCCGTTCTGTTCCGAGAATCCTTCGGTGTCGATGAGCATCTCGACGCGGCGCTCACCTGCCAGACGCAGGATTCCGATGCTCCACCTTCCACCCGGGCTCTGATCCTGGAACACGAGGTGCATGCCGTCCGGCAGGAAGGCCGACGGCGCCTGCCCGCTCTGGCTCTTCCACAAGGGCTCCGCCACCCCCGTGCCGTCAGCCGGCTGCCAGAAGAGGTTGACCGGTCCTGCCCGGTTCGAGGCAAACACGATGCGCGTGCCGTCCGGCGCCCACACTGGGGCGATATCGGTGGCGGCATCGGCGGTCACTCGCGTCAGTGTCATGCGAGTGAGATCCCACACCCAGATATCGCGCTCCTGGTCGCGAATGTCCAGAGCGACACGCCCACCGTCTGGCGAAATCCTGGGGTAGACATATGCACGACGTGGAGCACTGGGTACCGCCTCCTCGCGTCCCTGTCGGTCCACCCAGACCAACGATCGCTCCAGTTCTGCCTCCCCGGGGACGTATGCGAGCAACCCATCGAGCGACACCGAGAAATGGGCCGCCGCCGCTACGGCACTTCCAACGCCGATGCCGCCTATAGCCTGTGCGTTTCGCACACCGTCGACCACCGGAATCGGTCCGCCGGTGGCCGCCATCCGTGCCAGGTCGAAGGGCATCGCCAGCAACACGCCTTCGCGCGAGTACACCAGGTGCTCTGAGGGCAAATACCGGCCGTCCGCGCCGCCTCTGGCGACCACGCGGCGCTCTCCGGTCTCGAGCATCTGCACCACGATGTCGGCGTCGTTCCAGCTCGTGGTGGCCGCACTCCGCAGCGTGAACAGCACGGCGCGACCGTCGGGAAGCAGTTGGGGCCCGTGCACCGCCTCGCCCTCAGAGTCCAGCTTGATCAGTTGAGACGGTTCGCCACCCGCCCCGGACACCTGCCAGATGCCGTTCGTACCCTGGCCATAGACGATCAGGTCACCGGGTCCCCAGGTCGCGCCGGTCGGAATCTCCGCCTTGCAGAGCGTCAGAGGTGCGCCGCCGCTGACAGCGACCTTCTTGAGCTGCCCGTTCTGCCAGAAGCCAATCCAGCGCCCGTCTGGAGAAAAGAAGGGATGTCGTGCGTGGTCGTCCGGTCCGCCTTCGGTATCGGCGATGGGCTCCGCCTCCAGGCGATCGAAGCGGCGCAGGTACAAGCGCTGATTCGCGACGTACACGAGCGCACCGCCGTCCGGTGAGAGTGCAATCAGTGGGCGTCCAGGCGCTGAAAACTGATCGCCGGCCGCCAACTGGACGGTGAACCGCCGGATCGGACGCGGCACATCGGCCCGTATGAACCACGCCGCGACGCCCGTGAGCGCCGCGGCCGACAGTGCGGCCGCCATCGTGACCGCGATCCGGCGCATCCGCTGAGGCGAATGGGCGACGGGATGGCCGGCGGTGGAGGCCGGGGGCGCTTCGAGGAGAATCCGGAAGTCGGCGATATCGTGAAGCCGCCGCTTCAGATCCTTCGTGAGGCATCTTTCGAGGAGAAACCTGACGGTCGCCGGCACATCGCCCGGCAAGAGCGCCCACGGCGGCTCGCTCTTGACGACGGTGGCGATGATTTCGGTGGCGTCCTCGCCGTCGAACGCGCGCCGGCCCGCGAGCATCTCGAAGAGGACGCAGCCGAACGCCCAGATGTCGGCGCGCTTGTCCACCGCTTTCCCGCGCGCCTGTTCCGGCGCCATGTAGGCTGCCGTGCCGAGAATCGTTCCCGCGGCGGTAGCCGCCGCGCTCATCGTCGGCGAAAGCGACGCGTCGATTACCTGCGCCTCCGGGGCGAACGCCTTGGCGAGGCCGAAGTCGAGTACCTTCACCTCGCCGTCGCTGCGTAGCTTGATGTTCGCCGGCTTGAGGTCCCGATGAATGATCCCGCGCTCGTGCGCCGCCTCGAGGGCATCTGCCACCTGTCGTGCGACTATGAGCGCCTCGTCGACTGGCAGCGCACTCTCAGCGATGCGGTCCGCGAGCGTGGGGCCTTCGACGAGCTCGAGCACAAGTACCGGCGTGCCGGCGGTCTCTTCGAGGCCGTAGATCGCCGCGATCCTCGGATGGTTCAGCGCGGCGAGGACCTGTGCTTCCCGCTTGAACCGAGCCAGCCGATCGGGATCGGTCGCGAACAGATCCGGAAGCACCTTGATCGCCACATCGCGATTCAGCTTCGTGTCGCGAGCGCGATAGACCTCGCCCATTCCGCCCGCGCCGAGCAGCGAAACGATTTCGTACGGACCGAGACGCGTGCCCGCGGTGAGAGCCATACTGTGAGTGCGGCCCGCGAATTCTAGCACCTGCCTCGTGCCGCCTTCCCGGTATGACCCTTGCCCATGGAGTAGCCAGAGGGACGATGGCATAATGGCGGTACCCTGTCGAAAACGAGGGATTTCCGTGGAATTTCAGCCGATGTCGCCCGAGGAGGTCCAGCGCACGATGCAGTTTTTGCTGCATCAGCAGGCCCGGTTCGATGCAAATATTGCCAGCATCTCTGAAAAGACCGATCGGGTCTCGCAGGGGCTGCTTGGTTTGACCATCCTCTCTGAGCAGACGGAACGAAAGGTCCGGGAGCTGGCCGACAGTGTCGGAACCGTCCGCGACGGGATCAATGCCCTCACCGGAATCGTGGGCCGCATGTCGGAGCGGGTCGAGCATAGATCGGAGGAATTCGATCAGCGGCTCGATCGGGTAGCCGAGGTGCACCAGCGGCAGACGGAAGCGGGCGAACGCCTCGATCAGCGCCTCGATCGGCTGGAAAAGTCGCAGGAGCGCACCGATCGGCAGATTAAGGCGCTCGGAGCTCATTTCAGACGGCACCTGAGCAGACATCACGCGCGCGGGCCGTCATAAGAGGAAAGGAATGTCTGTGGAGTTCCGGTGGATGTCTCCAGAGGAGATCGAACGGACCAAGCAGTTCATCCTGGAGAAGAGCGCCGAGACGGCCGAGATTTTCAAGAGGATTGATGCGAATCTGGATCGGGCGCTGGCCGAAATCGGGCGGCTGACACGTCGTATGAATCGCCGCACAAACGAGACCCGCCGGGCGGCGCGACGGCTCAGAACACGAAAAGGGCGGCCAGGAAGATCCCGATCATCAGGAACGCCACGCCGACCTTGACGCCGGCGCCGGCGGCATGCGCCAGGTCGTGCGACGGCGAGCATCCAGACGAGGATTCCCACCCCTGATCCGGCCGACGTCGGACGCTACGTACCAGATCCTGCTGTCGGACTACAATGCGCGGCTGGAGTGAACACGATGGCCCATGTCGCGACCGACCTCGCGGTGACGCTGCCCGAAGACCGACCCGGAATGCTGGCCAGGGCGGTCAACGCCGTCGGCAACGCCGGGCTCAACCTCGAAGGCCATGCGGAGATGGAGGGGGTCGTCCACGTCCTGACCGTCGACGCCGACGCCGCCCGGACCGCCCTCGAGGCCGCTGGGTTTCGCATCGTCCGCGAGCAGGAGGTGGTGCTCGTGCCGGTGCAGGACAGGCCCGGTTCCGCCGCGGGCATCTTTCGCCGGATTGCCGACGCCAAGGTCAACATCCGCTTCAGCTATCTGGCCACGGGCAACCGCCTGGTCATTGCGGCCGATGAGCTGGGCGATCTGATCGCGGCGCTGTCGGACTGATGGCGCTCACGATCTTCACCTCCGACCGCTGGGCCGACCATCTCACGCCGCCTGGCCATCCCGAGCGCGTCGAACGCGCCGAGGTCATGCAGGTCGTCGCCTCGGAGTTCCGGAAGGGCGGCGGCGCCGTGGTGGAACCGCGCGCGGCGACCGAGGACGAGATCGCGCGGATCCACGCCCGCGAGCACATCGCCCTCATCCGGGAAACGGCGGGACGCGCGGTCGCGCTCGATCCCGACACGTTCACCTCGCCCGAGACGTACGACGTGGCGCGGCTGGCGGCGGGCGCGGCGGTCGGCGCGGTCGAGCACGTCCTGGCCGGCGGCCGCGGCACGCGGGCGCTGGCGATGGTTCGGCCGCCAGGCCATCACGCCGAGCGGAGCCGCCCGATGGGCTTCTGCTTCTTCAACAACATCGCGATTGCCGCCGCGCACGCCCGCGCACGCGGCCTCTCGCGCGTCGCCATCGTCGACTACGACGTCCACCACGGCAACGGCACGCAGCGGTCGTTCTATCAGGACGCGGCCGTGCTCTTCATCTCGTCGCACCAGTTCCCGTTCTACCCGGGCACGGGTGCCGCCGACGAGACTGGGTCCGGCGCCGGCGCCGGCTTCACGGTCAACTTTCCGATGGAAGCGGGAGGCACCGACGCCGACTTCGAGCGCATCTATCAGACGACCGTGGCGATCCTGCGGCAGTTCCGGCCCGAGCTCGTCCTGGTGTCGGCCGGCTTCGACGCGCACGTGGACGACCCGCTCGGCGGCATGCGCGTGTCGACGGCACATTTCGGACGCCTGACGGCGTTGATTGCCGCGGCCGCCGACGACTGCTGTGACGGGCGCGTGGTCGCCGTCACCGAAGGCGGGTACGACCTCACGGCGCTTGCCGGATCCCTGCGCGCCGCCATCGCTGTGCTGGACGGCGCCACGCCGCTCGGCGCCATTGCGGCGCCGACCGGTCCGACGCCGCGCGCCGATGCCACGCTCGCGGCCGTCCGTCCGCATCTGAGCAAGTACTGGAAGCTATAATCGAACTGACGCCTCTGGCTTTGGACTTTGGGCTTCGGGCTTTGGCTGCAGCCCAGAGCCCAAGGCCTAAAGCCCAAAGCCTTCCATGGAATATCGTCCCCAGGATCTCGATCGCAAGTGGCAGCAGCGCTGGGCCTCGTCCGGCGTGTTCGAGGTCGAGGTCGATTCCTCCCGTCCGAAGTTCTACTGCCTCGAGATGTTCGCGTATCCCTCTGGACACGCGCACGTCGGGCACGTCCGCAACTACATCATCGGCGACGTGATCGCCCGCACCAAGCGGATGCGCGGCTTCAACGTGCTGCATCCGTTCGGGTGGGACGCCTTCGGCCTGCCGGCCGAGAACGCGGCGATCAAGGGCGGCCTGCATCCGGAAGCGTCGACGCGCGGGAACATCGCGCACATGAA
>CAZGLC010000087.1:0-17708 GCA_964526235.1 uncultured Bifidobacteriaceae bacterium
CCTGCTGACGGGGGAAACGGGCACCGGGAAGGACCTGGAGGCCAAGGCGATTCATTACAACAGCGACCGCGCGGCGCGGACGTTCGTCAACATCACCGCCTCGGCGCTCCCCGAGCCGCTCCTCGAAAGCGAGCTCTTCGGCCACGAGCGCGGGGCCTTCACCGACGCGCGTCAGCAGAAGCGCGGGCTGCTCGAAACGGCCGACGGCGGTACCGTGTTCCTCGACGAGATCGGGGAGATGACGCCGGGGCTGCAGGCCAAGCTCCTGCGCTTCCTCGAGGAGAAGACGTTCAAGCGCGTCGGCGGGCTCGCCGACATCCGCGTGGACGTGCGCGTGATTGCCGCCACCAACCGCAATCTCGACGACGAGGTCAAGGCGGGGAAGTTCCGCGAGGACCTCTTCTATCGCCTGCAGGTGATGCCCGTCGTGCTGCCGCCGCTCCGCGAGCGTCGCGGCGACATCCCGCTCCTGGCCGCCTATTACATCGATCGGTTCAACCGCGAGTTCCGCAAGCGCGTCCGCGGGCTGGCGCCGGCCGCCGGCCTGGTCCTCGAACAGTACGCGTGGCCCGGCAACGTCCGCGAGCTGCGCAACGCCATCGAGCGCGCGATGCTCCTCAACGATCGCGACTGGCTCGAGCCCGACGACTTCACGACGCTGACCCGCACGATCACGCCCACCCGGTTCGCGCTGCCGGCCGAAGGGGTCAACCTCGAGGAGCTCGAGCGGCAGCTCCTCGTGCAGGCCCTCGAGCGCGCGGGCGGCAACCAGACGCAGGCGGCGCAGCTGCTCGGGATCAACCGCGATCAGGTCCGCTACCGCATCGAGAAGTTCGGCCTGCAGCCGCCCCGCGACTGATCAGGACGCCACCGCGGCGCCCTCCAGGCCGAGGGGGTCCGCGGCGCACGACGGTTCGTCGTGCGCCGTGATCACGGGACACGCGGCCCCTCGGACCACCCGCTCCGCGACGCTGCCCATCATCAGGCGCGCCAGGCCGGTCCGGCCGTGCGTCCCCATCACGATCAGGTCGTACACGTTGTCGGCGGCATAGTCGACGATCGTGCTCGCCGGCGGGCCCAGCAGGACCTCCGAGGTCACCTGGCCGCTCTCGCGGTCGGCGGCGGAGAGGCGGTGCGAGAGCCGCTCGCGGGCGTCGCGCAGCCGCGCCGCGCGCGCCTCCGGCGGCTCGGTCACGAACACCTCCGCGCCGAACGGCCCCGCAGCCTCCTCGTCCTCGAGCACGTGGAGCAGATGAATCGAGGCGCCGAACCGCAGTTGCAGTACCCGCGCGCAGTCGAGCGCCGCGTCCGACGGTCCGCTGAAGTCGGTGGGCACCAGGATGCGCGCGAACCGCGCCGTCCCGCGCGGCGCCTCGTGCACCGTCAGCACCGGGCACGGCGCGTTCCGGACGACCGTCTCGGCGACGCTCCCCATCACCAGGTGGGCGAGGCCGCTGCGGCCGTGCGTCCCCATGACGATCAGGTCGGCGGGGGCCGAGCGGGCGTAGCTCAGGATGGCATCGGCCGGACGCGCACGCTCGACGACGCGCACCTTCAGGCGACGGGGCCGGTCCTCGCCGGTGAACCGTCCGCGGATCTGCCGCAGCGCGTTGGGTTCCATGTGCACGTCGGCGGCGGCGTGCGGCGGCGTGAGCCGCTCGCCGGTGACGTGCAGCAGGTGCAGCTCGCTGTCCCACGTCCGTGCGAGCAGCCGGGCATAGTCGAGCGCCGCGTCCGACGGCGCGCTGAAGTCAATCGGCACGAGTATGCGGCCAAACATCGCAGTCTCCTTGTGCCCCGATGCATGAGCAGGGGCCGTACCAGGCCGGAAACGGCGTACGGCTGCCGATTCGTCGGGTTTGACAGGGATTTCGCGGCGCCGCCGTCAGCAGGCGTCCGAAGGTGGGATATTTTCCACGGCGGCGCGGAATATTCGCCGCGGTCAGGCCGGCGGCGGCAAGCGGCGGATGGTCGCCCAGAGCGTAGCGAGGAACGCAAGGATGAGCAGCGTGGCAACGCCGAGCCCCTGCCGGCGGACCTGCAATTCCCGCATCGCCGCCTCGCCCGCGTCGTGCGCGCGGCGGGCGGCTGCCAGCCCTTCCCCCGCGGTCGTGGCGAACGGCGCCACGGCAAACGCGTGGACGAGCGCGCGGACTGTACTTGATGCTCGCGCGCGAGCCGCAGCGCCAGCCGCCCGTCGTCGACCAGCATGCCGGCATGCTCGGCGCGGGTGAGCAGCGTGTCGGCGGCCGAGAGCGCGCCCTGCAGCTCGTCGAGCCCGCGCCGGACGGTGGTGATCGTCGCGCCGCTGTCGCCCGAGGCGTCGTGGCACTCGGCGCACACCGCCCCCGCCTGCAGCCCGACCCGGCTGTCGTCCGGCGGCTCGATGCGATGGTTCCCGTGGCAGACCAGGCATTCGGCCTCACCGAGCGCGTCGAAGATCTCCCGCTTCGGGCTCGCCCGGAAGAGCTCCGCCTCGCGGCGGTGGCACTGCCCGCAGACGTTGGCGACCGAAGTCACCCCGGGCGGCGTGGCGCCGTGGCTTCCGTGGCAGGCGGCGCACGTCGGCGCGGATGTGTCGCTGTGCGTGATGAGTGCGGCGGCATGCACGCTGGCGGACCAGTCCTGCGGCGGCGTCGGCATCCGGCCGAATGGCGCCATCCGGGCCGGGTCGCCGTGGCACTGGCCGCAGGTCGTCACGACGTTCAGCGGCGCGACCGGCGATCGCGCGTCGCGCACGCGCCTCACGCCGTGCGCGCCGTGGCAGTCGCTGCACGTGGCCACGCGTCCGTCGCCGGCCGCCATCCGCTTGCCGTGGGTGCTCGTCCGGTACTCGAGCAGCTGGTCGACACGCACCTGCGGATCGAACTTCCGCATGTACGCGGCATCGCTGTGACAGGTGCCGCAGAGCGGCGCGATCGCGGTGCGCGCGGGTGCGTCATACGCCCCCGCCGTCCCCGACCTGTGGCAGGCGGTGCACGTCAGTCCCGCCGCTGCGTGCACATCGTCGGTAAAGGCGGCAGTGGCCCGCTCGACCGGTGTCTGTGCGAAGGCAGGGAGAGCGGCCAGAACCGCGACGGCGGAGAGCACGAGCCTCGTCATGGCGTCGATCCTCGGAGCGCCAGCGCGGTCATCGCGGCCATGAAGAGGAGTGCCGCCGCGCCCGCCACGACCACGAAGCACCGCCCTCGCGGCGACGGCCGGGCGAGTAGCGGCAACGCGAGGGCGGCGATCGCGGCGGCGCCCATCGCCGCGACCGCCACGAGCTCGCCGTTCAGGCCGGCCACGGTCGGCGGGACGTGTTTGAGCGACTCGAATGCCCAGAGGAAGTACCACTCGGGGCGGATGCCGGCGGGCGCCGGCGCGAACGGGTCCGCCTTCGCGCCGAGCTCCCACGGGAAGAACGTGGCGAGCGCCGCCATCACGGCCAGCACGGCCGTTCAGGCAAACAGGTCGCGCAGCAGGAAGTGGGGGAGGAACGGGATCGATCGCCCGGCGGCGGGATCCGCCGCTGCTCGCCGCTCGATGGACGGCGGGACGCTCATGCCGTGGCGCTGGACGAGCAGCAGGTGGAGCGCGACGAGCGCGGTGGCGACGCCGGGCAGCACGGCCACGTGGAAGCCGAACAGCCGCGTCAGCGTGGCACCCGTCACCTCGTCGCCGCCGCGCATGAACCGGACGAGCGCTCTGCCGGCGACGGGGACCGTGGCCATGATATCGGTGCCGACGCGCGTGGCGAAGAACGACACCTCGTTCCACGGCAGCAGGTAGCCGGTGAACCCGAAGGCGAGCGTGAGGAGCAGGAGCAGGAAACCGGAGATCCACGTCAGCTCGCGCGGCCGGCGGTAGGCGTGGAGGAAGAGCACGCTGAAGAGGTGCGCGACGGCGCTCGCCACCATCAGATTCGCCGACCACGCGTGAATCGACCGCACCAGCCAGCCGAACGGCACGCGCGCCACGATGAACTGGACGCTCTCGTACGCCTCGGCGGCGCTCGGGCGGTAATAGAGCAGGAGCAGCGCCCCGGTGCCCACCTGGATGAGAAAGAGGAACAGCGTGATGCCGCCGAAGTAGTACCAGACGGAGTAGCGGTGATGCGGCACGCGCTTGTGCCGGAGCATCTCGACCACGTCCGAGAGCGGCAGCCGCTCCTCGAGCCAGGCGCGCACGTTCATCCCTGGCGCGTGATCGTGATCTCGTCGCCCGCGACGTTCACGTCGTAGGCATCCAGCGGCCGCGGCGGCGGGCCCGCGACGTTACGGCCGTTCAGGTCGTACTCGCCGTTGTGGCACGCGCACCAGATGCGCTGCAGGTCCGGGCGGTACTGCACGGTGCAATCGAGATGCGTGCAGGTGGCCGAGAAGGCGCGCAGCTCGCCGGCAGGCGTGCGGACGACGATCGCCGGGCGCGCGCCGAACGGCACTACACGGCCGGAATTCGGCGCGAGTGCCTGCGCGCTCCCGGCGCCGGCCGACAGCGCGGCCGCCTCGGGAATCTCCGGCGGCGCGAGGTACCGCACCACGGGATAGACAATCGACGCCGCTACGCCGCCGCCCCACAGGCCGAGCAGCCAGTTCAGGACGCGCCGGCGTCCCTGTGTCGTGTCCGGGTCCCTGTTCATCACGAGGCCTCCCGCCCCTTTTCTCTCGGCGATCCTATGGGGATTTTTCCCAGGCGTGAGGAAAATTCCACGTCGCCGCACCGCTGAGTACCGCGCGAACCCGCGTAATCCGCAGAAAATCGACGCGCAGCCGCACCGCCGGAGGGCATCATCCTTGCCAACTGAACAGGCGACTAACAGGAGGTGGATGTGCAGAAGGTGATCAAAGTTGCTCTCGTGTGCGCCCTGCTCGCGGGCGGGGCGGGCGCCGCATCGGCGCAGACGCCGGTGGAGCGTGGCCAGCAGGTCTTCACCGCCCAGAAGTGCGCGATCTGCCATGCGGTCGCGGGCAAGGGGAACGCGAAGGGCGTGCTCGACGGTGTCGGCACGAAGCTCTCGGCCGACGAGATCCGGCAGTGGATCGTGAACGCGCCGGAGATGGTGGCGAAGGCCAAAGCCGAACGCAAGCCGGCGATGAAGGCCTACGCGGCCCTGCCGCCCGACGACGTGGCGGCGCTGGTCGCGTACCTGCAGAGCCTGAAGAAGTAGCGGCGTCAACGACTCGACCGTCCAATGCGTCCGTCCGTCGCAGCTGTCCTCCGTCATCACCTGTCCGCGCTGGGGGTCGCGCTGGCGACGGCGTGCGCGCTGATCTTCCTGGCGCTGTTCGCCCTCGAGCTGCTCGGCTATCTTCAGAATCCCTACACCGGCCTCGTCACTTTTGTCCTCGTGCCGGCGCTCTTCGCGATCGGGCTCCTCTTCATTCCGATTGGCCTGTGGCTCGGGCGGCGCCGCGCGCGCGCCGGCGGGGCCATGCCGGCCTGGCCGCGCGTCGACCTCAACGATCCGAACATCCGGCGGACGCTGCTGTTCGTGGCGGGCGCCACCCTGGTCAACCTCGCCATCGTATCGGTCGCCAGCTACGGCGCGGTCGAGTACACCGAGTCGCCGCAGTTCTGCGGCGAGGTGTGCCACGCGCCCATGGAGCCGCAGTACTCGGCCTATCAGGCGTGGCCGCACGCGCGCGTGGCGTGCGCGGAGTGCCATGTGGGCCCGGGTCCCGGCGCGCTCGTCGAGTCCAAGGTCGCCGGGACGCGGCAGCTCCTCCAGGTGGCGACCGGCCGAATCAGCCGCCCGATTCCCTCGCCGGTGGCGTCGCTCCGCCCGGCGCGCGAGACGTGCGAGCAGTGCCACTGGCCCGAGAAGTTCCACGGCGATCGGATCCGCGCGATCCGCGAGTACGCCGATGACGAGGCGAACACCGAGGGCGTGACGACCCTGCGCCTGCACGTCGGCGGCGGTAGCCGCGCGCTCGGCGTCGGCACCGGGATCCACTGGCACATGAATCTCGACAACGAGATCGAGTACATCGCGACCGACGCGGCGCGGCAGACCATCCCGTACGTGCGCTTCCGCGGCCGCGACGGTCGCGTCCGCGAGTTCGTCGTCGCCGGCACGACGCCCGAGCAGCTCGCCGCAGGCACGCGGCGCCGCATGGACTGCATGGACTGCCACAACCGGCCGGCGCACACCTTCCACGCGACGCCCCAGCGCGCCGTGGACGCCGCGATGGCGCAGGGGCGGATTCCGCGCGAGCTGCCGTTCGTCCGCCGCGAGGCGGTGGCCGCGGTGGGCGCCGAGTACTCCGATCGCGGAGCGGCGCTGGCGGCCATTGCGAGCCGGCTCGAGCAGTTTTACGCGGCGCGCGGGAGCGCCGATCCGCGGCTGGTCGCCCGCGCCGTCGCCGGCGCGCAGGACGCCTGGTCGCGCAACGTGTTTCCGGCGATGAAGGTCACCTGGGGCACGTACCCGAATCAGCTCGGACATCTCGACGCGCCGGGCTGCTTCCGGTGCCACGACGACGAGCACAAGGCAAGCGACGGCACGGCGATTCGCCAGGAGTGCGAGCTGTGCCATGCGATCGAGTGAGGACCTCTATATGAATCGACGCGTCTTTTTCTTTCTGGGTGCGGCGCTGCTGTACGCCCTGGCGCTGACGATGCACGCGGCGGCCGCGGGCGGCACACCGCCGCCGTTGTCCGCGACGCAGGCCAGGCCGGCCGCGCCGGCGCCGAAGCCGGCGGCGCCGGCCGGGTACGTCGGCAGCGACACGTGTCTGGCCTGTCATGAGGGTCAGGATGCGACGCTCGCCCGGACGCCCCACGGCAAGGCGGCGCACCCGCGGTCGCCGGCGGCCGCCCAGGGGTGCGAGAGCTGTCACGGCCCCGGCGAGCGGCACGTCGAGGACCCCTCGGAGGACACGGCGCTGCGGAAGTTCTCCAGCATGGCGCCGCGCGACGTCAGCCAGGCGTGCCTCTCGTGCCATACCGGCTCGTCGCATGCGCTGTGGCAGGGGAGCGCGCACGACACGCGCAACCTCTCGTGCGTCACGTGCCACAGCGTCCATGCGCCGAAATCGCCGCAGGCCCAGCTCAAGACCTCAGCGGAAGTGGAGCTGTGCGCCACCTGTCATCGGGTCCAGGCGCTGAAGATCAAGCGGGTCTCGCACATGCCGGTGCAGGAGGGGAAGATGCAGTGCTCCTCCTGCCACAACCCGCACGGCTCGACCAACGTCCGGCAGTTGCGCGTCGGCAACTGGGTCAACGAGAGCTGCGTGTCGTGCCATACGGAAAAGCGCGGACCGTTCCTGTTCGAGCACGCCGCGGGCCGCGAGAGCTGCATCTCGTGCCACGATCCGCATGGCTCCTCGAACGACCGGCTGCTCGTGGCGAAGCTGCCGATGCTCTGCCAGCGCTGCCACATCGGGACGAGACACCCGTCGACCATCTACGACAATCTGGCGATTCAGAACAAGAGCGCCCGCATCGTGGGCCGCGGCTGTGTGAACTGCCACTCGCAGATCCACGGCTCGAATCATCCGTCGGGCCAGGCGCTCGTGCGGTAGGGGGACTCCATGCGTACACCATCTCCGACGCGTCTCCTAATCCTGCTCGGCACGCTGCTGGCGGCGCCGGCCGCCGCCCAGCCGGCGGCGCCCGTGGCGCCGCCCCCGGCCGCCGCGTCTTCGCCCGCCGCCGCGGCGTGGATCGGCGAGGTCGACTTCGGAGGCCGCGTGAGCGCCGTCTCCGGCGACGCCGCCCGGTATCAGCGCCTGCGCGATCTGCGTGAAGGTCCTGTCATCGAACGGTTTCGCTATCAGCGCGACACCGACGCCTGGAAGGCGACGGCCGCGGCGGATCACGCCGGGTATCGCGACCAGCGCTACTCGGCGGCCTTCGAGCGATACGGCACGTGGAAGGGCAGTGTCGAGTGGAATCAGATTCCGCTGTTCTACAGCCGGGACACCCGCACGCCGCTCGTGTCCGAGTCGGCCGGCACGTTTCGCCTCGATGACGCGCTGCAGGGGGCGATCCAGAGCGGCGCCGCGACGACGACGGCGTTTGTCGGGCCGAGCCGGGCGTTCGAGCTTCGCTCTCGGCGCGACCTCGCCGATCTCCGGTTTGCGTACGCCGCGGCGACGCACGTCGACCTCAAGCTCTCGTTCCTGAGCACGGCACGCTCGGGCGCCCAGCCATGGGGAGGCTCGTTCGGCCAGACCAACGCCGTGGAGCTGCCCGTGCCGATCGACCACCGCACCAACGACCTGAACGCCGCCGCCGAGTGGTCGACCCGGCGCGGGATGGCCAGGGTCGCCTACGACGGCTCCTGGTTCAACAACAGCGTCGAGACGCTGGTCTGGGACAATCCGCTGCGCCTGACCGACGCGGCGGCGACGCCCGCACAGGGCCGCATGGCGCTGTGGCCCGACAGCACCGCGCACACGGTAAGCGCGGCCGGGTCGGTGGCGCTGCCCGCACGCACGCGCGCGTTCGGCTACGTGTCCCTCGGCAGCTGGCTGCAGGACCAGGCGCTGTTGCCGTTCACCATCAATTCCGCGATCGCCCCCATCCCCCTCGCGCGCGACACCGCGAGAGCCGACGCCCGCATCGTGTCGATGAACTATCGCATCACGTCGCGGCCGACCTCGAGGCTGTGGCTGAATGGACAGTTCCGCGTCTACGATTACGACAATCGCACGCCGCATTTTCCGGTGCAGCAGTACGTTCGCGCCGACAGCGGCGCCGCCGCCTCGCTGACCGGCGGCAGCGAGCCGTTCGGCTACGTGCGGCACTTCGTCGATCTCGACGCCTCGTTCACGCCGCTGCCGTTCACGGCGTTCCGCGTCGGCTACGGCCGCGAGCGCGACGATCGGACCTTCCGGTTCCTGGAGGAGACGACCGAGCAGGTCCTCCGGGCGGCGATCGACAGCACGGGGCTGGCCTGGGGGTCGGTGCGGCTCCAGTACGAGCACGCCGTGCGGACGGGCACAGGTCTGGACGAGCAGGTGCTGAGCGACATCGGCGAGCAGGTCTCGCTCCGGCAGTTCGATATTTCCGACCGCACGCGCGACCGTGTGACCGCGATCGTCCAGGTGGTCCCGGTGTCGTCAGTGGGCCTGAACGGCTCGATCGGCATCGGGGAGGAGAGCCGGCCCAACGCCGCGTTCGGCCTCCAGGACAACGACCTGCGCTCGTTCACCGTGGGCGTCGACGTGACGCCGCGCGAGACCGTGACGTTCGGCGCGACGTATGGATTCGAGCACTACACGACGCTCCAGCGGTCGCGTCAGGCCAACCCCGGTCCGCAGTTCGACGATCCCACCCGGGACTGGTCGACGGATATGAACGAGAACGTCCACACGCTGACGGGCAGTATCGACGTGCCGCAGCTGGTCGCCCGGACCGCGCTGAGGGTGGCCTACGACTATATCCGGTCGAACGGGCAGTACCTCTACCTGCTGCCGCCGGACAGCGCGCTGACGCCGCCCCAGCAGCTCCCCGCAGTCCGCAACGAGATTCAGCGCGCGAGCGCCGATCTGCAGCGCACCCTGACCGGGAGCCTGGCGCTCGGGCTCGGCTACGCCTACGACCGGTACGACGTGGATGACTTCGCGCTGTCGCCGGGCACGCTCAACAGCCCGGTGTTTCCGACGCTGTTCAGCCTGATGTACCAGTGGCGGCCGTATACCGCGCACACGGGATCGGTACGGATCATCTACCGCTGGTGAGTACGCCAGGAGTGCGCCGGGCCCGCCGCTCCCTTCATCCGCGGACCCGGCCTACGTACTACGTACGACGTACATCACCGATTCGTACGTGGGGCGGGTCCGCTCAAGGTACGTAGGCCGGGGCTGCGGATAATCCACCGGCAGCCCCGGCCGACGTACTTCTGAGCCGCTCCATCGCCACGCGCCCCTCGTCGTCCTCACATAGAATGGGTGAACTTTTCACATGAGGGAACCCATGAAGAACGCCACCATCCCGGCCGCCGTGCTCGTCGCTGCATTCGGCGCGTGGTCGATCGCGCGCGCGCAGCAGCCCACCGTCGAACGCAAGGTCCTCCTGCAGCAGGACCTGATGATCCCCGGCTACCAGAACGTCCTCGTCGCGGTCACGATTCCAGCCGGCGGGCGCGAAGGACGGCATATGCACCCCGGGACGCTCCTCGTCCACGTGCTCGACGGCGTGATGACGCTCGATCACGACGGCCGGCCGACCGCCACCTACAAGGCCGGCGAATCGGTGTACATCGAGCCGGTCCGGGTCCATGAGGGGATCAACAAGGGCACCACACCCGTCAGGGCCATTGCGAGCTTCGTTATCGAGAAGGGGAAACCGCTGACCACTGCGATTCAGTAGGCTCAGGCCCCTGGCCTCAGGCCTCAGATGCCAAACATCGACTTCACGCAGCTCGTCGCCGGCTTCGCCGTCCTGATCGTGTCGCTGACGGTGCACGAGGCGGCGCACGCCTGGTCGGCCGACCGGCTGGGCGACGAGACGGCGAGGCGTCTCGGGCGCCTCTCCCTCAATCCGGCTGTCCACATCGATCCGATCGGGACGATCCTCTTTCCGCTGATTGCGATGCTGACGAACCTGCCGATCATCGGCTGGGCCAAGCCCGTGCCGGTGAGCATCGCGCGGCTGCGCGGCAACTGGCGGCGGAAGTTCATGGTGATTGCGGCGGCGGGTCCGGCCAGCAATCTCGTGATGGCCGCGATTGCCGCGATCGTGGTCCGCATCCTCGGGCCGGTGGAGTCGGGCGGCGACGCGATTGCGGCGTCGGTGGCCAATCGCCTCGAGCTGCTCTTCGAGACCGGCGTCTACGTCAACGTGCTGCTCGCCGTCTTCAACATGGTGCCGGTGCCGCCGCTCGACGGGGGCAACGTCCTGTCGGGTCTGCTGAGCGGCGCCGCCGCCAACGCCTTCGACAGCCTGCGTCCGTACGGCTTTTTGATTCTGTATGGCCTGATGCTCACGGGCATGCTGACCACGATCATTTCGCCGCCGGCGACGTTTCTGTTGTCCTGGCTGCTCTAGTCCAGTCCGTATCCCATGTTCATGGCTGCGCGTGTTTCGCGCAGCGTGGCGTCGGCGACGCGCGTCGCGGTCGCGATGCCGCGCGCGAGCGTGTCGCGCACGACGGCCGGGTCCCGCGCCAGCGCCTCGCGGCGGGCGCGGATGGGGGCGAGCGCCTCGTTGAGCGCCTCGGTCACGACCTTCTTGAGCGTGCCGCTGCCCTCGTCACCGATGCGCGCCGCGATGGCCTGTGGATCCTCTCCCGTGCAGAGCGACGCGAGCAGCAGCAGGTTCGAGACCTCTGGCCGGCGGTCCGGATCGTAGGTGATGCGCCGATCGACGTCGGTCTTTGCCTTCTTGATGAGCGCGGCGGTCTCGTCGGCCGTGGCGCGCAGCACGATCGTGTTGTTGCGGCTCTTGCTCATCTTCTGCGAGCCGTCGAGCCCCAGAATCTTCGGCGCGTTCGACAGCAGTGCCTCCGGCTCGGGGAACACCGGCGGCCGATCGACGCAGAACCGCTGGTTGAAGCGGCGCGCAATCTTTCGCGTGAGCTCGAGGTGCGGCAGCTGGTCGCGGCCGACCGGCACGACGTTCCCCTTGCAGAACAGGATGTCGGCCGCCTGGTGCACCGGATAGGTGTACATCGCGGCGTTCACCGTCTTCAGGCCTGCGGCGTCGATTTCTTCCTTGACCGTCGGGTTGCGATCGAGCTCGCCCATGCCGACCAGCGTCAGAAACGGGAGCAGCAGCTGGTTGAGCGCCGGTACGTGACTGTGGCAGAAGATGTGCGTGCGTCCGGTGCCCGGATCGAGGCCGACGGCCAGATAGTCGAGCACGAGCTCGCGCACGTTCTCCGGAATCGCCTCGACCGAGTCGCGGTCGGTCAGTACCTGGTAATCCGCCACGACGATGAACGTCTCGATGTGGAGGCGCTGGAGGTCGACGCGGTTCTGCAGCGAGCCGAAGTAGTGGCCGATGTGCAGCGGCCCGGTCGGGCGGTCGCCGGTCAGCACGCGATAGCGCTGCGGGTGTGTGACGAAGTCGGCGCGCAGGGCCTGCGAGCGGCGGACCGCCTCCTCGAAGGTGCCGGGGCCGATCTCGCGCGCGACGTCGCTCATTGTCGTCTATCATAAGCCTGCCCGCCGATGGTTCCCGGCATGACCGACTATCCCGATTTCGAGTCGTCTCCAGACGCCTATCACGTCCATCTCTCGGCCTTCGAGGGACCGCTCGATCTGCTCATCCTCCTCATTCGCCATATCGAGCTGAACCTCTACTACATTCCGATCGAGCTCTTCACCGAGCAGTACCTGGAGTACATCCGGCTGATGGAGGAGATGAACCTCGACCTCGCCGGCGAGTTCCTCGTGATGGCGTCGACGCTGATCCACATCAAGTCGCGGATGCTGCTGCCGCGGCCCGATCCCACGCAGGACGACGAGCCCGCCGAGGATCCGCGCGAGGCGCTCGTGCGGCGCCTGCTCGAGCACCAGAAGTTCAAGGCGGCCGCCGGCCTGCTGCACGACCGCGAGACGCTGCGCGGCGCGCAGTTCACGCGCGGCGACGGCAGCGTGGCCGGAGCGGCGGGCGACCCGTACGAGGCGGAGCTCGAGGTCGATCTCTTCAGCCTGCTCGCCGCGTTTCGCGGCGTGCTCGAGCGCGCCAGCCGCCGTCCGCCGATGGTGCTGCCGCCGAGTCAGATCTCGATGGAGGACCGCATCCAGCAGCTGCTCGGACGCCTGTCGGAAACCGAGGCGTGCGGCTTCGAGGATCTGTTCAGCGACGGCGACGGCTCGCGCGGGTTTCTCATCGTCACGTTCCTGGCGATCCTGGAGATGATCCGGCTGAAGCTGATTCGGGTCTTCCAGTCGGGCAGCTTCGGCCCGATCCGCGTCTACAAGCGTGTGCGCCCGGTGGACGCGCCGCATCCGATTGGCGACGCGCAGACTCCCTGACATGGAACAGACCGAACGCGTGGGAACGGCGTCAGCCGAGCTGAAAGCGATCGTCGAGGCGCTGATCTTCGCCTCGCCCGAGCCGATCACGCCACGGCTGCTGTACCGGCTGCTGGCCGACGAGCCGAAGGAGGACGTGGCCGCGGCCGTCGAGGCGCTCCGCGCCGACTACCACCAGCGCCCGGGGCTGCAGTTCGTCGACGTGGCGGGCGGCTATCAGATCGTCACGCGTCCGGAGCTGCACGAGTGGGTGCGGCGCCTCTTCCACGAGCACTCGACGCTGAAGCTCACGGTGCAGGCGCTCGAGACGCTGGCGGTGATCGCCTACAAGCAGCCGGTCACGACGGTGGAGATCTCCGAGATCCGTGGCGTCAACACCTCCGGCGTCCTCGGCACGCTCCTCGAGCGCCATCTCATCAAGATCGTCGGCCGCAAGAACGTCGTCGGCCGGCCGTTTCTCTACGCGACGACGAAGGAGTTCCTGATCCGCTTCGGGCTGCAGGACCTGAACGACCTGCCGAAGATCGAGGACATGGCCGAGGCGCTCGGGTTCGATCCGCCGGCGAGGCTCACCGAGGTGACGCCGGCCGAGGAGATGCTCCCGCTGGAGGACGACGGGACGCCCGCCTGAGCGCCGCGACTTCCTGGTCCGTCAATTCCCGCCACTCGCCGGGCTTCAGGCGGCGATCGCTCAACGGGCCGATCCGGACGCGGCGCAGCGTGCGCACCGGATGGCCCACGGTCTCGCACATCCGCCGCACCTGCCGCTTCCGGCCCTCGCGGATGGTGATGCGCAGCACGCTCTCAGCCGCGCGGCCTCGCGTCAGCAACTCCACGTCCGCCGGGAGCGTGCGCCGCCCGTCGAGGGGAATCCCCGTGCGCAGTCGCTCGAGATCGCGCTCGTCGGGCACGCCCGCCACGCGCGCGTCGTAGGTGCGCTCGACGCCGTGGCGGGGGTGCGTGAGCCGCGCCGCCAGATCGCCGTCGTTGGTCAGGAGGAGCAGGCCCTCGGTGTCGTAGTCGAGCCGGCCCACCGGGTACACGTACTCGCGCACGCCGCGCAGCAGGTCGATCACCGTCGGCCGCCGCTGCGGATCCGATCGCGTCGTCACGTAGCCGGGCGGCTTGTTGAGCAGGATGTAGCGCTGGCGCTCGGACCCCTTGACGCGCCGGCCGTCGACGCGGATGTCATCGGCCGCCGGATCCGCCTTCGTCCCCATCTCGCGGACGGTGGCGCCGTTGACCGTCACGCGCCCCTCGGCGATGAGCTTCTCGGCCGCGCGCCGGGACGCGATGCCGGCTTGCGAAAGAATTTTCTGGAGGCGAAGGTCCATCTACGTGCGCAGGACGTCCGCCCAGAACGCAATCAATCGCCATACCTCCATCGCCGCCGCCGACCGGTCGAGCTCGGCGTGCGTGATGATGTGGCTGATGAGCAGGTGGACATCGACGCCCTTCGACCGCAGATAGTCGCCCAGCACCGCCGACTCCGCGGTCGGGATCACCGTGTCACCGTCGCCGTGGAGCAGGAACACCGGCGCCGAGGGGACCGATGGCGCGCGCTCGGGGGAGGCGGCCGGATCGGCTTCGAGGCCGAGGTGGGGCACCAGGACCGGGCCGAGCGCCTTCACGTTGCGCTCGTTCACGTATGTCAGATAGGTCGCCGACGGCTCCGGCAGTCCCTTCACCATCTCGCGCGCCACGGCGAACGTTGCGTTCGCCTGCGTCATGTCGACGAGCGTGAGCTGCGAGGCGTAGAGAAAGGTGCGGATTCCCTCGCGCAGCGGGTCCACCTGAGCGGCAGGCACCACGCGGTCGGCTGCGGCATACAGGATCACGGCCACGCCGTAGTCGTGCGGCGGATGCGTCTCGATCCCCGGCGCGTCGACCGCCTCACCCGTCGCCAGATAGTGCAGCACGCGTCCAAGATCACCGTGGCCGCCGAACGACACGACGGAGGCCACCCGGTCGCGGACGGCTGGACGGCCCGCGGCGACGATCGAGAGACCGCCGGCGAAGCTGATGCCGATCACGCCGATGCGTCCGTCGGGCGCGAATGCCGGCTGCGCCGACAGCCACGCAATGGCATCTTCAATCACATCGGCGGAGCGCGCGGTAATCCGGTACGCCGTGAGATCGGGAAGCGCCATCGCCATCACCGCGATGCCGCTGCCCGCCAGGTCGCGCGCGAGCGCCGTGAGCCGCGGCTCGGCGATCCCCATCGAGTGGACGCCCGGTACGAGCAGTACCGATCGCCGCACGCGCCCCTCCGGGCGATAGAACTGCGCCGCGACGTCCCCTTCGCGCGTCGGCACGATGTGCGGCGGCTGCACCGTGACCGCGCGGGCGCGTTCCTCGGCCCACGCCTCCGCGCGGCCGCCGATGTTGGCGACGCGCACGAAGAGCGATGCGGCGCGAACGTAGGGCGCCGCGACGTACGCAACGACAGCAGACGTCACCAGAAGCGCGAGGAGAACGACGGCGGTGCGGCGCAATCGCATCGGCGCCGCATGTTAGCATTGAGTCGGAACCACGAAGATCACGAAGCACACGATGTTGAGAATACGTTTCGTGTTTTTCGTGGCCTTCGTGGTTTATCGGGGATGAAACGCCTCATCATCGCGATAGATGGACCCTCGGGCGCGGGGAAGGGAACGGTCGCGCGCAGCGTGTCGCAGGCGCTCGGCTACCGGCACGTCGACACCGGTGCGATGTACCGCGCGGTCGGCTGGAAGGCCAGCGTCGAGCGCGTTCCCTTCGACGACGAGCGCGCGGTGGTCGAACTGGCCGAGCGCGCGCAGATCGGGATCGAAGGCGACGTCGTGTCGATCGACGGCCACGACGTCACGCGCGCCATCCGCACGCCCGACATCGATCGCGCCGCGGCCGCGGTCGCGCGGCTGCCGCGCGTGCGGCAGGTGCTCGTGCGGCGTCAGCGCGACGCCGCCGAACACGGCGGCGTGGTGATGGAGGGACGCGACATCGGGACGGTCGTCTTTCCCGATGCCGACGTGAAAATCTATCTGGATGCGTCAGCCGAGGAGCGCGCGCGGCGGCGCGCGGCCGATCCGGCGCACAGCGTCGGCGCAGCGGGGCAGGCGGCGGTGGCGGAAGCGATCGAGGCGCGCGACCGGTCGGACACGACGCGCACCGCATCGCCGCTCACGCCTGCGTCCGACGCGGTGCACATCGATACGACGACCCTGTCCATACAAGAGGTCGTGGACAGGGTCATGGATGTCGTGAATCAGAAGGTCGCCGGTCGGTCGTAGGGGCGAGGCAGGCCTCGCTCCTACCGGTCGTCGTAGTCGTCGGACGAGGCCGGGTCCAGCTCCCAGCGGTTCTTATCGCGGTCGGAGATCTTCTTCTCGCCCTTCAGTTCCTCGTTATCTTCGTACTCGACGCCGAGGGCTTTTCCGATGTCGTCGACGATGTCCTGGTCGGGCGTCGGGTTGTCGCCGCCCGGGGCCTCGTCGCCCACCGAGTAGGCCGACTCCCAGTCGGCGTCGATATCGCCGCCGGTCAGCGCCGGGCCGGTTTCGGTGTGCTTGGCGAGTTTCTCGTGAAGCTCGCGCCGCCCGGTCCGCGCAGCTGACGCCGAGCGGTCGAGGTTGAGCGACGAGGGCGGCGTGGGCACGACATCCCCTTCGGCGCCGATGGTCCGGCGCGCACGGTTGAGCGCCGGCGCCGTGCGCGCCTGCGCCGCCGACGCCTTGCGACGGCGGGCCTGCCCTGCCGACGCCTTGCGAAGGCGAGTCACCTTCTTTTTGGCGGTAGCCTTCCGCGTGCCCGTGGCCTTCCGCGCGCGGGCCTGCGTCCTGGCCGCTTTCCGGGGGCGGACCGCCGTGGCGCGACGCCGGGCTGCCGCTTTTCGGGCGCCGCCGCGCTTACGCGGAGCGGCTTTCCGCGCGCGGGATCGACCGGCGCCGGCCCGCCGTGCGTTCTTGGTGCGCCGTGCCGCCTTTCGTTTCGCCATGGCTCATCCTTTCGCGTCGAGATGCCCGAAGCGGGGCCACGTGCTACCTTGACAGTTTCCGATAAGTGACGTAATCTCTATATCTTATCGGCGCCTGACGATCGCTCGCCGTGGGGGTCGTGACCCCCAACCATCGACTCCACTCAGGCTTGTCTGGATCATAGTCGAAGGGCCGTCTGTCCAGCGCCGTTATATCTGCGGGGGGCCGGTCGCCGCAACAGAAACCGGCATGCTCTGCGCAAGCGGGCGCAGGCAAGGAGGACGCGTAGCGAATGGCGAATCTAGACAACGGGGTGGTCACACCCGAGAAGGGGAGCGACCAGCCCGGCGCACCGGCACGGACTCGGGCTGGCCGGCCCGCCGGTCCGGCGTTCAAGCCGATGCCCCACGAAGACATGGACCCGAAGGAATTCGCGGCCATGCTCGACATCTATGACGACAGCTTCCGCAACATGGCGGAAGGCGAAGTCGTCAAAGGCACCGTCCTCCAGGTCACCGACACCGACATCGTCGTCGACGTCGGCTACAAGTCGGAAGGCCTGATCTCTATCAATGAATTTCTCGACGAGACCGGTCAGGTGACCGTGCAGCCCGGCGACATGGTCGACGTGCTGCTCGAGCGCACCGAGGACCGCGAAGGCCACATCGTGCTGTCGCGCGAGAAGGCCGAGAAGATGAAGATCTGGGACGAGGTCGAGAAG
The DNA here is from genome assembly GCA_964526235.1 of uncultured Bifidobacteriaceae bacterium. Taxonomy (GTDB): domain Bacteria; phylum Acidobacteriota; class Vicinamibacteria; order Vicinamibacterales; family UBA2999; genus MELF01. Next base: position 17,589 of record CAZGLC010000087.1, read on the forward strand.
GCCTACAGCGAGCGGAAGGTCGTCATCGGCCGCGTCATCGAGCGGATCAAGGGGGGCCTGGCCGTCGACATCGGCGTCCGCGCGTTCCTGCCCGGCTCGCAGATCGACATCCGGCCCGTC
>CAZGLC010000088.1:0-12900 GCA_964526235.1 uncultured Bifidobacteriaceae bacterium
TGTGCCTCTGTGGTACGTGAAGGGTGAACATCATCCGCGTGTGTCAGAATGCTCGCCCGTGGACGACGCCACCGACATCGCCCGCGAGCTCGAGGTGCTCGAAGCGGAGCTGAAGCGGCTCGAGGCGGAGTACAACATGTTCTTCGCCGGCCGGCTGCCGCGTCCGCCGTGGGAGACGCGCGGCCGCGTGAACGCGCTCGTCAAGCGCCTCGATCGCACGCACCTCCACAGCCACGTCGATCGCTTCCGCTTCTCCACGCTGCAGGCGCGCTATGCCTCGTTCATCGATCTCTGGGACCGTGGGCTGCGCGCGCGGGAGGAAGGGCGGGCCGGGCCGTTCAGCCATCCCCGCCCGGCGGCGGAAGCGCCGCGGCGTCCCGACGACCGCATCCTGTGCGTCACCTCGCTGCGCGATCCGCTCCGCGAGATAGACAAGATCCACGAGCTGTACGACAGCCTGGCGGAGGCGCGCCGCGACACCGGACAGGACGCAGTGCCGTTTCACAAATTCGTGGAGCTCGTGCGGCAGCAGATGGGCGCGCTCGCGCAGAAGGGGACCGAGGAGGTCGCGTTTCGCGTCGCGATGAAGGACGGGAAAGTGGCGTTTACCGCGCGCGCGCTGCGCGGCATCGCGTCGTCCGACGAGTGACCGGAGAGAAATCGCGGGTGAGGAACCCCACCGCAGAGGGGCGGTGGGGTGCCAGGAGCGCGGTGTGCGCCTACGGCTTGCTGACGTTTCCCGCCTGCGGCCCCTTGGGGCCGTCGACGATCTCGAACTCGACCGCTTGCCCTTCCTCGAGCGACCGGAAGCCGTTGCCCGTGATGGCCGAATAGTGGACGAAGACGTCGCTGCCGCCCTCGCGCTCAATGAATCCGTAACCCTTGGCGTTGTTGAACCACTTGACCTTGCCGGTAATACGCATCGTTCTTCTTCCCTGCTTGCTCCGGAAACTGGTTCCGAGACACAAAAAAAGCCGCGAATGCTGACGCGGCCTCGACTGCAACGCTGACCCGTCGAACAGGCGATATCCTAAGCGCCTGTCCCAAAGGGTGTCAAGCGCATGCCCAGAGCATTAGTGAGCGTTTCCGACAAGTCCGGCCTCGTGGAATTCGCCCGCGGCCTCGCCGCGCGCGGCATCGAGCTGGTCTCGACCGGCGGCACCGCGCGGGCGCTCGCGCAGGCCGGCCTCTCCGTCATCGGCATCTCGGCGGTCACCGGCTTTCCGGAAATGATGGACGGCCGCGTCAAGACGCTGCATCCGCTGGTCCACGGCGGCATCCTCGCGCGCCGCGGCCGGGCCGACGATCTTGCCGCCGCCGCCGAGCACGGGATCACGTTGATCGATCTGGTCGTCGTCAACCTGTATCCGTTCGTGCAGGCCGCGGCCAATCCCGCCACGCCGTTCGACGCGCTCGTCGAGGAGATCGACATCGGCGGTCCGAGCCTCCTGCGGGCGGCGGCCAAGAACTTCCACGACGTGCTCGTCGTGGTCTCGCCGGCCGACTATCCGGCGGTGCTGGCCGAACTCGATCGGCCGGGCGGTCCCTCGCGTCCGTTTCGCTTCGAGCTCGCGCAGAAGGCGTTCAGCCATACGTCCGACTACGACGCCGCCATCGCGCAGACGCTCGCGCGCTGCGAGGTCGACGCGCAGGGACAGTTCACCCGCTCCGGACCCGCGCCGGAGGAGGCGCCCGAGGAATTCCGCCTCACGCTCCGCAAGTCCCGTGAGCTGCGCTACGGCGAGAATCCGCACCAGAAGGCGGCGCTGTACGACGCCACGCTCGAGGTGCTGCAGGGCAAGGAGCTGTCGTACACGAACCTGCTCGATCTCGACGCCGCCGCCCGGATCGTGCGCGAGTTCACCGAGCCGGCCGCCGTCGTGATCAAGCACACGAATCCCTGCGGCGCCGCCACCGGGGCGTCGGCGGTGGATGCGTACGTCCGGGCGCGCGATGCCGACGCGCGCTCCGCCTTCGGCGGGATCGTCGGCTTGAACCGGCCCATCGACCGGCACGTGGCGGCCGAATTGACGGCGACGTTCATCGAAGCCGTCATCGCGCCGTCGATCGACGACGAGGCGCGCCCGATTCTGGCGAAGAAGGCGAACATGCGCGTGGTCCGCCCGATGGACGTGGTCGGGACGCGCCCAGCCGGCCGCGATCCACTCGGCGACGTCGAGATCCGCTCGATCGCCGGCGGCATCCTCGTGCAGGTGCCCGATGTCGTGGAGGAGGCACGCGAGGCGTGGCCGCGCGGCGATTTTCCCAAGGTCGTCACGCGGCGAGCCCCGACGCCGCAGGAGTGGCAGGCGCTGCGATTTGCCTGGCGCATCTGCGCGCACGTCAAATCGAACACGGTGATCTTCACGTCGGCCGACCGGACGCTCGCGATCGGCGCGGGACAGATGAGCCGCGTCGATTCGGTGAAGGTGGCGCGTCTGAAGGCCGGCGACGCAGGCGATCACACGCTCACGGGATCGGTCGCCGCCTCCGACGCGTTCTTTCCGTTCCGCGACGGTCTCGATGCCGTGGCCGAGGCCGGCGCCACGGCGGTCGTCCAGCCGGGCGGCTCGGTGCGCGATCCGGAGGTGATTGCAGGCGCCGACGAGCACAATCTCGCCATGGTCTTCACCGGCCGCCGGCATTTCCGGCATTGAGGACTGTGGCTTCGGGCGATGGGCTTCGGGCTTTGGGAGGGTTCATGCGCTGGTTCGTTGCAATCCTCGCGCTCGCGATTGGCGCCGTGGCCGCGGCGGCCCAGCAGGGGGGTACGCCCGCAGACGATCCGGTCCGGACGCTCGTCGCGCGGCTCGACCTCGAACGCTACAAGGCGACGATTCGAGGCCTGACGCAGTTCGGCGATCGACTGGAGGGCACCGATCGCAATCGCGCGGCGGTCGACTGGATTGAATCGCAGTTGAAAAGCTATGGCTGTCCCACCGAGCGGCACCGCTACGTGCGGCAGCCGCCGGCGCCTGCGCCGCAGCCGCCGACCGCCGCGCCGCCGAACCCGGTCATTGCGAGCGGCGAGGTGCGGATGGGCCAGGGCGGGTCGCGGCTGCGCGGCGCCACCCGGCCAACGACGCCAAACAACGATCCGAATCGGCAGCCCGATCCCGCAGTGCGTGCGCTCAATGCGCAGCCGTCGGTGCCCGGTCCACGCGAGCAGGTGTACTGCACCAAGGTTGGCGCCACGCGCCCCGACGAGATGTACATCGTCGGCGCGCATATGGATGGCAGAGGGTTCGGCCAGGGCGCCGACGACAACGGCTCGGGGACGGCGCTCGTCATGGAGGTCGCGCGAATCCTCAGCGCCCCCGATGTCCGCACGGAGCGGTCGATTCGATTCGTGCTGTGGAACAGCGAGGAAGGGGGGCTCGTGGGCGCGACGGCCTACGTGCGCGATCGCGCCGACCGGCAGGGGAAGGAAGATCCTCCGGGATCGGGGCGTTACCCCGAACCGCGGTGGCTCGCCATGATCCAGCACGACATGATGATGTTTGACCATGGCATGCCCCGCGGCGATGGCAGCGTGAGCTCGGAGCAGCGGCCGGAGGCCGACGTCAACATCGAATTCCAATCCACCGGCACGCGTGCCGATGAGGCCATGAAGCTGGCGTTCTTCTTCAGGGCGGCAAACGAGCGATACGCAACCGACTACCCGGCGGCCGTCGGCAGCCACATGTCGAGTACCGATTCGGTGCCGTTCATGGACCTTGTGCCCGCGATCAGCCTGCGCGAGCACGAGCGCGGCATGCACATCGGCGCCGGCTGGAACCCGCACTGGCATCAGCCGACCGATGTGTTCGCCACCTATTCGGATCGGGACTTCCGCCTCGGGTTGAACGCCGTGCAGACGACGCTCGGCGCCGTGGCGCAACTGGCCGGCGCGATCGTCAGATAGCCGCAGACGTCTCGATGGCGCGGAGGAGCTCGGCGGGCGTGACGACGGCGGGACCGAACTTCGCGACCGCGATCCCGGCCGCCTCGTTCGCCAGCCGCGCCGCTTCGACGAGCGTGGCCCCGGCGGCGAGCGCCACCGCGAGCGTCGCGATCACCGTGTCGCCGGCGCCGGTGACGTCGGCCACTTCCCGGGCGGAGGCGGGCAGCGAGTCCTCGCTCCCCTCGGCCAGCAGCCACATTCCCTGATCCCCGCGCGTCATCAGGACGGCGCCGCACGACGCGCGCTCCCGGAACACGCGCGCCGCGAGCCGGGCGTCGTCGTCGGTGCGCACGCGCATGTTGACGGCGATTTCTGCCTCATGGTGGTTCGGCGTCACCACGGTCGCGCCCGCGTAGTAGTCGATGTGCGGGATCTTCGGGTCGACGAGCACCGGAATGTTGCGCGCCCGGCCGGCGTCGACGGCCGCCCGCAGCACCTGCGCGGTGACGCCGCCCTTGAGGTAATCGGAAATCACGATGGCGCTCGCGTCCGAGGCCTGCTGCTGCAGGGCGGCGATGACCTTCTGCTCGATCTCGCCGGCAATCTCGGCGTCCAGCTCGTAATCGACGCGCGCCACCTGCTGGTTCCGCTCGGTGACAATCCGCACCTTCGTGGTCGTCGGCCGGCCGGCATCGCCGACGAATGCGGGCGAGATGCCGGCGTGGCGGCAGGCCTCGGCCAGCGTCGCGGCCGCCTCGTCCCGGCCGGTGACGGCGATGAGCGTCGCGCGCCCGCCGAGCGCGGTGGCGTTGTGCGCCACGTTGGCGGCGCCGCCGATGCGGTGGGTTTCGTGATCGAACATCACCACCGGCACGGGCGCCTCGGGCGAAATGCGCGTGACGCGCCCCGCGATGAACCTGTCGAGCATCGCGTCGCCGACCACGAGGACGCGGGTGCGCGCCGCCGCGCCGAGAATGGCGCGCGCCCGCTCAGCCGCGAGTGGAGGCAGCATCGTCAGCGCTCCAACGCGCAGGCGTGCGCGTTGGGGACCCCGCGTCGGCGCGCGCGGCCGCGAACGGCAGCGTGATGAGCACGAGGAAGAGCATCAGGAACTCGGAATCGCCGAAGTTGTATTCGAAGAGCCCGGCGGCGAGCATCGCCGCCATCGACGCAAGCGCGGCGGAAGCGAGCACGCGCGTGTGCGGCGCCGAGGCGGACGTGTCCGCCGAAGCCATGGCGGAGGCGGAGCGGAACACCCGGAAGAGCGCGAGGCTTGCGGCGGCGACGAACCAGATCCAGACGGCCAGCGCCGGCAGACCGCGCTCGGCGGCAATCTGCAGCGGCACGTTGTGCAGGTGCGGGTTCGTCTCGTTGACGGCATAGTCCGGCCGGTACTGCGCGTAGACCTCGGGCACCATGTTCGGCCCGACGCCCGTGAGCGGATGATCGCGCACCATCAGCGCGCCGACCTCGATCATCGCGAAGCGATCCTGGTTCGCCGGATCCTGTGCATTGAAGGTCGACGTCAGGCGGCTGACGAGCCCCTCCGGCGCCAGCACGACGAGCAGCGCGAGCACGACCGGCAGGAGCGCCGTGAGCCGGAAATCCTTCAGGACGAAGAGCAGGCCGACGGCGACGCACGCGCCGATCCAGGCGTTGCGCGTGAAGGTGAGCGCCAGCGCCACGACGAGCGCGGGCATGACGAGCGCGGGCCAGATGCGATCGCGCGAGCCGAAGACGAGGCGCGCCGCCGCCGCGGCGATCACGACCATCAGCACGCCCGAGTACGTCATGTAGTGCGTGAGCGTCCCCTGCGGACGCTGGCCGAGGTTGTCGTAGTGCAGCACTCCGTACTGGACGATGCCGAACACGGCGCTGGCGGCGCCGACCGAGATGATGACGTCGACCACGGTGGTCGCGCGCGGCCCGCGCGCGATGTCGTACACCGCGGGGACGATCGCCAGCAGCACGAGCTGCTTGCTGTCCACCAGGCTCGCAATGGGATCGGCCGAAAACAGTGCGGAGACGAGCGTGAGCCCCGCATACACGGCGAGCGGGAGGAAGAACGCGGGCGCCGACGGCCGCGCGCGTTCCCGGAGGCGCAGCAGCATCCACGAGAGGAGCAGTGCCGTGAGCAGGATGTGGGTCAGCGCGATCGACACCTGGAGCGCCGCGACGAATCCGAGCAGCAGCGCGGCCGTCGCGCGCTCGAGCCGCGGCGCAACCGGCGTGCCGTCCACCGCCATCGTCATCGTCGTCATGCGTGTACCATCCGGAGGTCACGGCCACCCTGCATCACGCGTTCGGCTGCCGCCACGACGCGCGCCGGATCGATCCGCGTCAGACAGCGGAAGTCCCCCGGCGCGCACGTGCGCTGCGCGCACGGCCGGCAGGGGAGCGGCCCCGCGTCCACCGCCTCGGCCCTCCAGCGGGGGTCGCGCCACGGCATCGAGCGTTCGGCGAGCGTGGGGCCGAACAGTCCCACGATCGGCGCGGTCGTCGTCGCGGCGACATGCAGCGGGCCGCTGTCGCCACCAATGTACACCGCCGCCCGCGCGCTCAGCGCGCGCAGCTCCGCGAGATCGACGTCCACATGGTGCACGGCCCCGCTGTCGGCGTGCCCCGCGCGAACCTGCTGGACGATGGCGCGCGCGGCGTCCGCGTCGGACGGCCCGGACGTCACGACGACGCGGCGCGCCGGGTCGCGGCGCGCCAGATCGCCGACGAGCGCGGCGAAGTGCGCGGCCGGCCAGCGGCGGAACGGATTGCCGGCGCTGACGTGCACGACCACCAGCGGGTGTCGCGGCTCGATGCCGGCCTGGACGAGCCACCGGTCGACGCGCGCCTCGGCCGCCGGATCGGCCGGCATCTCGACCGGATCGCGTGCCGGATCGCACGCGCCCGCATCGAGCGGCGCGAGGAGCTCCCACTGCTTCAGCACGGAGTGCATGGGCCCGAGATCGGCCGGGCGCGGCACCACATGCGTGTACATCCAGCCGCGCCCGCGCGTGCGGTAGCCGATGCGCATCGGGGCGCCGCTCGCCCACGTGAGCCAGGCCCCGCGCGGCCCGCCGTGCAGATCGACGGCGACGTCGAACCGCCGCTGCCGGAGCGTCCGGCCCCAGGCCAGATCGTCGCGCCACCGGTCGAGCCCGCGGCGGCGGGGGACTTCGATGATCTCGTCGAGGTGCGGATTGCCGCGGAGGACCGCTGCCGCCAGCGGCTCCACGACATAGGTGAGATGTGCCTCAGGGTAGCGCCGCCGCAGCGCACGGACGAGCGGCGTGGTGAACACCACATCGCCGATCAGCCGCAGGCGGACCAGCAGGATCTGCACTAGGGCTCGATGGTCGCCTCGTCGATCAGCATCACCGGGATGTCGTCCTTGATGGGATAGACGCGATGGCACTGATCGCACTTGAGCGCCGTCCCGTTCTTCACCAGTTTCACCGGCGTCTTGCAGTTCGGGCACGCCAGAATTTCGAGCAGTTCCGCATCGACGGGCATCGAGCGCACTATAACATCTTGAGCTAAGATTGCTTACTGCCATGACCCGACGCACCCGCGCCGCGCGCGCGCTGCTGCCGATCTCCGGCGTGCTGCTGCTCCTGCTGACGGCGGTCTCGGCGGCCGCGCAGACCTCGAATGCGTACTTCGAGTTCCTGATGGCGCGGCGGCTCGAGGCGCTGGGGGATCAGGCGGGCGCCCTCGCCGCGCTCGAGCGGGCCGCGGCCGCCGACCCGGCCTCCGCCGAGGTGCGCGCCGAGATTGCCGCCTTCCACCTGCGGCGCGACCGCCGCGGCGACGCGGAAACGTCGGCGCGCGAGGCGCTGAAGCTCAACGACGCGAATCTCGAGGCACACCGCGTCCTCGGGCTCGTGTTCACGGCGCAGGCCGACGGCATCAACGCCAACGCCGCGCCGCAGAAGTTTCTGGCGGTCGCGCGCGATGCCATTCAGCACCTCGAGCGCGTGGCGAAGGATTCGACGGCCGCGATCGACGTGCTCTTCTCGCTCGGCCGCCTGTATCTGCGCACCGGCGAGGCGAAGCCGGCGATCGACACGTTCGTCCGCGTCGTCACGCAGAATCCCGGCTCCGCGCAGGGGCGCCTCTTCCTCGCACAGGCGTATGCCGCGGCGGACGACCTCAAGAGCGCCATCTCGACGCTCGATCTGATTGTCGAAGACGAACCGCGCGTCGCCTCGACGCTGGCGGGGTACCAGGAGCAGGCGGGGCTGCTCAAGGAAGCGGTGGAGAACTACACGCGGGCGCTTGCCGTGGAGCCGACCAATCGGGGGCTCAAGGTGAGGCGCATCACGGCCCTCATCGACGCGCGCGACTTCGCGCGGGCGGCGACGCTGGCCGCCGAGGCGCAGGCGCAGCATGGCGACGACCCGCGCTTCCCGCGCCTCCGCGCGCGGGCGCTCGGCGAGGGGGGCGACATGGCGCGGGCGCTCGCGGTGCTCGAGCCGACCGCCAGGGCGTTTCCCAGGGACGCCGCCACGCAGCTCCAGCTCGCCGATCTGTACAACGACACCGGGCGCGACGCCGACGCCGAGCGTGCCTTGCGCCAACTGCTCCAGGTGGAGCCCGGCAATGCGCAGGTGCTCAACTATCTCGGATATCTGCTGGCCGAGCGCGGCCGCCAGCTCGACGAAGCGGTCCGTTTCGTCGAACGCGCGCTCGATATCGAGCCGGGCAACCCGTACTACCTCGACAGCCTCGGCTGGGCGCACTTCCGCCGCGGCGATCTGGATGCGGCTGAGAAGTACCTGGCGCCGGCCGCGGAGAAGCTGCCGCGGAACGCCGAAGTCCAGCACCATCTGGGCGATCTGCTCGCGCGCCGCGGCCGCTGGGCCGAGGCGATCGCCGCGTGGACCCGCGCCCTCGACGGCGAGGGCGGCGACGTCGATCGCGGTGACGTGCAGAAGAAGATCGCGGACGCCAAGGCGCGGCTGAAGCCCTGAAAACGCCCGCGATCTGTCTGTTATCTCTGGTGCTGGCGGGCTGCGCCGCCAGACGCGTCCAGCTTCCCTCCGATCCGGGCACACCCTTTCCCGACTTCGCCGACACGCTGCAGCGTGTGACGATGACGTGCGCCGGCGTGCGGACGATGACGGCGGAGCTGGCGCTGTCGGGGCGCGCCGGTGGTCGCAGCCTGCGCGGGCGCGCGATCGCCGGCTTCGAGCGCCCCGCGTCGATGCGCCTCGAAGGGGTGGCGCCGTTCGGCCCGCCGGCCTTCATTCTGGCGGCGCGGGGCGGCACGGCGACGCTCCTGCTGCCGCGCGACAACCGCGTCCTGCGCAATGAACCAGCCGATGCCATCCTCGGCGCGCTGACCGGCGTGGCCCTCGCGCCGGCCGATCTCCTTGCCATCCTGACCGGCTGCGTGGCCGCCCAGCCGGCCCCGACCGGCGGGCGGCTGCACCAGAACGGGTGGGCGTCGATCGATCTCAGCGGCGGCGCGACGCTGTTCCTCGAACAGGTGGACGGCGCGTGGCAGCCGCGAGCGGCGCGCCGGCCCGGATGGCAGATCGAGTACCCCTCGTGGCAGGCGGGCTTTCCGCACATCGTGCGCCTGCGATCGCTCGATTCGACCCTCGACGTGGATCTCACCGCGACCGTCTCGCAGCGTGAAACCAACGTGCCGCTCGACCCGTCGGCGTTCGCCGTGACCGTGCCGGCCCGTGCCATCGAGCTGTCGCTCGACGAGCTGCGCGACGCCGGACCGCTGCGCGCAGAGTGATGCCATCGCACCCATCCCCCGTTGCGGTCTCGGTCCGCGCCCACGCGAAGATCAATCTCGACCTCCGTGTCCTCGGCACGCGCCCCGACGGCTTTCACGAGCTGCGGACGGTGTTTCAGACGATCTCGCTGCACGACACGGTCATCTGTCGCCCGCGCGAGGGGCCGTTCGCGATCGATTGCGCCACGGCCGGCGTGCCGCTGGACGAGTCGAACCTGATCTGGCGCGCGGCGGCGGCGCTCTGGCGGGCGCTGCGGCGCCGCGGACCGGTGCGCGACGTGGTCGTGCGGCTCGAGAAGGCGATTCCGCTTCAGGCAGGCCTCGGCGGCGGGAGCGCGGACGCCGCCGCGGCGCTCGTCGGCCTGGCCGCGGCGTGGCGCGTGCCGCTCCGGCCGGCGCAGATGGCCGACGTGGCGGTCACGCTCGGCGCCGACGTGCCGTTCTTTCTCGCCGGCGGCACCGCTCTCGGCCTCGGGCGCGGCGACGAGATCTATCCGCTCGCCGACATGCCGCGGCACTGGATCGTGCTCCTGGTGCCCGGGTTCGGCGTCTCGACGAGCGAGGCGTACGGCTGGTGGAACGCAGAGCGCGAGCTCGCGCGCGGCCCGATCGTCCGCGAGCCGCAGCACGTCCCAGGGCCGTGGCCGTCGCGGTCGGCGCAGATGATCAACGACCTCGAAATCCCCATCGCCCGCCATCATCCGGAAGTCGACCAGATGAAGGCGGCGCTGCGGCGCGCCGGCGCGGTGGCGGCGGCGATGTCGGGGAGCGGCTCGGCCGTGTTCGGCCTGTTTCAGAAACGCCGCGAGGCGGCGGCCGCCGTGCGCACGCTGTCGGGCTCGGGATGGCGGGTCGTGCTCACCGAATCGCTCGGCCGCGCGGAATACGCGCGCCTCAGCCGGGCGCGCCGCTCGACCCGGCTCGCGGCGTCCTGAGCGCCAGTCGAAGGACGGAGGGTTGCCCGCAACCCACTGGCTCGACTACACTAAACGATTGCGCCACCCTGAGCCGACGGCTCCTGGACACTGGCAGCGCTGCCGCAGTGGGGTGCTTGTGGTGGGGCGTGGCCAAGCGGTAAGGCGCGGGACTTTGGATCCCGTATTCGAAGGTTCGAATCCTTCCGCCCCAACCAGCCCAGCTGATCCAGGCAGGCGATGAGACGAGCGCTCAGTGGTGATGGGTTGATGTCGACCGGGTTTGGCGAGTTGAAAGTCTTCGCCGGCAGCGCCCACCCGACGCTGGCGAAGGAGATCACGGAGTTTCTCGGCATTCCGGTCGGACAGGCCCGGCTGCGGCGGTTCCCCGACAGCGAGGTCTCGTTCCAGATCGACGAGAACATCCGCGGGGCCGACGTCTTCATCGTACAGCCGACGTGCATGCCGGTCGACCAGCACCTCATGGAGCTGCTGGTCATGATCGACGCGTTCCGGCGGTCGTCGGCGGCGCGGATCACGGCGGTGATCCCGTATTACGGGTACGCGCGGCAGGACCGGAAGGACAAGCCGCGGGTGCCGATTTCGGCGAAGCTGGTGGCGAACCTGCTGAGCGCCGCCGGCACGAACCGCGTGCTGACGATGGATCTGCACAAGGCGCAGATCCAGGGGTTCTTTGACATTCCGGTCGACCACCTGTTCGCGGCGCCGGTGATCATCGAGTACCTGACCCGGCTGAACAGCCCGCAGCTGACGATCGTCTCGCCCGACGCGGGCGGCGCCGAGCGCGCGCGCGCCTACGCCAAGCGCCTCGACGCGGAACTGGCCGTCGTCGACAAGCGGCGCTCGGAGGACGGATCGGCCGAAGTGATGAACGTCATCGGCGACGTCGAGGGGCGCACCTGCATCCTGCAGGACGACATCATCGACACCGCCGGGACGATTCAGAAGGCGGCGTCGGCGCTGAAGCAGGCGGGCGCGGCGCGCGTGCTCGCGTGCGCGGTGCACGGGGTGCTGTCAGGGCCGGCGATCGAGCGGGTGGAGAGCGCCCCGATCGATCAGTTGGTCGTGACCAATACGGTTCCGCTGCGCGGCGAGGCGCAGCAGTGCAAGAAGATCGTGGTGCTGTCGGTGGCGCGGCTGCTCGGCCAGGCGATCCGGAGCATTCACGAGGAGACGTCGGTATCATCGTTGTTCGTATAGGGAAGAGACATGGACGCAACGCTCGAAGTGATGAAGAGGGACAGCCGCGGCAAGAACGAAGCGCGGCGGCTGCGCGCGGTGGGCCGCGTTCCGGCGGTCCTGTACGGCGCGGTGCAGGACGGCAAGCGGCCGGTGGGCGTGCCGGTGGCGGTCGACCCGAAGGAGCTGCTCCGGATTCTGCACTCCGACTCGGGCGTCAACACGCTGATCAGGCTGAAGCTCGACGGCAGCGAGTCGCGCGTGATGGTGAAGGAGTATCAGCTGGATCCGGTGACGCACCAGCTGCTGCACGCCGACTTCTACCAGCTCGCCATGGACCGCGCGATCACGGTGACGGTGCCGATCGTGATCAAGGGCGAGCCGAAGGGCGTGAAGCAGCAGGGCGGCCTGCTCGACTTCGTGACCCGCGATGTGGAAGTCCAGTGCCTTCCGACCGACATCCCCGAGCACATCGACGTCGACGTGAGCGAGCTGATGCTGCACCAGGCGGTCCGCGTGCGCGATCTGCCGGGGGACCCGAAGTGGAAGATGGTCACCGAGCTCGACACGATGCTCGTCCACGTCGTGGTGCCGAAGGCCGAAGAGGCGCCGGCGGCGGCGGAGGGCGACGCGGCGGCGGTGGCGGCGGCGCCGGCGGCGCCGGCCGAGCCCGAGGTCATCAAGAAGGGGAAGGTGGAGAAGGAAGGCGAGGAAGCGCCGAAGAAGTGAAGGTGATCGTCGGCTTGGGGAATCCAGGTCGCGAGTACGCCGACACGCGGCACAACGTCGGGTTCCGGGTCGCCGACCGGTTGGGCGAGCGGCTGGGCCTGCAGTGGCGGACCGACGCGGATGCGGCGTTCGCCAAGAGCTTCGGCTCGACGCCGTTCTTCGTGCTGAAGCCGCAGACGTTCATGAACCGCAGCGGGTATGCGGTCTCCCGGTTCGCCGGGTACCACCACATCGAGCCCGACGAGATCCTCGTGGTCGTCGACGATGTGGACCTTCCGCTCGGACGGATTCGCGTGCGGGCGAAGGGATCGGCCGGCACGCACAACGGGCTCAGGTCGGTGGTCGAGCAGCTCGGCACGACGGACTTCCCGCGCATGCGCCGGGGGATCGGGCGCGGGGACGGCCGGCGCGACCTCGCCGACTACGTG
>CAZGLC010000088.1:12910-17611 GCA_964526235.1 uncultured Bifidobacteriaceae bacterium
ACGTGCTCGCGACGTTCGACCCGCCGGAGCTGCCGGAGGTCGACAGGGTCGTCACCCGCGCCGCGGATGCGGCGCAGATGTTCATCGTGGAGGGCATCGACAAGGTGATGAACGCGTACAACCCGGACGCCACGGGTCCGGAAGTGACTGACTGACTCCTTGCTGCCTGCGAGCGCGAAGCGCTCGCCAGAGACACAGGCAGCCGGGCGAGAGGGCGGAGCGAAGCGAAGCCCTCGAGCCGTTAGTCCAGAAGGAGACCGATGAACCGGAAGTACGAGCTCGTCTACATTGTCTCGCCCGACGCGACCGAGGAACAGGTCGCAGAGCTGCACGGACAGGTCGAAGCCGTCGTGCAGCGCATGGGCGGCCAGCTCGAAAAGACCGAGAACTGGGGCCGCCGCAAGCTCGCCTACGAAATCGGCCGCTACAAGGAAGGCAACTACGTGCTCGACGTCATCATCGGCTCGGGAGAGCAGATCAAGGAGATCGAGCGGCGGCTCAAGGTGTACGACACGGTGATCCGCCAGCTGATCGTCCGCGTCGACGAGTCGGAGCTCGTTGTCGAGCGCAAGCGCACACAACGCACGGAGGCGTCCCGGCGGCGGCGGGTCGCGCGCGGGCTGTCGCCCGACCGGCAGCCGGGTGAGGGCCAGCGAAGCGAATTCGAGGACGACCGTGACGATCGGTTCGAGCTCGGGGAGGATCTGCGATGAACGGAAGGAAGAAGAGCACGAGCGGAGGCCGCGGCCGCGGCGCCGCGGGGACCGGGAAGGCCGACGGCCAGCAGCGCCGTCCGATGTTCCGCCGCCGGAAGGTCTGCAAGTTCTGCACGGACAAGATCGACGACATCAACTACAAGGACACGAGGCTCCTGATGGCGTTCGTGCCGGAGCGGGCGAAGATCCTGCCGCGCCGCATCTCGGGCACCTGCGCGCTGCACCAGCGGAAGCTGCGGGTGGCGATCATGCGCGCGCGTCAGCTCGCGATGATTCCGTTTACGGGTGAGTGACGCCATGGAAGTCATCCTCAGAGAGCACGTCGACAACCTGGGCCGCCGCGGCGAGATCGTGAAGGTCGCCGACGGCTACGCCCGCAACTACCTCCTGCCGCGGAAGCTGGCGCTGCTGGCGACCGCGAGCAACAAGACGCACGTCGAGCGCGAGCGCAGGATCCTCGAGGCGCGCGAGGCGCAGGAAAAGGGACAGGCCGAGGCGATCGCCGCGCGGATGGCGGCGATCGACATCGTCGTCGCGCGGCGCGTCGGCGAGGCCGACCAGCTCTACGGGTCGGTCACCTCCTCCGACATCGCGGACGTCCTCAAGGAGAAGGGGTTCGAGGTGGACCGCCGCAAGATCATCCTGCCCGAGCCGCTCAAGACGATCGGCGCTCATGACGTCCCGCTGAAGCTGCACCGCGAGGTCACGGTGGCCCTCAAGGTGCGCGTCGTCAAGGAAGGCGCCGCGGAATGAAGGCGGCGGTGCTGGCCGCGATGGTGCTCGCGTCGGCCGGCACCGCGGCCGCGCAGGCTGTCGAGCGGGGGCGGTATCTCGTCACCGTCCAGGACTGCAACGGCTGCCATACTCCGTTCACAGCGAAAGGCGAGCCCGACATGACGCGGATGCTGTCGGGCCATCCCCAGACCGTCCGCGTCGCCGGCGCGCCCGCGCTTCCGCTCCAGGGCGGCTGGCTCGTCGCGATCAACGAGACGAACACCGCGTGGGCCGGGCCGTGGGGCGTGTCGTTCACGTCGAATCTCACGCCCGATCGCGTCACCGGCATCGGCGCCTGGACCGAGAAGACCTTCATCGCCTCGATTCGCGACGGGAAGAAGTCGGGCGTGGGCCGGGGCCTCCTGCCGCCGATGCCGTGGCGCATGTATGCGACGCTCACCGACGAGGATCTGCGCGCGATGTACGCGTACCTGATGTCGATTCCGGCGATTGCCAACCGGGTGCCGGAGCCGATCCCGCCGGGCAAGTAGGCCGGGTCTCGCGGCGGATATAATCCGGCCGCCGCAGACCCGGCATCAAGTGAGGGAGCCCATGCAGCAGAAGCGTCAGATCAACGTCGCGGTCATCGGCGCAGGATGGTGCGGCGGCATCCGCGCGGTGGCGTCGGCGGCGAGCCCCTGGGTGAGGGAGCTGCACATCGCGGAAGTCAAGGACGATCGGCTGCGCGAGGTGGCGGCGATGACGGACCCTGTCACCGCGACCGCCGACTACCGCCGCCTCGTCGAGAACCCGTCGATCGACGCGGTGATGATCTCGACGACCCCTGAAGGCACGCACTATCCGATCGCGAAGGAGAGCCTGCTCGCCGGCAAGCACGTGCTGCTCGAGAAGCCGATGGCCATCGAGCTTGCCGAGGCCGACGAGCTGATCGCCCTCGCGCGCGAACGGAAGCTGGCATTCACGATCGGTTACTCCCAGCGCTTCAATCCGAAGTTCGCCTACATCAAGCGATCGCTCGAGGACGGCACGATCGGCGAGCCGGTCACGGCGCTGGTGAGCCGGCACATCACGAGAAGCCTCGGCAAGAAGATCAGCGGACGCGTGAAGCTCTCGCCCGCCGCCATGGAGTCGACGCACGACATCGACTTCACCCTGTGGTGCCTCGCCCCGCGGAAGCCCGTGCGTGTCTACGCGCAGGAGGCGGCGAAGATCATGAAGGCGCAGTACAACACGCCGGACCAGGTCTGGATGATCATCACCATGGACGACGGGGTCGTCGTGACAATCGGCGGCGGGTGGGTGCTGCCGCCGGCGTATCCGAACTTCGCGTCCACCTGGATCGAGTTCATCGGCACCGACGGCGCCGTGATGGTCGACGACACGCATCGCGACGTCTACGTCACGTCGATGACGGACGGCATCCGGTTCCCGATCTCGTCGATGCCTGGCGAGAAGGTGAATCATGTCTATGCCGGACCGATGGAAGCCGAGACGCTGCACTTCCTCGAGTGCGTCGCCATGGGCCGCCAGCCGCTCGTCACGGCCGAGCACGCGCGTCTCGTGATGCAGGTGTACAAGGCCGCCGACCAGTCGGTCGACACCAATCAGCCGGTGACGCTCGCCGCCGCGGGCGCGCCGGCGCTCGCCTCCGTCTCCACCCCACAGCGCCCAAACCGCGCTGTGGGGGCCCCGGCCTGACGTCCTTCACGCCCCCGAGGCACCCATGAGGGCCGAGGCTGTCCTGGATCGCTCCGCCACCGCAACCCGCACGCGGTGGTGGATGCTGGTCCTGTTCAGCCTGATGTACCTGATCTGCTATCTCGATCGAGGCATCATCTCGGTGGCCCAGCCCGAGATTCGCGAGACGCTGGGACTCTCGCTCGGCCAGATGGGGATCGTGCTCGCCGCGTTCACGTGGACGTACGCGATCGGCCAGGTGCCGGTCGGCTGGCTCGGCGATCGGTTCGGGCCGAAAAAGGTCCTCAACGTCCTGATGACGTGGACGTCAGCGTCGGCGTTCCTGACCGGCACGGCCACCGGCTTCGGAACGCTCCTCACCGCGCGCCTCTTTCTCGGCCTTGGCGAGTCGGGCGCCTTCCCGGTGGCGAGCCGCGGCATGCAGCTCTGGTTCGCGCCGTCGGAACGCGGCCGCATTCAGGGCATCACGCATTTCTTCAGCCGGTTCGCGGTCGCAATCATGCCGCTCACGGCCGGCGGGCTCCTCATCGCCTATGGCTGGCGGGCGATGTTCTACGTCTTCGGCGCGATCGGATTTCTGTGGGTCGCCGGGTTCTGGTGGTTCTACCGGGAGCGGCCGGAAGACCACCCGCTCGTCAACCGGGCGGAACTGGCGGCCATTCGCGGCGTCAATGACGACGGCAGCGTCAGGACGCTCAGCCAGTCGAGGCCGGCCACGCCGTGGCGGCAGATCCTGACGTCACCGAACATGTGGTACATCGCGGTTGGATACGGTTGCTTCTTCTTCGGCACGAACTTCTACCTGACGTGGTATCCGACCTACCTCCGCGAGTACCGCGGCCTGTCGCTCACCGCCCTCGGCATCATCGGCTCCATCCCGCTCATCGCCGGCATGGCGGGCGACGTCGTCGGTGGCTGGATGTCGGATTCGATCCTGAAGCGCACGGGCAACGCGCGGCGGGCTCGGCGCCTCGTGGCGGCGCCTGGCTTCTTTCTCGCCGGCGTCTTTTTGATTCCTGCCGCGCTCGTCGACGGCGCGACGGCGTCGATTCTCTGTCTGGCGGCGTCCTTCTTCTTCCTCGAGTGGGTGATCGGGCCCGCCTGGGCCGTCCCGATGGACGTCGGCGGCCGCTTCAGCGGAACGGTGACCGGCGTGATGAACATGTCAGGGTCGCTGGCCGCGTCGCTGACGCCGATCGTGTACGGCACGCTCTTCGGCCGCGGCTATTGGGTGGCCCCCTTCCTGGTGAGCGCCGCCGTGCTCGGGGCCGGCGCGCTCATCTGGCTCTTCCTCATCGACCCCGAGCAGAGCGTCGTCCCCGGCGAGACCCGGTAGGCCGCTGCGTGAAGCAGGGCGGTGCTCGCGTTGCAGGTCAGGGCGCCCGGTGTGGTTCCGTCCGGGCTCGAAGGATGTCCAGCGGGCTCCGGGCCGGGCTCCGGAGCTCCTTCACCACATAAATCATCGTTGTCTCGACGCGCGCGTGGCCCAGGTATTCCTGGATCTGCCGGATATCCACGCCGTTGAGCAGGAGATGCGTCGCGAAACAGTGCC
>CAZGLC010000089.1:0-11550 GCA_964526235.1 uncultured Bifidobacteriaceae bacterium
CATTCGCGATCTGAACTGGGCGCAGCAGTTCGCCTTCCATAACCGCAACGAAATGATGGACCGTGTGTTAACGGAGCTCAGTCACTCCGTCTTTGGCAAGGATGGGGATCAGCAGGCGCTGGAGGTGCAGCGAATCGACTCGCATCACAACTTCACGCAAAAGGAACACCATTGTGGCGAGGACATCTGGGTCACGAGAAAGGGCGCGATTAAGGCGACCAAAGAGAGCTGGGCGATGATTCCCGGTTCGATGGGCACTCGCAGCTATATCGTGGTCGGCAAGGAAAACCCTATGAGTGTTCATTCCGCGCCGCATGGCGCGGGTCGCCGCTACTCGCGGACGAAGGCCCGTAGTTTATTCAGCATGGATGACTTACGTCGCGCCATGGAAGGGATCGAGTACCGCCATTCCAAGGTGTTGCTCGACGAGATACCGGGGGCGTACAAGGATATCGATCAGGTCATGGAGAACGCCAAAGAGCTTGTCGACGTGAAGTACATCCTCAAACAGTTCGTGAACGTCAAGGGAGACTGAGTTGGATCATCGGTTCATACAGACGCGTTCCCTTGCAGGACGGGCACTTGCTCGGCTTCGTCAGCTTCTCCGCATCGAAGACGAATCCGCAGGTTTTGCACCGCGCGGGGAGCACCTCAATTCGGTGACCAGATGCGCGGGCGGACCGAAGTGCATGCCGCAGGTCATCTTCGGCACTGCCGCGGGTCATCCCCAGCTCGCGAGCCAGGGATGACACCGAGCGCGGCTCCCGCGACAGGAGTTCCAGTAAGGTGCGTCGGATCGTCACTGACTATGCCAGCGTCCCGGAATATTCCTCGTACGAGCCTTTGAAGTCGGCGATGCGTCCCGGCTCGAACTGCCAGACGCGTGTGCCGACTTCCTCGAGCAGGTCCTGATCGTGCGTGACCAGCAACACGGTCCCGTCGTAGCGCTGGAGCGCCACGTTCAGGGCATTGATCGATTCCAAGTCCAGGTGGTTGGTCGGCTCGTCGAGCAGCAGCGCCTGCGGCTGACCGTACAGCGCCTGCGCGAGCAGCACCCGCACTTTCTGTCCGCCCTGCAGCTCGGCCCATCGTTCGCTCGTGCAGCGCGTCAGGAATGTCCAACCCCTGCAGCAGCACCGCGGCATCGGCCTCCGCCGCGTAGCCCTCTTCCTCGCCGACGATACCTTCGAGCTCGCCGGGGCGCATACCGTCCTCGTTGGTCATCGCCGTACGAGCGTAGATGGCATCGCGCTGCGTCAGCGACTTCCACAGCCTCTGATTGCCCATGATGACCGTATCGATGACGCGATGTTGATCGAACGCGTACTGATCCTGCCGGAGCACCCCAAGCTTGGCGGGCCGGACGACGGTTCCGCGCTGCGGATCCAGATCGCCGGTCAGCAGCTGCATGAATGTGGATGTACCCGCGCCATTGGGGCCGGTCAGACCGTACCGACGACCGGCGAGAAACGTCGTCGTCACGTCCTCGAACAGGACTTTCGAGCCGTAACGCATCGACACACCACTGGCAGTAACCATGAGCGCAGGTCACAGGACTGGAAATGTGTGAAGGGGTAGACTTCTTATTGTAGCAGGTGGGTCGGCTCAAGCCGGACTGACCAGCCCCACAGCAGCGGCCGCATGTCCCAGTCCGGATCCTCGACGAGGGCGTGGTACTCCTCGGCGGAAATCGATCGCTTCGAGTACCTCACGTACACGATGAACATCTGCTTCCCCTCGTTCCAGGCCGCGTTGGTCACCTCGCACTCGAGCTCCACGCGCGCCCGCGTCTCGAGTTGCAGCAGCGCGCCAGGCTTGGGTAACACCGGGACCACGATTCGCCGGAGATACCTGACGGATCCGTTGTCGATCGGGTATCCGTTCTGGTCCTTCACCGGCGTTTTGACGCGCGGTATCCGGAGATTGATCTCAACGTCCATCTGAGGGTGGTGGGGAAGGGTCGGGCGGGAGGATCCCGTTATGTCGACGTGCGGCGCACGCTTTCCGCTCTGGGCCCTTTGGGCCCTTCGCCAACCGTGAACTCTACGGAGTCCCCTTCACGCAGGTTCTCGATGCCCTCGCCGAAGACGGCACTGCGGTGGAAGAAGTAATCCTGTCCCGAGCCGTCCTTGATGAATCCGAATCCCTTTTCAAGCTGTAGCCGGGCAATTGTCCCTGTCATCATCATGCCTCCGTCTCAATTGTCCACCATTCATCGTCTCCACTCGCCGCTTCATTCAGGGCATTCGCGAGCCGCACCGATGTTATCGCGCTGTCATGCGCGACGCCTCATCGGCCGTTTCTTGGAAGCCTTCGTCTGTCGCTTCACCCGCTCCGGCAGCTTCTTCCGACCAGTCTCCCGGTTCCACTCCTCGTAGGTTTTCGCGGAAATCTTTCGCTCGACGAGGAGTTGGGCGAATTTCCTGCGCTGTGCCTGACTCTTGAACGGCATGATGGTCGTCGCGCAGCTCGCCCCTTGTACATGCGAGCGTGCTGTCGGCAGTGCCGCTACCGATCGGCGGATCGCGTCGTCGCCCTCGCGGCCATCTTCTTCGGTCCTGCTGTGCGCCGCCTCGGCTGAGTTCCCGTCTCGTTTCGGTGGTGCGTGGCTGCCATGCAACGGCTCGGGTGCAACGCGGATGCCGACGCCTCCGAGGCGATTGGCGGGCCTCGACGGCCGCGTTAGGGGAACTGACCAGCCTCGCGGACGCATGATCCCAAATTTATCTCAAATTGTTTTGCGCGCGGCATCACAATCTGCTTGACAATGTCACTGCGACTCTCTAGATTCACCGACGCTGCGCACGTCGCAAGGAGACGAAGCGAGCTTCGCTGGTCCGGAATGCGAGCAGAGGCGTGAGCGATGTGAGGCGTCTCTTCGAAAGAGGAGGCACCGCATGGTCGCCGGCGTCAGATGGGCGTGTTCCGGGGAAGAGCGCGCGACGTTTCTCGATCAGTAAGGTGCGGAGCGTGAGCGCCAGGTGAACATGCGCAAGCATGGGCGCAGGGCGCGGGCGCGATGCGGCTTGTTGACCGAGAGGTGAAGCGTTCTTGGAAACTGGAGACGCGCAAGCGCCTCCGATCCGGCAGGCCGCGAGCCGCCTTCGGCGTGCGCGGCGTCTGTACGGCGCCCTCACCGCTCCCCATGAGCTGCGTGGAGCACCCCGCCGACCGTATCCACGAGATAGGCGGCCTGTCCCCGGGTGGGCGCCCACGCGGCAGCTCCGTGCAGACACGCGGTCACACCTGCGCGCCCGTCGTCGGCGACCACGACGACGGGCGGGAGGCGGCGGCCAGGCTCGTGCCGGAGCGCTTCGAATGACGAGGGGTCTGCCACCACGACCGCGGCGTAGTGCAGATCGACGGGTCCTGGACAGGCGGCGAAGACGCGGACGTTGTAGCCGGCGTCGCGGAGCTCGACCTCATGCCGCAGGCGCGCGTACGAATCGACTTCGATTAAGAGGACGGGTGTGTGATTCGGCGACGCGTCGGGCGCGTCGATCGGCATTCAGGATGCGAGAGCATATGGCGTGCCTATTGTGCCGTCAAAATATAGGCCACGGTCGGGCTAGGCCGAGGCGAACCGCCGCTGGGCCCGCTCGCGCGCTTTCCGCACCTCCTCCTCGCGGTCGCGGGGCGGCGCGCTCGTCGTGATCGACGAGACGAGCCGGCTGGCGGCCGCCGCCACCTCGTCGACGGCGCGGTCGAAGGCCGCCTGGTTCGCGCGGGAGGGGTGGTGCATGCCGCTCACCTTGCGGGACGAACTGCAGCGCGGACGCGTGGATTTCGGCCTCGGAGGCCGGCGGATCGAAGTTCGCGAGGGTCCTGATGTTGCGGCACATGACTGTCAATTTCGCACGCGTCCTCGGCCCCTCGAATCTGTCGGCCTACGCCTACGCTATGGCGTACCTCATCGCGTCTCGAGTGTTGCCAACCAGATGTTGCCCGTGAGCTCCCGCAGAATGAGATAGCGGAGCGGCGTGTCAGCCTCGAGTGAGCTTCTTCACCACATGCCGAATCTCCGGAACGTTGAGGAGCTCGCCGGGTCGCATGACGCTCACCGATTGATACTGCGTCCGATCGAAGTGCCCGGAAGCCGTGTTCACTGTGACGATGAACTCGGCGCTTGCCGGCAGCGCGCATTCCAGAAAACGGTTGTCGGGCTCGTGCCGGATGACACCGAGCTCGGTCAGCGGATAGCAGGCGGGGAAGCTCTCGACAATTTCAGCGACGAATTCCGGGTGGTCGCCCAGGACGTCCGCGTACTCTTCGAGGATGGCCGGACTGACCCAGGCCTCAATCAGGCCGGCGCGCGCAAGTTCGAAGATGAGCGCCGACGCGTTGTTGTCGACCGGGAAGGTCGCGAGCTTCAGAATGCAGGTGTCAAGGACGACTCGCAAGATAGGGCCTGGCGCGCCGCAGCGCCCGCGCGCGTCGCTTGGCTTCGACGAACGCAACCGCATCGCCTTCGGTCATCGTCTGCCGCGGTTCTGGCGGTGTGCTCGGGCAAGCGCCGGGGAGAGCCTGAACCGGACAACCTTGCCTCCAATGACGGCCGTCGCATACATGGCACCAGCGTACGCAAAGAGAGCGACGGACACAAGCGACGCGTCCGACGCGTCCGATGCGCTTCTGTCGGGCGGATGCCGCATTCGTCCGGGCGCCGGAAACCTGATTGCGGGCGGGATGTCCAGAGTCGACAACGTACGCGTGACGGCCTGACTTCTTCGATGCCAAGGATCGCAGGTTCGAATCCTGCCGGGCGCGGCAGTTTCTGGTCTAGAATGCGCGCACCGTGGCCCTGGCCCCTCAGATGCGGCTCGGTCCGTACGAGGTCATCGCCCTCCTCGGCGAGGGGGGAATGGGCAAGGTGTGGCGCGCCCGTCATACGGCGCTCAAGCGCGACGATGCCCTGAAGGTCCTGCCCGACGGCCTTGCCGCCGACCCTGACCGGCTGGCCCGGTTTCAGCGCGAAGCGCAGGTCCTCGCCTCCCTCAACCATCCCAATATCGCGCACGTATACGGGCTGGAGCAGGCTGATGGCGTTCAGGCCCTCGTCATGGAGCTGGTCGAAGGGCCGACGCTTGCCGACCGAGTCCGGGAGGGCCCTATTCCAGTGGACGAGGCGCTGCCGATCGCGCGCCAGATCGCCGAGGCGCTCGAGGCCGCGCACGAGCAAGGGATCATTCATCGCGACCTGAAGCCGGCCAACATCAAGCTGCGGCCGGATGGCGTAGTCAAGGTGCTCGATTTCGGGCTGGCGAAGGCGCTGGAGTCGTCACCGGTCTCGGCCGACCATTCGGAGCTGCCCACGATCACGACGCCGGCGATGACGCAGCGCGGCGTCATCCTCGGCACCGCGGCGTACATGAGCCCCGAGCAGGCGCGCGGCAAGACGGCCGATCGGCGCAGTGACATCTGGGCCTTCGGGTGCGTGCTCTACGAGATGCTCGCCGGCCGGCGCGCCTTCGCCGGCGACGACGTCACCGACACGCTGGCGAACGTACTCAAGCTGGACCCGGAGTGGGCGAGACTGCCCGCCGACGTACCGCCGCGCGTGCGGCTGGCGCTGCGCGCGTGTCTGCAGAAGGACCCGAAGCAACGAATTGCGGACGTGCAGAGCGTCCGGCTGATGCTGGAGGGCGCGTTCGACGCCAGTGCGCCGCAACTGGTCGAGGCGACGGGTACCAGCCACACGACTGGCTGGCGGCGGCTGGTTGCACCGGCGCTTGCCTCGCTGGCCGCGCTCCTACTCGGCGGATTCGGAGCCTGGAGCCTCTGGCCAATCCGTTTTTCTCGCCCGATGGGCAGACTGTCGCGTATTTTACGGGTGGCCAATTGCGCCGCATTGCCATCAGCGGCGGAACGCCGGTGGACATCTGCACGGCAGACGTATCGTTCGGTGCGAGCTGGGGGCGGGACAACACGATTCTCTTTGGGCAGACCAAAGGAATCATGCGCGCGTCTGCCGCCGGCGGCACCCCGGAGCTCGTTATTGCGGCCAAAGAACAGGAACAACTCCACAGGCCACAGCTACTGCCGGACGGCGACTCTGTCCTGTTCACCGTGACCACGGGAACAGCCACGCAGACACGATGGGATACGGCGCACGTCGTGGTGCAGTCGCTTCGTAGCGGTGAGCGGACGGTCGTCTGGCAAGGCGGGAGCGACGCGCGCTACGTGCCGACGGGCCATCTCGTGTACGCGGTGGGCGACGCCCTCTTTGCGGTCGCGTTCGATGCGGCACGTCGTCAGGTCGTCGGCGGCCCCGTGTCCGTGGTTCAGGGCCTCACTCGGCCGGTGAATCAATCCTCGAGCGACGGGACGGCCAACTACGACGTGTCCGACACGGGCACACTCGTGTACTTGAGCGATGCCCGCCTGCTCGGCGCCGGCGGGCCGATGGCTCGCAATTCGCTGGCATGGGTGAATCGGGAAGGGCGGGAGACACCGCTGTCAGCGCCTCCGCGCGCGTACACGTATCCGCGGATCTCGCCCGATGGCGGCAGGGTGGCGCTCGACGTGCGCGATCAGCAACTGGACATCTGGGTCTGGGATTTCATGCGCGAGACGCTCACGCGCCTGACGTTCGACGGCGATGAGGACGAATTCCCGGCCTGGTCGCCCGACGGGAAGCGCCTCGCGTTTTCGCGCGGCTCAGGCGGTGGCACGAGCCTGTTCTGGGTGGCCGCCGACGGCACCGGCGCGGTCGAACGGCTGGCCGAAGGCAAGGGTCAGATCTTCCCCGCGTTCTTCGCGCCCGATGCGTCCCGCATCGTGGTGTTTGGGGCGGCGGCGTCGGCAGGCGAAAACGACGACATCGCCATCGTCTCGTTGACCGCAGACGGGGCTGGTGGGAGCGCAAAGCGGGAGCCCCGGCCCTTGATGCAGACGACGTTTCGAGAGCGAAACCCCAGTCTCTCCCCGGACGGCCGATGGATGGCGTACGAATCGAACGAGTCGGGCCGGGACGAGATCTACGTGCGACCCTTTCCCGACGTCGAGGGCGGTCGCTGGCAAGTGTCGACGGGCGGCGGCGGGCAGCCGGTCTGGGCGCGGAACGGCCGCGAGTTGTTCTACAGGAGCGGCAACGCGTTCATGCCGGTTGCCGTTCAGGCAGGGCCGAGCTTTGCCGCGGGCAACCCGAAGGCGCTCTTCGAGGGGCAATACGTCGCCGGCCCCGGCGGCCGAAGCTATGATGTGTCACCCGACGGCCAGCAGTTCCTGCTGATCAAGGCCGCGGTGGCCGCCGGGTCGGAGGAGGTGCCGCCGGCGCGGTTCATCATCGTGGAGAACTGGTTCGAGGAGCTGCGTCGCCTCGTGCCGGCGAACTGACAAGGACGGGAGGAGGAATCATGGCAATGCGCTTGTGGTTGTCTTTGGGCCTGGCGGCGCTGATGGGAGTGTCGGCCCCGGCGCAGAACGCGCAGAGCGTCCTGCAGGCCGCGGCCAAGGCAATGGGTGTCGAGAACATGCGGTCCATCCAGTACAGCGGCACCGGCTGGCAGGGGATGGTCGGCCAGAACTTCGTCCCGGATCGCGACTGGCCGCGCGTCGATCTCACGAATTACACGCGGACGATCGACTTCGACACGATGTCGTCGCGCGAGGAGTACACCCGCGCACAGGGGAACAACCCGGTGCAGGGGGGCGGCGCCGGCTTCCCGTTCCTGGCGGCGCAGAAGGTCGCCAACTTCGTCAGCGGCACCTACGCGTGGACGGTGAACGCGCAGGGGCAGGCCGTCGCGCAGCCCGATGCCGCGGAGCTGCGGCAGATTGAGATCCTGACCACGCCGTTCGGATTCCTGAAAGGCGCGATGGCGCCGGGCGCCAACCCGACCATGGTCACGCGCAACGAATACGGCCAGCGGGTGACGGTCGTCTCGTACGTGGCCCTCGGCAAGTACCGCATCAACGGCACCATCAACGCGCAGAACATGATCCAGCGCGTTCAGACCTGGGTGCCCAACCCGGTCGTCGGCGACCTGTACTACGAGAACGTCTACACCAACTACCGCGCGGTGAACGGCGTGCAGGTGCCGCGCTTCCACCAGCACCAGGACTACGACGACGGCGGGCACCTGCCGAACGTGAGCGGCGGCGACCATGCCTTCGGCCTCGAGACGATTGCGAGCGTGGAGCTCAACGTGCCGAATGCGGCGACCGCCGTGCCCGACGCGGTCCGGACGGCGAAGGCGCAGCCGGTGCGCGTCGAGACGCAGAAGCTCGGCGAGGGTCTGTATCTCATCGCGGGCGGCAGCCACAACAGCGTCGCCGTGGAGTTCAACGACCACGTGACGGTCATCGAGGCGCCCCTCAACGAGGAGCGATCGATCGCGGTCATCAACGAGGTCTACCGGCTCATCCCGAAGAAGCCGATCCGCTACGTCGTCAACACGCACCATCACTGGGACCACCTGGGCGGCGTCCGGACCTACGTCCACGAGGGCGTGACGGTCGTGACGCACGAAGGCAACAAGCCGTACTACCAGGAGATCCTGCGGGCGCGGCCGTGGGTGCTGCAGCCCGATCGCTTCGCGCTCCATCCGCCCGAAGAGTGGTCCGAGGGCTACATCTTCGAGACGGTCCGGGAGAAGTACGTGCTGACCGACGGCTCGCGCGTCATCGAGCTCCACAGCATCCAGGGGCTGCCGCACGTGACCGGGATGCTCATCGCGTACATCCCGCGCGAGAAGATCGTGGTGCAGGCCGATCTCTACAACCCGGCGGCCGCCGCGCCGAACGCCAACAACCGCGCGTTCCAGCAGAACCTGCAGCGGCTCCGGCTCGACGTCGCATCCATCGTCGGCATCCACGGCATGCCGGCGACGATGGCCCAGTTTCAGGGACTCGTGAACAAGACGCAGTAGCGACGGAGGTCTGTGATGAAGACCGTATCCGGTATTCGCCGATACGTGCTGGCGGCCGTCCTCATGGCGGCGGCAGCAGTCGGGTATGCGCAGTGGCCGTCGAACGCGTCACTCGCCGCGGGCGAGGCGCTGCTGGGCGGCAAGGTCGTCTCCGCCAGCGGGCAACCGCTGGCGGGCGTCGCGGTGCGGGCGCACCGCGAGGGCGGCACGATCACCGTGAACGTCTACACGAATGGGCGCGGTGAGTACGCGTTCCCTGGGTGGACGTCGCTCGGACCCGGCCGCCACACGGTGACGATCGCGGTGCCCGACTTCGAGCGCGCCGCGCAGCCGGCCACGCTCGCCGCCGGCAAGACGACGAGAGTCGATTTCACGCTGCGGCCGCGGCAGCCGACCCTCGAGGACGCCACGGCCGCGGAGATCGTGGCGGCGCTTCCCGGCACCGACGAGCAGAAGCACCTCGTCGTCCAGTGCGACAACTGCCACTCGCTGCAGTTCGGGCTGCGGACGGGCCGCACCAAAGACCAGTGGCTCCAGATCATCCGGCGCATGGCGGGGGAGCGCGCCATCACGCGCGAGACCCCGGGCACGCGCGCGTTCGGGCAGAAGAAGTACGTGGAGCCGCTGGCCGAGTACCTAGCGGAAATCCGCGGGCCGGGCGCCACCGGACCACTGCCGTTCACCATGCGTCCGCGGCCGGCCGGCGCCGCGGCGGCATCGCTGGTCGTGACCGAGTACGGCATTCCGCGCGGCGGCCCGCGCGACCTGGACATCCTGCGCGGCGATCGGCGGTTCGCGTGGCCCCACGACATCCTGCTCGAATCGAAGGGGCCGTACGCGTACTACACCGACCACTTCACCTTCACGCTCGGCCGCCTCGATCGGCGGACGGGCGAGGTGACGGAGTTTCCCTATAGCCTGCTGCCGGGCATGGGACGGGAAGAGGGTGGGGCGATCGCGGCGGCGCAGCTCCGGGCCGGCAATCCCGGCGGCGGCGCGCACGACATCGCCTGGGCCCCCGACGGCAACGTCGTCATCGGCATGGGCGGCGGCACCGTGCGGTTCGATCCGCGCACGCAGCAGTTCACGCCATGGGGGGCGGGGAGCAACATGTTCGGCGTCGACCCGGCCGGCCGCGTCTGGTTCCTCGACAAGGGCCTCCACGCGCTCGACATGAAGACGGGCGAGGTGAAGGGCTTCCCCGTGCCCGAGGGCACCGACGACGACACCTACGACATGGAGACCGACGCGAAGGGCCGGTCGATCATGAATCTGTGGCGACTCGGCAAGATGGGGGTCTTCGATCCGCGGACCGGGCAGTTCTCGGCCTACCAGGTGCCGACGCCGGGAGCGGGGCCGCGCCGCGGCGAAGTCGATGCGCGCGGCCGCGCGTGGGTCACGCTCTACTGGGCGGGCCGCGTCGCGATGTTCGATCCCGACACGCGCGAGATCAAGGAATACCCGCTCGTCCGCGGGCATCAGCCGTACACGCCGCCGTTTCCGTCGCCCTACAGCCTCGCCGTGGACGACAAGCACCAAGCGGTGTGGACGAACGACTTCAACAGCAGCCGGATCTACCGGATCGACATGCGAAGCGGCGCGTCAACGGAGTTCGTGATGCCGGAGCCGTACGAGATCCGCGATCTGACGGTGGATGAGGAAGCGGCTCGGCCGACGGTCTGGATTCCTGTCTACAGGCCGCCGGCCAAGATGGTGAAGATCGAGGTCCAGTAGGGGGAAGGGGAGCCGCAATTTCGCCAGTTGGAACCAGATCCATGGGCTGGCTGCGGCGGTTGGACGGTCTCAATCGTGCAGCGGGAGTGGCTACCCCTTCTCCGCCTCCGTTTCGGCGAGACCCAGAAACACGAAGATGGCGCGGTTGAGCGCCCTCATTTCCTCGGAGGTCAGCGATCCGACGAGCCTTCTCAGCCGTCTCCTCGGCACAGCGGTCAACTTATCCACCATCATTCGGCATGGCGAACGCAAACCACTCTGGGTGCTCG
Source organism: uncultured Bifidobacteriaceae bacterium (assembly GCA_964526235.1). Lineage (GTDB taxonomy): Bacteria > Acidobacteriota > Vicinamibacteria > Vicinamibacterales > UBA2999 > MELF01. The sequence goes on from CAZGLC010000089.1 coordinate 10,874, forward strand.
GTTGGATGGGAAGCCTGAAGATCGGTGCAGGCGTCGGATCGGTGGTCAAGGGGCAGACGACGATCGAGTCGTTGGCGTCGAATCGGTCGTCCTGGACGATGACCGCCGGTCGCGGCTTGCCCGCATAGGCAGCGCCGCCCGCGACGGTCCAGACTTCGCCACGCTTCATTCGGCATCCCAGGCTGAGATCGCGTCGACGAACTCCTGGTCCTTCTGGGCGTGAGGACTCCTGGCCACCGCCAGCGACTGACGGTGTGCGGCGTGAGTGAAGGACTTCGATCGAACGTCCGGAACCCAGATCTGAACAGGGCGAAGACCCTGCTTGCGCAATCGGGTGCGGTGGGCGCGGACCTTGTCGCGGGATGTCGATCGAGTGGCGGTCGCCATGTGCTCCTCCGGTTACATGTAACGTAACACGTCGCGGGACGCCCCGCAAACATGGCAAGGGTTGGATCTCGTCTGCTGGGCTGTGCGGTGCGGTTCGAGTCCTACGCGCGATCTCCCGGCAGTTCGCGCGCAGGTCGTTGATCGCACCCGAGCGAAGACGTCTACGCGCCGGTGTTCGCGACGATCATCACGTGGGTGGACGCGGCGACGAAGGCCGCGATACGCGAAGCTGTTCCAGTGACATCCGAGCCTAGTTGCGTGAGTATCCACGCCGTGGTCTGGTCTTGAAC
>CAZGLC010000089.1:11650-17575 GCA_964526235.1 uncultured Bifidobacteriaceae bacterium
CCTGCTGTCGCGTGCATGTCACGCGCGGACCGATTACGTCGGGGAAGAGTCCCCCGAGCCAAGGGTCCACGCTCGCACGCCGGTGCAACCTGAGGGGCCGAACGTACCCCTCAGGCTCGATGTCGCGGCCTTACTTCGCCAGCGGATCGGGGCGAAGCTGGAACTTGACCACCTTGCTCGTCGTCCCCGGACCCGTCTCCATATGGAACGGCGTGCGCGTGCTGACCGTCGTCCACAGCCCGCGGCCCTTCCAGCCGCCGTTCGGATCGTCGATGCGGCCGTCGAGCCACTTCGTGTAGAAGCCGGTCGGGTACGGCACCCGTAGCACCACCCACTTGCCGTCCTTCAGGACGAGCAGTCCTTCGGCGGCGTTGCCCGTATTGATCGGGACGTTCCGGCCCAGGCCGAGCGTATCGAACTGATCGACCCACGTGTAGTAGCTCGCCTCGGCGCTGCCGGAGTCGGTCACGCCCTTGAAGTGCGGCACCGGCTCCTTGTAGAAGACCCATCCCTCGGGGCAGTGCTGCCCGGTCGCCTTTGGTCCGTTGAGCGGGGCCTTGCACTTGCGCCGGTCGAAGCTCGCCATGTGGCCGCTGGCCATCGGGAGCCACGCGACGCCGTTCCGGTCGATGTCGAAGCCTCGCGGCGAGTAGCCCTCGACCGGGACGCCGGCGCTGTTGACCGGCGGCTGATAGACCTCGGCCAGTGTTGTCTCCGGCGGGTTGGAGCCCGGGTTGATCCGCACGACGGCGCCCGGCATGCCGAGCACCGTGCCCCACACGGAACCGTCCGGCGCCGGGGAGACGCCGTAGAACCCGCCCGCGTACCGCTTGTCCTTCGCCGGATCGAGCGGCGCATCGGGCTCGACGTAGGCGTCACGCCGCCCGTTGCCGTTGGTGTCCATGATGAGGGCGGTCCACCCCTGCGACTTCACCTCGTCGCCCGTCTCGTCGAACATCTTCGTGTTCAGCCATCCGACGACCTGGCCGCCGCCGCTCGTCCAGAGCGTGCGGTTGGCGTCCTCGGCGAACATCAGATGGTGCGTGCCGAAGCACGTGCTGATGTGCGTCAGCTTCTGCGTCTTCGGATCCCACACGGCGAGGTGGCGTCCGGCGTTGTTGATGGGGAACGCCTTCGCTGACGGATGCGTCGAGCCCTCCTTGCAGAAGTCCGGATTGTTCGGAGGGCGCACCGCGGAGGTGATCCACACGCGCCCCTGCTCGTCCATCATCGGGTTGTGGACGTTGTTCTTGCTCGTCCAGACGACCTCCTCGCCGAAGTAAGGCGAGGGCGCCGGCATCTTGGGCGCCGCGGCGGCCGGCGTGTTCGGGTCGCGGACGGTCAGCTTGACCTGCGAGGCCCTGTGCGTACGCGGGTCGAGCACGGGCAGATAGTCGGCGCTCAACTCGAGGGAGCCGTAGACCGGTCCGTTCGGATTGATGCGCGGGTTCCGGCGATCGGTCGAGACAAGATCATGCAGGTAGGCCTTCGGATCGGCCCAGTCCCACTGTGTGATCACGACGTTGCGCTCCTGGCCCTGCGGACGGGGCGGCGCCGACGGGACCTCGCCGGCCGCGATCCGATCGGTCCAGTCGGCGAACATCGCCAGCGCGCGGCGGCGGCCCATGGTGTTGATGCCGTTCTCCATCTGGCTGCCTGCCTGGCCAGACAGGATGCGGCGCTCCCATGCGGCCATCGACGAGTCGAACTTGCCGAGCGACGGCGGCAGCTCACGAGTGCCTTTGGTCCCGAGCTGATGGCACGTCGTGCAGCTCATCGACTTCATCAGCCGCAGCCAGTCGGCCTGCGACTTGACGTTCGGGTTGATGCCGTTGCCCTCCGGACCGGTGCCCGGGAACTCGCTCTTGTCCGGCACGCGCGCCAGTGCGTACCAGTGGCCAGCGGGGTAAATCTCCGCTGCCGCGCGCGGATTGGGCGCGGACACCGCCGTCAGGTTCAGCGTCCGGCCGGGCGCCGACTGCACCTTCGGCGAGTCGACCAGTCCATAGCCGCGAACCCACACGTTGTAGTTCGCCTTGGGCAGATCTGGAACCAGGTACCGCCCCTGGTCGTCGGTCACGACCGTGCGGCTGAATTTCGTCGGCAGGTCGGTCGTCTCGGCGATGACCCACACACCCGCCTCCGGCCCGCGCGGGCCGCGCACTGCGCCGCCGATGTCGTCGTTGTCGATGGCCACCGCCGGCTGCTGGGCGCTCGTCCGCTCCGGCGATCCGATCCAGAAGACGCCAAGAATGACTGCCGCGACGAGTGCCAGGGTCAGGGCTCTATTTCTCATACGCTCGACCTCCTCCCGCCCGATCGCGGGTGCGTATCGGACGATACGACCCCCTGCGGGATTGGTCAATGGAAACCTGCTACACTCCCGACCCGGACGGCGGAAGGAGCATCCATGATGTCGTCGGCGGCGCGCGTGCGGCTTGCAACGGGAATCGTCGGGCTCGTGATGTTCCTCCCGGGTGCACACCCTGCCTCGGCCAGACAGGTCCCGGCGCTCAGAGTCGAGAACGTCTACCCCCATCAGGCCCCGCCGGGGCAGACGACGCTCGTGACGCTCGTGGTGACGAGCCGCGACGCCGTGCAGCGCGCGGAGGTGACGCCGCCGGACGGCATTACCGTCGTCGAAGCCCGGCGGCTCGGCGGCTTCCAGGGGAACGCCAGCTGGGCCGAAGTGCGGCTGCAGGTGGCGAAGGACGCGGCGCCCGGACCGCGAACACTGGTGCTCGAGCTGCCGAAGGGACGCACGGCGCCCGTCACGATCACGATTCCGACCCACGCGCCCACGGTTGCCGACCTTCGCGCCGCGCCGGGCGCATCCGCAGGCATCGACGTGCAGCTGACGGCGACCGATCCGTCGGCCGATCTCGGTGAGCTGCCGCACGTCTGGTTCGTGATCGGCTGCAACGGCGAGCCGCAGCGCGGCGTCGTCCGCGGCCGCGCGGATGCCGCGAAGACACAGAGCGCTGTCGTCCGCGCCACCCTGCCCCGGCCCGCGGTACCGGCCGGGGCGTGCGATCTCACGGTGCGCGTCACGGACGTCAACGGCACCGAGAGCAACACGCTGCAGACGACCGTCTCCGTGCCGCCATCGAAGCAGGCGTCGTGGCCGCCGCAGACGGCACGCGTCGCGGCCTCCGGAGAAGAGGGCAACGGAGACTGGATCGAGTTCGTCAGCCTGGAAGAGCGCTTCACCGCCGTCTTTCCGGGCACGCCGACGGTCTCCGAAACGCCGTGGCTGTCGCAGTTCGGCGCGGTGCTCCCGGCGCGGGTCTACAGCGTCGCGCAGGGGCAGAGCCGCTACACGATTACGGTGGTCGATTACCGCCTCGTCGAGCGCGTGCAGGTGGAGAAGGCGCGCGCCTGTCCCGACGGCGCGAACACGTGCCAGGGAATTCCGGACTGGGGCATCGGCTACTGGAAGAACGACATCCGCGGCGCCATCGTCTACGGGATGTCGAAGTTCCTGAAGCGCGACGCGAAAGTGACCGAGATCATCTGGAACGGCATCGCGCTCGTGCAGGGGCAGGCGCTGCAGTTGACCAACGCCGACAGGTCGCAGACGTTCGTCGGCGTCTACATGCACGACAACCGGCTCGTGGTCGTGGAGGCGACGGTGCCGGCGGCGTATCCGGCGCCGGTGGCCTTCACCGAATCAATCGGATGGATTGACGACCGTGGGCGCGCCGTCAGGTATCAGACGATGTACGTCAACATGCCGGACGTGCCGAAGCCGGCGCCGCGGTAGCACTCGGGAGCCGGGAGCCGGGATCCGGGATCCGGGAGCCGGGATCCGGGATCGGGGAGAAGGAGAACGCTCATGAGGATGCGAATCGGGGTCCTGCTGGTCGTGGCCGCCGTGCTGACCGGTGGCCCGGCGCTGGCGCACCACAGCGTCCCGGGTACGTTCGATGTGAACAAGACGACCATGATCAAGGGCACGGTGTCGAAGGTCGACTGGATCAATCCACACATCTATATCTACGTCGACGTGAAGGACGGATCAGGCGCGCTCACTACCTACAAAGTAGAAACGCTGCCCACGAACCACATGCGGCGGGCCGGCCTGACGCGGGCCGACATCGTGGAAGGGGCGAAAGCGGGCGCGGTGACGATACATATGTATCCCGCGCTCAAGAACGCGGCGGCCGGCTTTCTGCTGCGAATCACGTTCGCCGAGGGCCACTTCTACCATCTCTACGGCGAAGACAGCGAGATTGCCCGCGCGTCGAATTAGGTCGCGCAGGCCGAAGCCTGCGCGCTACAGGCGCAGGTAGCGCGGTGTTTACGAAGGAGCATTCCGATGATGCGGCATCTTTTCGCGTTAGGCGCCCTCGTTGCGGTGGTCGGGGTGACCACCCTTGCCGGTCAGGCGGCGAAGCCCACGCCGCGCACCGCCGACGGCCGCCCGGACCTGTCGGGCATGTGGTACCGCCGCGTCGCCGGGCCGGTCACCGAGCGCGTCGGCAACTCGATCGTCCGCGTGGCGGGCAACCCGACGGTGCCGGACCGCTACAACCCGGGCACGCCGAAGTACAAGGCCGAGTTCCTCGCCCGGGTGAAAGAGATGACCGACGACCAGATCAACGTCGATCCGTCGTTCCACTGCGGCCCTCCCGGGATCATCCGCATCGGACCCCCGCAGCGGATCCTCCAGACGCCGCGCGAAGTCGTCATTCTGTACGACGACCTGAACGGCAGCTTCTTCCGTGTCATTCCCACCGACGGGCGAACGCATCGCCCCGGCATCGAGCCCTCCTCGCTCGGCGACTCGGTCGGACGCTGGGAAGGCGACACGCTCGTCATCGACGTGCGAAGCCTCTCCGACACCACGTGGCTGGGGGACAACGGCCTGTTCCATACGGAGAACACACGGGTCACCGAGCGCCTGACGCGCAACGGCGACACGCTCATCTGGGAGGCGGTCGTCGAGGATCCGGACGTGTTCGCCGAGCCGTGGAAGGTGACGCCGCGCACGCTGACGCTCGTGCCGAACGCCGAGATCGAAGAAGCGGCCTTCTGCGAGGACCGCGGCATCGCGGACCGCGTGACGAAGGACTACCACGGGAACGTGCGATAACGCACACATCCGGCCGAGCTGCAGGCCGGAGGACGCATTAGTGACGAGCTGCGCGATGCGCCGCTCATATTCCCGGCCGCTCTGTTACCGTAGGAGTTGGTACGATTCTCGAATGGCCGACGAATAGATGAGCGAGACTGCCTTGTTGAGGAGACGACGGAGCGATGAGCCGGATTTCGTTCAGACGGATCTCGAGATCGATCGGCTCGCCGACGCCATTTTCGACAGCTACGTGGGGGAGCAGCGCGTCGTCATCGACGGCCAGCCCTCGGTGGGGACGTTCTTCCGCCCGGAGTACTGTGCGGACTTCCGGGTCATGACGCTGGCCGGCCGTCTCGCCCTCGCCGTGAATCAGCGCGCCGGGCGCGCCGAGGCAGGGGAGGCGTCCATCGCGCCGCTCCGGGTCCCCATTCCCGACCTCATGCTCGCCGCGCTCCTTCACGACCTCGGCAAGCAGCACGAGGATTGCGCGCCGTTCATCGAGCTGCTGCGGCAGACGGATCTCCGCGGAGAGGCCGGGGCGGCCGCGCGCGAGCGGCAGCAGTATCTGCTCGAGATCGTCAGGGACGTGCACTGCCGCAAGGGGCCGTGCATGATCGACCGGCTGCGCGATGCCGGACGCGACGAGCTGAACAACCCGTTCGTCGCGACCGTCGCGCGGCGGCACGGCCACGACTACGAGGTGAACCGCTGCGCCCGCCAGGGGTGCTGGTGGGCGCGCGAGATCAACGTCGTGACCATTGCCGATGACTACGATGCGCTCACATCGGCCGGCCCCGAGCGCGCGTACAAGGCGCCGCTCACGCCGGCCGAGGCCGCCGGGGTGCTGC
>CAZGLC010000090.1:0-11249 GCA_964526235.1 uncultured Bifidobacteriaceae bacterium
TACAAGCCGGAATACTGGGAGATGGTCAAGAACCTCGACCACAACTCGAATGAAGAGGATCCGTCCAACAACTGCATGCCAGCGGGCGTCCCGCGCGGCGGCATCCCGTCGTACATCGGCCAGCATCGCGACTACCTGATCTTCATCTACCCTGGCCAGGGCGGCCTGATCGCGACGCAGACGATGTACCGCATGATTCCGACCGACGGACGGCCGCACACTCCGCTCCAGGACCTCGACGGAACGTACACCGGCGAAGGCATCGGCCAGTGGGACGGCGACACGCTCGTCGTCGATACCTGGGGCTTCACGCCGAACACCTGGTTCGATCAGATCGGCGGCTACTTCCACAGCGAGAACATGCACACGATCGAGCGGTTCACCCGCACCGGCAACACGCTCACCTGGACGGTCACCGTTCACGATCCCGACGTGCTGCTGGAGCCGTGGACGGCAACGCCGCGCGTGGCGCTCCTCAATCCGAATCCGAAAGCGATGCTGCCGGAATCGCTCCCGTGCAGCGAGCGCGACTTGAACCATCTCGTCACGAAGGAGCATCACTAAGGTGCCTGGAGTGCCGAGAGTGCCCGGAGTGCTCCTCATCGTCGCCGTGGCGTCACTGCCTGGCGGCATGGTCTCCGCGCAGCAGGCGCCCGATCGTGCTGCGACGCTGCGGGCGGCGGCCGACGCGCTCGGCATGGTGCGCTGGTCGGACATCGGCGCCGGCACCACGCGCCTGCCGGGCATCGACATCCTCAACACGATGGAACTCTGGGGAAGCGGCACCGTGGATCTCGGTGGCAAAGCCGTCAAGGCCGACTACCACGCCGCCATCGGATACAACCCGGCGGCCATGCGCGTCGAGATCGCGCCGGCGGGCGGCGCCGCGCCGCGCGCGATTCACACGGTGCGCGACACATTCGCGTGGGACGAGTCCGAGCTCGGGGCGGGTCTCGTGCCGGGCAAGGGAACCGCGACGCCGGCGATGGCCGCGCTCCGTGAGCGGCTGCTGCTGCTCTGGACGCTGCCGCACGGGGTCGTCAAGGCGGCGCTGGCGGCGGGCGAGAAGACCCTCGTCCTGCGGGAGGGCGGCGCGACCGTCGTCACGTTCCCGCTGACCGGCCCGCTCGCAGGCGTGACGGTGAGGGCCACGCTCGACGCGAACAATCTGATCGCGAGAGTCGAGACGAGGGCCGATGCCACGGCGCCCGCCAGCTTCACGACGGTCACCGAATACTCGAACTATGCGGACCGCGCCGAAGTGCTCACGGACATCAAGACGCCGGGCCGCATCGTCCGCCGGCAGGGCACACGCACGCTGCTCGACGTCGACGTGAAGCAGTGGGAGACGAATAACCTCTATCTGGTGTTTCCGGTCCCCGCTAGCGTGAAGACAGCTGGAGGCGCTGCGCCGCGTTCGCCTGCGCGATGACGTAGGCGCGGATCGCTTCCGCCTCGTCCGCGTCGATCACCGGCGCAAACGACGCCATCCCGTTCGCCTTCAGCACCCCGCCCAGCACGACGGCCGCCCACGTCTCCTTCGACGCGAGCGCCGCGCTGTAGCGCAGGTCGGGGAGGATGCCGAAGTTCACGGCGCCCTCCGGTCCGTGGCAGCGGCCGCAGTAGTTCCGGAACTCCGCCTCGCCGCGGGCGACGACGGCCGCCGCCGCGGTGGCGGGCGGCGGCGCGAGCTTCCGTTCCGGCCGCGGCGAGGGCGGGGGCAGCGCTGCCTTGCCGTCGAGCGCATAGACGAGCAGCCGCGAGATGTTCGGCAGCGAGTTCCCCTTGGAGTTGGCCTGCGCGCCCGACTGCGCCCACGATCCGCCGGTGCCGACGACGAGCGCCACGTATTGCACGTCGCCCACCCGGTAGGAGATCGGCGGGGCGATCACGCCGGTCTGCGTCTCGGCGGACCAGAGCGGCTTCCCGCTCGCAGCGTCGAGCGCCTCGAAGCGCCCGGTGCCGGTCCCCTGAAACACCAGACCGCCCGCGGTCGACAGCAGGCCTCCGTTGGCGTTGCCTTCGCGCGGCACGCGCCACACTTCACGCTGCCGGGCCGGATCCCACGCGACGAGCCTGCCGCCGACCGACGCGAGCGTGGCCTGCATGGCCGCCGCGCGCGCCGCGGGATCACCAGACGCGGCGGGCCGGCGAATGCCGAGGTTCGTGGTCAGCGGCGACGGCGTAAACGCCGGCTCGTGGGCAAACGTGTAGTTCGCCATGTGCACGGGAATGTAGACGAGCCCCGTCTGCGGGCTGAACGACATCGGATGCCATGTGTGCGCGCCGTTGGGGTTCTGCAGCGACACGAACGGCTGCCCCGTCTTGTAGAAACGCGCGTTCGGTGTCTCGACCGGGCGACCGGTCTTCATGTCCACGTGCGTCGCCCAGCTGATCTCGGTGAACTTTTCCGCCGAAATGAGCTGACCGGTCTTCGCGTCGAGCACGTAGAAGAAACCGTTCTTCGGCGCCTGCATCACCACGCGGCGGGCCGCGCCGTCGAACCGCACGTCGGCCACGATGATGTGCTGCGTGGCCGTGTGGTCCCACGTCTCGCCCGGCGTGGTCTGGTAGTGCCACACGTACGACCCGTCGTCGGGATCGAGCGCGACGATCGAGGCCAGGAACAGGTTGTCGCCCTTGCCGTCGCTGCGCAGCATGTGGTTCCACGGGGATCCGTTGCCGACGCCGACGAAGAGCAGATCGAGCTCGGGGTCGTACGCCATCGAGTCCCATACGGTGCCGCCGCCGCCGAGCGTCCACCACTCGCCGCTCCAGGTCGCGGCCGCCATCTTCATCGCCGCGCTCTCGAAGCCGTCGGCGGGATTGCCCGGCACCGTGTAGAAGCGCCACGCCAGCTGCCCCGTTTCAGCGTCGTAGGCCGACACGTAGCCGCGCACGCCGAACTCCGCGCCGCCGTTGCCGATGAGCACCTTCCCTTTGACGACGCGCGGAGCGCCCGTGATCGTGTACGGCTTGGAGCGATCGATGGTGTTGACGTCCCACAACTCGCGCCCCGTGGCGGCGTCGAGCGCAATCAGGCGGCCGTCGAACGAGCCGACGAACACCTTGCCGTTCCACACCGCCACGCCGCGGTTGACCACGTCGCAGCAGGCGTTGACGGCCCATTCGCCGGGCACCTCGGGATCGTAGGCCCAGAGCGGCGTGCCGGTGGCCGCGTCGTACGCTTTGACGCGGCTCCATGCCGTCGAGACGTACACCACGCCGTCGACGACGACGGGCGTCGACTCCTGGCCGCGCCGCGAATCGAGATCGGCAGACCACGCGAGCCCGAGCCGGTTGACGTTGGCCGCCGTGATCTGGTCGAGCGGGCTGAACCGCTGCTCGCCGTATGTGCGCCCGTGCGACATCCACTGCGACGGCTCCGCATCGGCGGCAATCAGGCGCTCGGCCGTGACGGCGCCGGGGCGGGACACGGTGGCACCCTCGGCCGCCGAGTCACGCGACGGCGTGCATCCGGCGGTCGCAGCGGCGACGAGGAGCGAACCGACGACAACAGCGCGCAGCAGCATGGCCGTCCTTCCTCTCGTGTTCAGTCGACCGAGACGTTCTGACTCCAGTAGACCCAGGCCCGGCCCTCGGGCGGCCCGAGCGGCGCGTTGCCACCGGGAGCGTTGGCGGGCGCGCCCGGGACCCGCATGTCGTCGAGATAGGTGACCTTGCCGCGGAGCGCGACCGCCTGCTGCTGGATCCGGGCATTGAGGCGCAGCGAATACGCGCGGTTCGTCAGCTCGTAGACCGATGGCGCGGTCAGCACGAACCCGTGCCCTGACAGGAGCACGCCGGTCTGCGTGCCGAGCGCCTCGGCCACCGTGCCGGGGCCCGGGACGGCGAGGAGCGGCAGCCCGTCGCGGATAAATGCGCCGCCGTTGACGACGGGACGCAGCCGCATCGACGGATGCGAGAACGCGACGACTTCCGGCGTGCGCGCGTACAGCACGGCCGTGACGTCTGGGCGCGCGCGATAGACCTCGGCGTGCATCGCCAGATCCCAGCCGCCGGCATCGGATTCAGCCGTGCTGCGCGAGACCACATCCTTCGCGGTGACGGCGCCCGCCGCCACACCGGGTGCGATCAGGTACAGGTTCGCGTCGCGCGGATGCCGGATGCTGATGTGACCCGGCGACGTCAGGACGCCCAGCTCGTCGGAGGCGAGAATCCGATTGGCGAGCACCAGGTCCCGCGTGGCCGCGTCGACCGGATCGGCGGGCTTGACCGGATCCGGCGGCTGTGACGTGGGCACCTGTCCGCCCGCCTTCTTCACCACCGCGCGCTTGAGTGACTCCCACCTGCGATCGCGTCCAGCGGGATCGTCCATCCGCGCCTGGGGCTTCCACGCCCCGCCCATCGCGATCGTGATCTGCTGCAGCCGCGCGTCCTCGCGGAGATCGAGCACGCGGCTCACGACATCCTCGAGCGAGGGCGCCGTCAAGGCGATCCCGTGGCCCCACAGCAGGACCGCGTCGTGTGTGCCGAGCGTGGCCGCCATGGCCTGGCCCAGCTCGGGGGTGCTCACGATGCCCGACCGGCCCTTGTTGAACTGCCGGATGTCCCACACCGGCGCCTGCGTCTCGCCGTTCCACAGCGGCACCGACGTCATGCCGAAGGCGACGAACTCGGGCGTGTGCGCGTGCACGACGGCCATCACGTCGGGCCGCGCCTTGAAGATCTGCCCGTGCAGGTGGGTCTCGCGCGCCTGGTCGTTGCGCGGGCCGTGCACGGCATTGCTGTCGAGATCGTTCTCGATGAAGTCGCTCGTCGACACCACGCCCGGAGAGAGATAGCGCGCGATGTAGTAGTGATTCGGATTCGTCCGGCTGCGCGCGGTCACGTGGCCCTGGCCGTCGAGGATGCCCGCGTCCGCCATCATGCGGTTGGCCAGCGCCAGTTCCTCGAGCAGCGCCTGCTCGGGATGCGCCGCCGACGGCGCAGCGGCCGCCGCCGCCGACGTCTCGTCGGCGCGAGGCTCCGACGCACACGCCGAGAGCAATGGCGTGCACAGCACGATGAGCGCGAATGCGCGGGCGAACCGGCCGCGAATCATTGGCACCTCCCGGCGGGGCAAGTATAGTACATCGCTCATTCGTCTGGAGGAGGCCGCCGATGCGCGTCGTGCTCGCGTTCCTGCTGCTCTCGAGCGCCCTGCTCGCGCAGGCGCCGGTCGCCGTCGGCACGGCGACGGAGATTGCCGGCGTCGTCCGGGGCGGCACACCGATCGAGCGGATCCTGACCGGCTTCGACGGCCTCGACGATCCGATCGGGCTGACCGACGGCTCCCTCGTGTTCTCGGAGCCGGGCGCCCGCCGGATCCATCGCCTGAATCCCCGGACGAACGAAGTCTCGGTGCTCGTGGCCGAATCGAACGAGTCGCACGGGGTGACGGAGGACAGCAAGGGCCGCCTCATTTCGGCGCAGGCATGGGACGGATCGACGCGCATCGGCGTGGTCCATCCGCTCGCGAACGTCGCCACGCTGGCTGACGCCTATGACGGGCAGCCGTTCAGCCGGCCGAACGATGTCATCGTCGCCAGAAACGGCGGCGTCTACTTCACCGATCCCGGGCTCACGAAGCAGCAGGCCGACGCGCTCGTCAAGCGGCTCGGCACGCCGCTCGGATCGCGGCTCCCACCTGCCGTCTATTACGTGCCGCCCGGCGGCCGCGCCACCCGGATCGAGGACACGATGATCCGGCCGAACGGGATCCAGCTGAGTCGTGACGAGAAGACGCTCTATATCAGCGATTCAAACGGGGCCGCGGTCATCGCGTGGGAGATCCAGGCGGACGGCCTCGTGCGCAACCGCCGCGCGTTCGGCACGCTGACCGGCCGCAGCATGCGCGACAACGGCCTGGGCGGCGTGCCCACCTTCGCCGACGGCATGACGATCGACAACGACGGCCGTCTGTACGTCGCGACCGGCGGCGGCGTCGAGGTGCTGAGCGAACAGGGACGCCACCTCGGCACGATTCCCGTGCGGTGCCCGCCGGCCGACTGCCAGAACCTCGCCTTCAGCGGGCCCGACAAGCGGACGCTGTACATCGCGGGCGCCGGATCGCTCTACCGGGTCGAGATGATCGCGCGCGGGTTCACGGGACGCGCGAAGTAGATACGATACGTGGCGTCCGGCTTCAGCCGGACCACGGATCATCGCTCATTCGTCGCGCGCGCCGCCGTCCACTTCGCCCTGAGCGCCGCACGGTCGACTGCCTGCCCGCGCAGATAGACCGCGTGGATGCGCCGTGTGTTGTGGATGCTCTCGAGCGGATTGGCGTCGAGAACGATGAAGTCGGCGCTCTTGCCGGCGTCGACGGTGCCGAGGCGGTCGAGTCCGAGGAACTCGGCGGAGTTTCGCGTCGCGGCGGTGATGGCTTCGGCCGGGGTCAGGCCCGCCTCCACCATGCTCGCCATCTCCATGTGCGCGCCGAACCCGAAATACTGCGCCCCGTTGGTCGCGCCCGCGTCGTCGCCCAGGCCGAAGCGGACGCCGGCGGCCTTCAGCGTCGCCACGCCGCGCGGCACGACGCCCGACCGCCACGTGGCCGGCGCGTCGGCGGGAATCTTCGGGTTCTCGAGCAGCCGGATGTCCTCGTCGGTGAACGTCTCCCGCAGCAGCGGATCGTCCATCCACGACGGGCGCGGCCCGAAGATCTGATTCCGCGTCCCCCACAGCGTCAGCAGCACGAAGACGTGCGGCCGCTCCTTGAAGAGCGCCACGAGCTCGTCGTCCACCTCCTGGCCGAGGCGCCACGGCGGATGGGCCAGCCCATCGATGCCGGCGCGCATGATGGCTTTCACGTCCTCGCGGTCCTGCGTGTGCGTGATGGTCTTGAGTCCAAGCGTGTGCGCCTCGTCGATGGCGGCGGAGTACAGGTCGGGCGTCAGCTTTTTGACCTGTCCCTCGCGGTCGTCGACCCAGATCTTCACGTAGCGATCGATTTTCTTTGCCGCGAGCTCCCGCACGGCGGCGCGCGCCTCGTCGGGCGTCGCCACGCCGTAAGGCGAGTCGCGCAGCGGCGGGGCCGGGCCGCCGTTCGGCATCGCCAGCCCGCGCCCGGCGGTCAGGAAGAGCGCCAGCCCCGCCTGAGGCCGCGCGCGCAGATCGTCGCGCAGCGCGTAGCCGAGGTCGCGCTCGGTCCCCATGCTCATGAACGCCGCCACACCGTGATACGCCTGCCGCTGCAGGTGATCGATCAGGTTCTCGCGCGTGTAGTTCTCCACCAGGAAGCTGACGCCCCGCCGGTAGCCCATGTGCCCGTGCGCGTCGATGATGGCCGGCATGACGGTCTTGCCGGCGAGATCGACGCGCGCCGCGCCGTCTGGCGCCTGCACCTCGCCGGCGCGCCCGACGCGGGTGAATGCGCCGTTCTCGACGAGAAACGCGGCGTTCTCAATGGGCGGACGCTCGTCGCCGGCGATGAGCCGCGCCCCCTCGAAGAGGACGGCGCTCGACGGCGGCGCGGCCGGAGACGGCGCGCACCCGGAGACGAGCAGGAGCAGGGCGATCAGCGTGAGGGCGTGGACAGCCATAGTGTCGATCCTACTGGATCGGCACGAGGCGCTTTGAGGCGTGTCTTGTAACGCGCCTGCGCGGCGGGATTTGCCGCCATGCCAGACTGGTCATAATATTATGGTCATGGCCAAGCGGGCTCGGGCGGGCGCACGGAAGGCGGCGAGGACGGGTCAGGCCGGGCAGGCCATCGCCGCCGCCGAATTCAAGGCGACGTGCCTGGAGCTGATGGATCGGGTGCGCGAGCGGGGTGTGGAATACGTGGTCACGAAGCACGGCCGGCCGGTGGCGAAGCTCGTGCCCCATGACGCCGCCAGGCCCCGATCGATCTTCGGTTCCATGAAAGGGACGGTGCTGCAGTACGACCGGCCGTTCGAGCCGCTCGACGCCGAGTGGGACATCGACCGGGACTGAGCTGGTGCTGCTGCTCGATACACACACCTGGATCTGGGCGGTCGAAGGGGATGCGCGGCGCATCGGCCGCCGTGCCCGGCAGCTCCTTGCGCGCGCGCACGCGGACGGTTCGCTCCGCGTCTCGCCGGCGTCGCTCTTCGAAATCGTGGCCCTCTGCACGCAGGGGCGCCTGCGCCTCTCGCAGCCTCCCAACCAGTGGATCCGCCAATCGCTCGACCTGTCGGGCGTGCGCCTCGCCGAGCTGTCGGCAGCCGTCGCCGTCGATGCTGGGTACATCCCGCGAACAGCGCTCGCCGATCCGCTGGACCGTTTGCTCGTGGCCACCGCGCGTCAGCTCGATGCCACCCTGCTCACTGGAGACGCGGCGATCCTCTCCTACGGGCTGCAGACGCGCAACGTTCGCGTTCGCGACACACGATAGGGCTGGGGCGCGATCAGCGTGAGGGCGTGGAGAGCCATTGTTTTGCCAGTTCGCTGTAGGTGCCGGCGCCGGTGATGCGGGCGAGCAGGTCCGGGGTGAGCGGCGGGCGGCTTCCGACCTCGCCGTTCTCGCGCAGTTCCCGGAAGATCGTGTCGCAGAGCGCCAGCACGGC
Source organism: uncultured Bifidobacteriaceae bacterium (assembly GCA_964526235.1). Classification (GTDB taxonomy): domain Bacteria; phylum Acidobacteriota; class Vicinamibacteria; order Vicinamibacterales; family UBA2999; genus MELF01. The sequence continues at coordinate 8,535 of CAZGLC010000090.1, forward strand.
GCTCGACACGATGTTGGGATAGATGTTGACCTTCATCCGCGTGCCGTCCAGGTGCGTCTTCGGCACGCCGATGCCGAGCAGGGGCACCGGCAGCTCGCGCGCGACGCGGTTGATCGTGTCCGCGCTCATGCCGGTCAGGCTGTTCATGACGACGTCGGCGCCGGCCGCGGCAAATGCGACGCCCCGGCGGATGACCGCATCCGGATCCTCGGCGACCGTACGGCCGATGATCACGACGTCGCGGTCGGTCCGCGCCTCGACCGCGGCCTGGAGCCGCTCGCGCATCTGTTCGACCGGCTGCAGCTCGGTCGTCGTCGGTCCGCCCGGGCCCGCCCACGTCTCCATCTTCTTCGGGTTGCGGCTGTCCTCGATGTGAAGCCCCGCGATGCCGGCGCGCTCGTACAGCTGCACCGTCTTGAACACGTTGAGCGACGTCTCGCCCGCCTGGTCGGCGTCGACCATGGCGGGGATCGACACCTCGCGTGCGATGCGGCCGGCGATCTCGACCATGTCGGTCGTCGTGATGATGCCCCAGTCGGGGACGCCGAGGTACGTCATCGACATCATGTTGCCGCCGATGTAGATCGCGTCGAAGCCGTGCGCCTCGGCGAGCTTGCCGGCGATGACGGTGTAGGCCTCCGGCGCGATGACGAGGCCGGGGCGCTGCAGCAGCGCGCGGAGCCGGCCGGCCCGCGTCGCCGGCGCGGGCGACGCCTGGACGGCGGCGGCCCCGGCTGCGGGGGACGGGGTCGCGCCGGCCGCCAGCGCTCCGCCCGCGGCCGCGCCCGCCCGCTGCAGGAAATCGCGGCGGGATGATCCACTGTCCATGGGAATCCTCCGGCGGGCCGTAAAGGCCCGCCCTACGTCACGGCTCAGAGCCTGAACAAGTACTGCAGCTTGGTGAAGAACGCGCGGTTCTCGCGCAGCAGCGACCGCGTGGGATACATCAGGTCGTTGATCTTGCTCCCCTCGCGGTAATGATCGTCGTACCCGACGAAGAACACGGTGCCGGCATTCACGCGGTAGGTCACGAGCAGGTTGGCACCGAGCGTCCGATCGAACGTGTTGTACTCGATGATGTTGCGGGCGAGCAGGCGGTTCGTGAACTGATACGTCGTGCGGCTCCGGAAGATCCTGACGTCGAACACGCGCGCGTCGGTCCGCACGTCGTTGAAGCTGCTCGTGTTGACGTTGAGCTCCGACTCGAGGCGCGAGAAGGGGCGGACGTTCACGACCATGTTGATCTGCCGGTCGGCGCCCAGAAACGGATTCTCGACGAACCGGATCTGGTCGCCCTGCCAGATGGAGCCGCCGAAGCCGAACTTGCGGCTGGTGTTCATGTTCCAGCCGATGTTGTAGCGCATCTTCCGGAAGTCCATGCCGCGGTACCGCTCCATGTCGCGGTTGACGTTGGTGTAGAAGCTGATGTTGTTGGCGAACTGCACGTTCAGGCGCCACCAGATGCCCTCGTCCTGCAGCACGCCTGCGTAGTCGTAGTTGCGCTCGTACTGGACGCGGGGCTCCCAGTTGATGATCCAGTTCTCCGGCCACCACCGGTAAGAAAACGTCGCGTACGACTGCTTCTGGTCGGTGCGGCGCACGAACCCGAGGTCGGTGCCGAACGCCGGATCGATCTCGTTGTGCCGCACCTCGTAGATGACGTGGCGCCCCTCCTTGCGGAGCCGGAAGTCGAGGAGCGACCCGGTTGCGCGCTCGCCGTCGACGGTCTGGCGATCGGCGTTGATCGCGGTGAAGCCGACACGGTGATTGCCGCCGACGCGGAACACGCCGTCCACGCCGCCGGTGCGGCTGAAGCTGCCGAGGAACTCGCGATCGGTGAAGATCGCGCCGACATGCGACTCGGAGTAGAGGTCGTAGCGCACGCGGCCGAGCACCACCTGCGCCGACCGATCGAAGGCGGCCGACTGATGGTCGTCCACATTCCCCGGCGCCTCGTCGTCGGCCACCATGAACCCGATCGACGTCTTGCCCACCTTGCCCGTCAGCTTGGCCCCGTACCGCGGGTCGACGAGCGCGCGCGTGTGCACCAGGGCGGTGGGAAACGGCGCCTCGAGCTGGTAGATGTCCTGCCCCTCGAGAAAGAACGGCCGCAGCTCCGGGTAGAAGACGGCGAAGCGCTGGTTGACTTCGATCTGCGGACGGTCGGACTCGATCTGCGAGAAGTCCGGGTTGTACGTGAAGTCGAAGACCAGGTTGGGCGTCAGTCCGTACTTCACGTTGAGGGCGCCCTCCGACAGCCCGTCGCCGTGACTGTGGGCATGGTCGGCTGCGCCCTGCCGCTCGATCGCCTCGGCGCGGATCGCCGTAACCGTCGGCAGGAACTCCAGGTTCCGGCTGGTCGAGAGATTCGTCATCCCCTCGAGCACGCCCATCTGGCGGAGCATCCCCATCACGTTGCGTGAGATCGGCGCCCAGACGACGCTCTCGTCCTTGCTGTCGATGGTGCGCTCGATTTGCAGGCCCCAGCGGTGCGGCTCACCCTGCGGCCGGCCGGGATACCGCAGGCTCTTGAATGGAATCGCCATCTCCACCGTCCACCCGTCCTCCACCATGCGTCCGGACGACTCGAAGAGGGCGTTCCACGAGGCGTCGCCGGGAAGGCCGGAGCGGGCGCCACCGCTCGTGTGATTCTGCGGCTGGATCTTCTGCATCAGCCGTTCCCAGAAGCCGCCGTTGATCCGGGATCCGGGATCC
>CAZGLC010000090.1:11349-17378 GCA_964526235.1 uncultured Bifidobacteriaceae bacterium
GGATCCCGCACCAGGCGCGAGCGAGCCGAACGCCCCGAACGCATCGCCGCTGTTCATGATCGCGTCGCCCTGGACGCCGTAGCCGTTGACCGAAAAGACGTAGGCGCGCTGCTGGTCGAGGAACGGGTCGAAGTACAGCCGCACCGTGTCGTCGCGGCCGGTCTGGTCGCGATCGACGCGGTTGGCGCGGATGAGGCCGGGATCGGAATAGTGCGCGTGGATGGCGAAGTAGAGGTTCTGGCTGTCGTACGCAAGGTAGATCTCGGTCTGCTCGGTGGCGGGCGCGCCCTCGAGCGGCCGCTGCTGCACGAATTGCGTGACGCGCGCCGCGGTGCGCCAGACAACGTCGTCGATGCGGCCGTCGATCTCGGGCGGCTCGCTCGCGCGCACGATCGAGACGGTGGGGCGGCCGGCCAGCACGCCGACCTGTGGGCCGCCGCCGGCAACCGTCGGATCGGCGCCGAGGACGAGCTCGCCGTTGCCCGACTGCGCGTTCTGCGCGAACGCCGGTCCGACAGCAATCGTCAACGCCGCGGCGAGCGCCCCCGCGGCCCACGTGATGGTTCGCACGCTTCTTCCCTTCAGCGGCGCTGCGACTTCCGGTACTGCTCGTACCGGCGGTCGCTCTCATTGAGATAGGTGCGCCACGGATGCGGATCGGTGGAGTCCCAGTAGAGCGGATCGCCCGGGAGACGCTCGTTCAGGATGCCGCGTTCGTCCATGTAGACCTTCGCCGACGGCCCGTTGGTATCGGTGCACGTATTGTAGAGCGGCCGCAGCTCCGGGCGCGTCTCGGGATCGAGCTCGTAGCGGACCCGCGCGCGCACGGGCCGGAGCAGGACCTCCGGGTCGTACAGCGTGATCTCGCCTTCGATCCGGTTGCCCACGCGGCGGTACCGCTCGACGGTCTCCAGATTGTCGGAGAACTCGGAGACGCCGCCCTTCCACCCGCGGATCTGGTTCGTGTGGACGACGAGCGCGTCGCCGTTCCAGAAGCCGATCGACTCGCCGTGCCACTTCGAGAATTCGGTCTCCTTCGGGCTGTGGCCGCTGCCGTCGGTGTAGATCCAGCGGATGTAGTTCTGGCCGTTGCCCGCCCCGAGGGCCCACACGCGGGCGGGCGTCACGATGAATTCCTCGGCCTCGAGCGCGGCGACGAAGCCGCCGGGCAGACAGAACGACCCGGCGCCCCAGATCCGCCCCTCGGTGTACGCCTTCAGCTCCTGGACGAAGACCTCCCGATACTCCGGCCGCAGCAGCGCCGCGACGGAGCTGGCGGGATTCGGGCCGCCGTTGAGGCCGGCGGGCCCACCCACCCAGCGGCCGCTCCAGTCGGGAATGGTGTCTTTCGTGTGCGTGGTGCCGCCGCGGGCCTCTTGCAGCCACGCCTCGTAGTGCTCCACGGCGGTCTTGAAGAGGTAGGGCGAGCCGAGCTCCAGCGCGCCCACCTTGCCGGTTCCCTCGGAGCCGTACACGCGCGAGGCCGCGGCCTGGCCGGTGCCGCCGCTCGGCTCGGTGCCGATCGCCATCCCCCGGAGCTGGCCGACCGTGTTCTGGCGGTAGTACGCCGGATCGGTCCAGAGATCGCGATCCTGGCGGAAGTCCGGCGTCGTGAAGATCGTGCGCTGCTCCACCCCGGTCTGTGCGGCGGCGGGGGCAGCGAGGGTGAGACCGAGGAGGAGCGCGGCCGCTCCCCGCGTGGCGGTCGGGGTCGCGATCATGGCCGCCCCGCCCTACTCGTACGCCTTGCCGTCGGCGGCCGTGATCGTCAGGTAATTGCCGCCCGGGCGGCCGTCCTTCAGCGGGTTCAGCCGCACCGTCACGACGTCGCCGGGCTTGAAGGTCGACTGGAGGATCCCGCGCTTGATCATGTTCGGGATGTTCGACATCTCGACCCAGTAGCTGACCACCTCGCCGCTGTCGGTTCTGGCGTCCACGTAGAGGAAGACGTGCGGATTGCGGAAGACGAATTCGGTCACCTTGCCGGTGACGGTCACTTCCTTCGCGTGGTCGAACATCGCGTGCGAGTGGTGCGACCACGCCGGCACGGCGGCGCCGAGCGCCAGCACCGCTCCCAGCAGGACGGCCCGTGTGCAGTATGTCGTCATGATGCCTCCCGACTCCGGGCAGTAATATAGCGCACTACACCCCTGAGCCGGCGGAGCCGAAAACCGTAGCAATGGAGCTTGCAGCGCGCTCCGTCCCGTTCCGGGGCCTGGCGGTGTCGCTCATCGCCATGGCGGCCGCGGTCGGCAGCGCCGCCCTGTGGCCGCAGCTCCTGCTCGACCAGGAGACGATCGCGGGCGGTCTCGCCCTGATGCCCGCCCTCCTGCTCGCGCACTACCGGCGGTGGACCACCGTGTCGGTCCTGCTCGGGATCGGCCTCGTCGGGCTGACCCTCATCCACCTGTCGCCGGTGTTGACCGGCGTGTCGATCGACGGCCCCTTCGTCATCCTGTTCGCGGTCGCGCCGTACATCTCCATCGCGCTCGGTGCGGGCTGGGTCGGCGAGGTCCGGCGCTATCAGGCCGAGCTGCGGGCGACACAGCTCCAGTTGATCCAGTCGGAAAAGCTCGAGTCGCTCGGACGGCTTGCCGCCGGCGTCGCGCACGAGCTCAAGAATCCGTTGATGATGCTGCTGACGGGCGTTGAGGTCCTCTCCGCACGCAGCCCGGCGCCGGACGAGGCAGGGCGGCAGCTTCTCGTGGACATGTCCGACGCGGTCGACCGCGCGGACCGGATCATCGGGGGGCTGTTGAATTACTCGCGGGCCGGCGGGCTCGACCTCGTTCCGACGGACCTCACCGCGACGATCGAGCAGGCGCTGCACCTCGTCGCCCACGAGTGCGCGGGCGCGCGGATCGAGATCGTGCGCCACTTCGACGCGTCGCTGCCGCCGCTGCCGCTCGATCGCGTGAAGATCCAGCAGGTCCTGGTCAACGTCCTGACGAACGCCATTCACGCGTCCGGCGCCAACGGCGAGATCCTCGTCAGGACATCGCTCGAGAGGCTGACGCGCGGGCCGGGCATCGGGCACCGCCGCACCGACCGCTACACGCCCGGCGAACAGGTGGCCGTCGTCCGTGTGGAGGATTCGGGCCCGGGCATTCCGGACGAGCACCTGTCGAAAGTCTTCGACCCGTTCTTTACGACCAAGCCGACCGGCCACGGAACGGGGCTTGGGCTCTCCGTCTCGCGTCAGATCGTGGAGATGCACGGCGGCACGATCGAGATCGGCAACCGCCCGGAGGGGGGTGCGCAGGTGACGATCATTCTCGAGGTCGATTCAGCCGGGAGGCCGGCATGACACGCCCGCGGCGCATCCTGCTGGTCGACGACGAGGTCGGCATCACGCGCGCGCTGGGGCTGTATCTCATGGAGCGGGGCGGCTGCGAGGTGCGGGTCGAGAACCGCGCGAGCCGCGCGCTTGCGGCGGCGCGCGAGTTCCGCCCCGACCTGATCTTCCTGGACGTGATGATGCCGGAGGCCGACGGCGGCGAGGTCGCGGCGGCGATTCAGGCCGACCCGGGGCTGGCCGGCACGCCGATCGTGTTCCTCACCGCGCTCGTGTCGCGCATGGAAATCGGCGCCGCGTCCAGCCGCATCGGGGGGTATCCGTTCCTCGCCAAGCCGGCCGAGCCGAGCGCGCTTCTTGCCTGTATCGAAAAATACGCGCGCTCGGGTGAATGAGCCGGGTCCGGCCTCGCCTGAATGAGCCCGGACCCGGAGGATCCGCCTACTTGGCCAGCGGGTTCGGGCGCACCTGGAAGTGCACCGCCTTGCTCGTGGTGCCTTTGCCACCCTCGTAATGCCACGGGTTATAGCTCCCGTAGTTGGCCCACAGCCCGCGGCCCTTCCACCCGCCCTTCGGGTCGTCGATCCGTCCCTCGACGCCGCGGTGGTAGAACCCCATCGGGTACGGCACGCGCAGCACGACGAACTTGCCGTTGACGAGCGCGAGCAGCCCGTCCGAGTAGGAGCCGGTGGCGATCGGGACGTTCCTGCCGAGGCCGAGCGTGTCGAACTGATCGACCCAGTTGTAATAGAGCATGTCGGCGTTCGACTCGTCGCTCACGCCCTTGAAGTTCGGGCCCGGCGTCAGATACAGCGACCACCCTTCGGGGCAGTGCTGCCCGGTCGCCGTCGGGCCGTTCGTCACCTTGCACTTGCGGCGGTCGAAGCTCGCCAGGTGGCTGCTGCCCGCCAGCGCGGTCCAGACGACCCCGTTGCGATCGATGTCGATGCCGCGCGGCAGGTACGCGCTGACCTTGGACCGCGGGTTGTTGAACGGCGGCTCGTAGATCTCGGCGAGCGCCGTCTGCACCGGGTTCGGGCCCGGCATCACGCGGATGATCGCGCCGGGCACGCCCGGCGCCGCCGTCCAGACCGACCCGTCCACCGGGCTCGGGATCACGCCGTAGCTGCCCCCCTGAATCCGCTTGTCCTTGGTGGGATCGATCGGATCGTTCGGCTCGACGTACGCGTCGCGGCGGCCGTTCCCGTTGGCGTCGACGACGTACGCCGTCCATCCCTGCGCGCGCTGCGCGTCACCCGTCTCGTCGTACAGCTTCGTGTTGAACCAGCCGAGCACCTGGCGCGGACCGGCGCTGTTGCCGCTGCTGAACCAGAGCGTGTTGTTGGCGTCCTCGGCGAACTGCAGGTGGTGCGTCGTGAAGCAGGTGTCGATCATCGTGAACTGCTTCGTCTTCGGGTCGTACAAGGACAGGTGCCGCGACGCCTCGTCGAGCGGGAACTGCTGCGCCGACGGGTGGCTCGACCCGGCCTTGCAGAACGCCGGGTTGTTGGCCGGATTGCGAATCGCGTGCGTGAGCCACACGCGTCCCGTGTGGTCCATCATCGGGTTGTGCAGGCTCGGGCGGCTCGCCCAGATGATCTCCTCACCCCAGTAGGGCGACGGCTGCACGACCTTCTGCGGCGTGGCAAACGGCGTGTCCTGGTCGCGCACGGGCACGGTCACGCCGGTGGCCATGTGCCGCACCGGGTCGAGAATGTTCATCTCGGGCGCGCTGAAGCGCGAAATGCTGTAGACCAGGCCGTTCGCGTTGATCGTCGGGTTGCGCTTGTCGGTGGAAATCGTGTCGTGGACGAAGCCGCGTTCGCTGTTCCAGTCCCACAGGCTGACCACGACGTTGCGCTCGGCGCCCTGCGGCCGCGGCGGCGCCTGCGGCACCTCGCCGGCGGCGATGCGGTCGGTCCAGTCCGCGTACATCGCGAGCGCGCGCGTCCGTCCCATGCGGTTGACGGTGTTGAACATATTCGCGCCGATCTGGCCGGATTGGAGGCGGCGCTCCCAGGCGGCGACCGACGAGTCGAACACGCCCAGGTTCTTCGGCGACTCGCGCGTCGCTTTGCTGCCGATCTGGTGGCACGCGCCGCAGCGCATCTCCGCGAGCCAGTCGGCCTGCGTACGCATGGCGGGGCCGATGCCGTTCCCCTTGTCGCCCGTGCCGGGGAACTCGTGCTTGGCCGGCGGCTGCGCGAGCGCATACCAGTAGCTCGAGGGGTAGTACTCCGCCGCGGCGCGCGCGTTCGGCGCCGCCGCCGCCGTGAGATTCAGCTGCCGCCCGGGCCGCGACTGCACCTTCGGCGAGTCGACCAGCCCGTAGCCGCGCACCCACACGTCGTAATTCCCGCCCGGCAGATCGGGCAGGACGTAGCGCCCGCGGTCGTCGGTCACGACGATGCGTGCGAACTTCGTGGGAAGGTCGCGGGTCTCGGCGATCACCCAGACGCCTGCCTCGGGGCCGCGCGTCCCGCTGACGACGCCGCCGATGTCATCGGCGTCGATCGGCACGCCGCCGCCGTTGACCTGGGACGCGCTCGTCGACACGAGCGAGATCATCACAAAGAGGACAAGGCCCAGCAGTCCAAAGGTCGGCAGTCGCTTCGCCATACGGTCTAACCTCCTGCAGTCAGTGGCGACGATACACCCGGGAAACCTGACGGTCAAACCGGGATCCGGGATCGGGGATCCGGGATCCGGGATCGGGGATCCGGGATCCGGGATC
>CAZGLC010000091.1:0-17057 GCA_964526235.1 uncultured Bifidobacteriaceae bacterium
CGCCGAGCGGACCCGCCCTACGTACCTATCAGGCGCCTGAAGTACTCGCCGAGCGCGGCGTCGAACGCGCGCCACTCCTCCCCGAACGCCTGCCTGAAGTTGGCGAAGCGATCGTCGGAGCCCGCAAACAGCCTGAAATACGTCGTCACCGCGTCGAGCCCATGCCGCTCGATGAGGAAGTCGGTCGCGACGAACGCGTACGGATAGAGCGAGTCACGCGCGCGGCCGTTGTGAAAGCTGACCCACTCCGGGAAGGTCGCGAGCTCGGAGAGTGGCGGCAGGCTCTTGCGCGCGTGCCTGTCCCGCACCCAGCTGATGCTCCGTGTCCGGACGTCCTGCCGCCGCATCACGCCGAGGGTATCGAGCACGTGCGCCTGCACCCACTCGGCAAACCCCTCGCGGAGCCACTGGTCGGAGGTGCCGCGCCGTCCGCCCGCGAAGTCGTACTGGATCGTGTGGGCGAGCTCGTGCGCGAGCACCGCGATCCGGGAGTTCCAGTTCAGATCGGCGAACGCCGCTTCGTTGACCAGGACGCTTCCCGGTCCGCCGATCGCCATCATCACGGCCGCGGCGTCACGCGCCACGTCCGGCGGCGCGCCCTGCGCCTCGAGCTCGGCGCGCAGCGCCTCGCGATTGGGAAAGAAATGCAGCGACGCCCGCAGCCTCGGCAGGCCAAGCTCCTTTTCGGTGACCGCAGCAATCGAGACGAGCGCGCGATCGTAATCGCCGATGAAGATGGCCTGTCGCGAGGGTCCGACGCGGATGTCGTCCATCGAGATCACGCGCGGCGGTCCGGCTGAGGCGGCGCACCCGGCCGCCGCGACGGTGAGGAGCAGCCAGGCGGCGAGCGCGAGCACACGCAACATGGACGTGACTATACCGCCTGTGAAACCTGGCGTAGTACGCTTGGCATCGGGAATGCTCAATGGCATAGTGGTCCGTCGCCGCGTGAACTGATCTCATGCACAGGATTCGCCTCGCGCTCCCCGTCGTCGTCCTGGTCGTCGTCGCCACCGCAGCCGCCGGACGCTGGGTGTCCACCGCGCATGAGGTGAAACCGACGTTCCGCGTCGCCACCTGGAACATCCACAAGGGCGCTGACCGCTACAGCCATTACCATCTCGACCGCACCATCGACGCCATCGCCACCTTCGACGCCGACGTCGTGGCGCTGCAGGAGGTCATGCGCAATCAGCTGGAGACCAACTGCGACGATCAGGCGCTGCTGATTGCGGAGGGGTTGCGGCGGCGCACCGGCCGTCCCTGGACGCACGTGTTCGTGAAAGGCTGGATCAGCGACAAGCGGTACTGCCAGGAGCGCGGGCGCGGCGACGATGTGGAGGTGGAGGGGATCGCCATCTTCGCGGCGGAGCCGATCGTGGACAGCAGATGGACGCGCCTGCCCGAAAGTCGTGTCGGCGTGGAGGTGCGCGTCGCCTCGCTCCCCGACGTCCCGATCATCGCCACACACCTGGCGCCCAATCGGGAGAATCAGGCGCTGCGCGCACGGCAGTTCGCGTCGCTCCTGCCGTGGGCGTCGCAGCGCGGCGGCGGCATCGTCATCGGCGACCTGAACGCCGAGCCCGACGCGAGTGAGCTGGCGCCCGTGTTCGCGCGCTATCGGGACGGGTGGGCGGAGGCGTCGGCGGGCGGAAAGACGCGCGGGTTTGCGACGGGACAGACCCGGCCGCACCGCGTGTCGCGGATCGATTACGTCCTCTACGCGCCCGAAGTAGCCCTGACGCTCGACTCGGTGGAGGCGGTCGACACCACTGCCCTCGGCCTTGGCGAAGTCTCCGACCACAACCCCGTCGTCGCGACGTTCCGGCGCCGCGCACGCGCACGCTAAAGCGTGCGCTCTACACACTGGTGCTACATACGCGTGCGTAGCGCGCAGGCTTCAGCCTGCGCGTCGGAAGACCGTGACGTCGTAGCCGATCCAGCCGCGCGCCAGGCACCGCTGGAGCGCGCTGCCGCCCAGCAGATACCCGAACCGCCCGCGTCCGAAACCGAGCCAATCGGGGAGCGCCGCCAGCGCGGCGATCAACCGGTCGCGCCCACGGCCGATCTCCAGCATCGGCGTGAGATCCCTCGTCCACTCATGCGCGAAGCCCGCCTGCTCCGCAATCGCATGCAGCTCATCGCGGTCGAGCAGCGTGTTGATGCGCCAGCCGCGGCGAAAGCGGCCGATCGCGCGTGACGCACGATCGCCCCCGTCCGGCCGCCGGAAGTCGTCCACGATGATCAGCACGCCGGCGGGCCGAATGAGCCGCGCGCATTCGTGGAAGAACTGTTCGGGCGACGGCCCGTGTACGAACGATTCAATCGCGTAGGCGACGTCCGCCGGCGCGAGAGTCGCGGGGAGGTTCGTGTAGTCGCCCTCGATGCACGTGACGCGATCCGCGAAACCGGCGGCGCGGATGCGGCCGGCGGCGATCTGGGCCTGCAGCGGGCTCAGCGTGACGCCGGTGCCGCGCATGGCGGGCAGCCGCGCGGCCAGATAGACGAGCGTGGCGCCGACGCCGCAGCCGAGATCGACGAGGTGGAGCGGGGCGGAGGAGTCGCCGGCACGCGAGCGAGCACGATCCGCAATCAGATCGTCCACGTAGTGGAATGCCTGTTCGCGCGTCGCGACTCCGGGTCCCCAGACGGCGCGATGAATGACGCCCGCATCGCCGCCCTGGCCGTAGTGCAGGAACGCGCGCGTGTGGCGGTCGTAGTAGCCCCGGACGTCGCCCGCGGTGAAGCGCGCCATCACTCGAGCCATGCCGCCAGGTCGTCGTGGCCGACGACGATGTGCGAACCACGGGCGTCCACGTGGACGAGGCGGCGCGCCCGCCAGTCGGCGATCGTGGCGGCCCGTTCCGGGTCCATCTCGCTCGCCGCCTGCGCCCAGCCATTGATCAGCGTCCGCTGCATCGCTGAGTCGTCGGGTCCGAGTTGCCAGTCGCTCGGCGCGCGCTCGACCTGATACCCCTCGTCAACGAAGCAGCGCTCCGCGGCTGCGGGCGCATCCGGGCCCTCGGCCGGCCCGCCGAGCTCCTTGTCGCGCTTCTGGTGACGGTTCAGCAGGTCGCGCACCCAGTCGTCTTCGGGTTCGGCCGGCTCGCACGACGAGCGGCCGTTGTACGTGATGGTGAAGAGCGCCGCCGCGCCGGCGGAGCGGCAGTGCCTCGCCAGCGCACGCAGCCACGACTCCGACACGAGATCCAGCAGCGCCGACGCGGTGACGAGATGTCGTCCTTCGAAGAGCGCCGGATCGAGCGAGCCGAGATCCATCTTCCGAGCTTCGATGTCGATGTCGAGATTTGCCGTGCGCGCCCGCAGATCAACGAGCAGCACGCCGCTGCGATCGACGGCGAGCCAGCGCTGCGGACGCGGGAGGCGAAGCGCCAGGTAGCGCACGTTCGATCCGGCGCCAGTTGCGAGATCGAGGACATGCACGGGCCGCTGCGCGGCGACGACGCGGACGATGCGCCGTGTCAGCGTATGCGCGCGCGCGCGGGCGTCGGCCGCCTCGCGCAGCCGCAGCCACTCGAGGAGCGGTTCATCCATGCGGGTCGATCGACGCGAACGCGGCGGCCATGCGGCCTGCCGCCTCGTCCCAGGTCGGCAGGCAATCGCGTACGCGGCGCGCGCCCTCGGCGAGCCGCGTGCGCAGCGCGGGATCGTCGAGCACGCGCGTGAGCGCGTCCGTCAGCGCGGCCGTGTCACCGACCTCCACGAGCAGTCCAGCGTCGCTGCCGACCAGTTCCGGAATCGCGCCGGTCCTTGTCGCCATCACCGGCAGGCCGTGCGCCAGCGCCTCAGCGACGGCCATGCCGTAGGTCTCCTGCCGCGTGGCAAGCACGAACAGATCCGCGCGGTCGTAGCACGCAGCGAGCGCGGTGTGGTCGAGGTCGCCGGCGAGCGTGACGCGCTCGTCGAGGCCGAGCCGGGTGATCGCCGCGCGCACGCGCTCGGCCGTCGCGGGATCCCGCGTCAGACTGCCCGCGCACGTCAGGTGCCAGCTGCGGCGGGGCACAGCGGCGAGCGCGTCGAGCAGCATGTCGTGGCCCTTGATGGCATTAAGCGTACCGACGCAGAGCAGCTCCGAGTTGCCAGATCCCAGCGCGAGCGGGGCGGGGTCGGTGCCGGGCTCGATGACGAGGAGGCGATCGCGCGGGAGGTTGTAGGGTGCGAGCAGCGGCAGCGCGGCGTTGCCCGTGGCGATGACGAGTGCCGCAGCCTGGAGCGCGCGGCGCTCGCCCGCCTCGAAGCGCGCGGCCGTATCGCGGTCGAGACCGAATGTCGCGGCGAGCGGCAGGTGCATCAGCGCGACGATCCGGAGGCGCGCGGCCTCGCGAACAATCAACTCCGGCATCGCGCCGAAAGCCAGACTGTCGACGACCGCAGTTGTTCCCGCCTCGAGGGACGCGAGCACGCCAGCGGCATGATCGAGGGCCGCGGGTGTGGGGTGCGGAAAGCTCGAATCAAGCGCGACAAGATCGACGCGGCAGCCGCGCACGCGGAGAGCAGCGGCCATCCGGCAGTCGTAAATGGAGCCGCCGGTGCGCGCGTCGAGGGGCCCTGGGGCGAGAAACGTGATGGTCAGAGGCTTCCTTCGAAGGACGCCGAGGCGATGTGCGACTCGTGCAGCGTCACGCGAATCTGCTGAATGCCGTCCGCGCCGGAGCCGAGGTCGCCGCGCCGGATGGCGGCGGCCAGGCGATCGAACACGACGCGCGCGAGTACCTCGGTCGTGGTGTTCCGGCCGGCCAGCTCCGGGACCTCGTCGAGATTCCGGTAATTGAGATCGGCAAGCGCGCGGTGGAGCGCGTCGGACGCGCGGCCGATGTCGACGACAATGCCCGAGGCGTCCAGATCCGGTCGCCGGAGCTCGACGTCGACGACGTAGGTGGCGCCGTGGAGGCGCTGCGCGGGGCCGAAGACGTCGCCTTTGAGGGTGTGCGCGATCATCATGTGATCGCGCACGGTCACACTGTACATATGAGGTCTCCGTGTCTCCGTGCCCCGTCTCAGTACCGAATGCGGTGGCAGAGCGTGTCGCCGGGGCCGCGTGCGAGCGTGGCCATCACCTCGGGCAGCGCGTCGAAGTCGCTCTCGCCCGTAATGAGCGCGTCGAGTGCCGGATCGCGCAGCAGCCGCAGCGCGAGCTGCATCCGGCGGCGCGCGTCCCACCGCGCCCGCTGCGATGCGGCGACGCGGCCCACCTGCGACGAGGTAATCGTCAGGCGCTTGGCGTGAAATGCGCCGCCGAGCGGCAGCGGCACGTCCTGGCTGCCGAACCAGCTCAACTCCACGATGGTCGCTTCGAGGCCGGCGAGGTCCAGCGCGAGCGCCAGACCTGAGGAGGCACCGCTCGCATGGACGACGAGATCGGCCTCGCGCGCGGCGGCGGCCGGCTCGGCGAAGGGTACGCCGAGCGCACGCGCAACCGCCGCCCGCTTCGGATTGAGGTCGACGAGCTCGACCTCGCAGCCAATGATGCGTGACGCGACCCAGGCGGCGAGGCAGCCGACCGTGCCGGCGCCAATCACCGCGATACGATCGCCGATGTGCGGCCGTCCGTCCCACAGCCCGTTGATCGCCGTTTCGAGATTGGCCGCGAGCACCGCGCGCGCGGGTGGCACGTTGTCCGGCAGCGGATGCACTGCGTCTGCAGGCACAATGAAGCGCGTCTGATGGGGATGGAGCACGAACACCGTGCGGCCGGCCAGGCCGTCGGGACCGCGCGCGACGCGGCCGACGCTCGCATAGCCGTACTTCACCGGCGCCGGGAAGTCGCCCGCCTGAAACGGCGCGCGCATGCGCGTCCACTCGCTTCGCGGCACCTGCCCGGTGAACACGAGCGCCTCGGTGCCGCGGCTGATGCCGCTGTAGAGTGCCTCGACGAGGACCTCGCCTGGTGCGGGCGGCGTCAGCGTCTCGCTGCGGATCTCGCCGCGTCCCGGTTCCACCACCCAGAATGCCCTGCTGGACAGTTCGGACTGTGTTGCTGCCATTTACAACGAGCGTACGAGCGCGATCTGCGGGCCGCGACATCGGAGCGGCCCGTAACTGGCTCGAACAACGGTACCAGGATCGTCGCGTGCCATGTGTGGACATTCTGATGCGGGACCCACGCCGTTACAATGTCGGCGTTCCCGCTGCGCTCGGTGTCGCCGGTACTGCGGCCGGCGGAGCGATTGCCGGATCATGGCTGGGCGCGGGCGTCGCCTATCCCGTGACGGCGGCCGCGATCGCCGCTGCGACGCTCGCCGTTCTCATACGCGTCGCTGGCCACGAGCATCCGTATGCGCGGTTCGGCGCGGCCAACGCGGTGACGACGATCCGCGTCGGGATCGTGGCGCTCGTCGGCGCGCTCGCCGGCGTCGAGGCGGGCGTGAGCGCACTGTGGCTGGCGGTGGTGCTGGCGTCGGCCGCGGCCATGCTCGACGGCGTCGACGGCTGGCTGGCGCGGCGCACGGGCCTGGCAAGTGCGTTCGGCGCGCGCTTCGATCTGGAAACCGACGCGCTGCTCATCCTCGTGCTGTCGATCCTCGTCTGGCAGCACGGCAAGGCGGGCGCGTGGGTCCTGGCGTGCGGGCTGATGCGCTACGGATTCGTCGCGGCCGGCTGGGTGGTGCCGTGGATGGCGCGGCCCCTGCGGTCGACGCTGCGCGGGAAGACAGTGGCCGTGGCGCAGATTGTCGGCTTGACCGTCGCGGTGGCGCCGATTATCCCCGTGCCGGACAGTGCGATCGTCGCGGCGATCACGCTCGCGGCACTCGCCTGGTCGTTCGCGGCCGATATCATGTGGCTGGCTGAACAGGAGTCGTAATGCCTCTTCGTGTGCTCTCGCTGGCGCTCGGCGTGTTCCTGCTGTTCATGGGTCTCGACAAACTGGACTGGTTTGCCGACAGCGGCTTCCTCGAGCGGCGGCTGCAGGAGTGGCGCGGGACAGCGCGGCCGCTCGTCCGCTGGTACCTGGACATGGTCGCGATTCCCGGCGCGCCGGTCTTCGCGCGCGTCGTGCCGATCGCGGAGCTCTCGGCGGGCACCGCGCTCCTGCTCGGCATCTGGGTGCGCTGGGCCGCCGCGCTCGCACTGCTGATGGTGATCAACTTCCACTTCGCATCCGACATCATTTTTCGGTACGACTACTTGATTAACGGGTACGGCCTGCCGATTCTGGGAGGGTTCGCGGCGCTCGTGCTGGGAGGCAAGAAGCTTCCGATGAGCGTCATGGGGAAATGACTCTCGCTCCCTACGAAACACCGAGACACCGAGGCACCGAGACCATTGGTAGATACTGCGGCGTTACACAGGGCCTGGCCTATAGCCGCCGCCGTTGCGGCAGCGGGCTCCGTCCACACGGAAGACAGTTTCAGAATCGGGTGACGGCCCTCGCTACGCTGGGGCGCTGTCGTCAGCGCCGGTGGGTTCACGAGAAATACGATCACCGCGAGTGCCATCGCATCACCGGCACGAACGGTAAACGATGGGCGCTTCATCGACGTTGTGAGGGACGGTCTGGGAGCAATTCCCACAACTCATTCCAACGTTGAGGCTGTGGGCACAGCCTGCTTTCCGCGCAACTGTATGTCAGCAGATCGTCAAGCATGTTGGTCTGTCTGGCTAGACGTCTCGCAATGAGCCGCGACTTCAAGCGGCGATGAGGCGGGAGACGATGACCGACGCGTAGTGAGGCGAGTCTTGACCGATGAACGTGCGAATCGCAGCCAAGTCGGCCTGCGCCTGAGCGAAATCTTCAATTCGAAGTCCAACGTTGCGCACGTCGTGGACGAACCAGTTGCGAACTCTGCCCAGGGCAGCTTCTGCATCGCAGCGATCTCCGTCTGCCGAGCACGCCGGCGGACAAGGATGACAATGCCCGGATGTTCGCCCGCCGGGTGCAACGCGAGGACATCGTTGCGGTTACACGAAACGAAGACGGCGCCATGGCCAAGTGCCCACTGCCAGGCCTCGGAATCGGTAGCAGTGGTGGGCAGCACCTCACGCAAACATGTCACCACGTGCCCGCGATGGCGAAGCCACTGCGCCAGGTCGTCGGGAACATCCTGATCCAGGAAGAACGTCACGCGTTCGGATCGTGCATCTGGTCTGCTACGAGATCGTCAATCTCGGCACGATGATCCTCGTAGTACGCCAGGCATTCGTACACCTGCGAGCGCTTCAAGCCCGGGAAGCTGCGACAGACCTCATCCACGGTGGCGCCGTTGACGATGAGGCCGATGACATCGTGGACGCCAATCCTGGTGCCTTCCACGCGCGCGTGCCCGCCCCGGACGTTTGGTGACCGGACGATGTGGCGGTACGATGCGGAGGTCGTTTCCATGCCGTCGGTCCTATTGTAGGACCCAATTGCCACGGACCGCGAGGAGCAGAGACGCTTCCTCGGTGCCCTCAATGAGGGTGGAGCGGGCCGCTTCGCCGGACCTGCGGGTCCAGGCATCTCTCGATTAGAAGCAGCGGGTCCAGCAGGTATTGCTGCCTGAAGGAATTGCGTCCGATGGAAATCGATTTAATCGAACCGCCGCAACGGCACCATTTTTCAAGTACTTGGCGCCGGGTGAGAGGCGTTCGATAAGTCGCCCAGGGTTTACACCGCCCAACTCACGAAGCCTTCTCGGTGTCTCGGTGCCTCGGTGTTTCGTGGGGGTGGTTTCCGTGGAAGCCTCGGTGACCTCACTCCTCCGGTTCGCTGAACGCGTCGAGGAACATCGGCACGAGCGCGTGCATCGAGCCGATGGACGGGCGCGCGGGGGTGAGGCCGGGCCGGAAGCCGTGCGCGAGGAGTCGATCGAGCACCTCGGCGCGGCGTCCGATCACGTGCACCGGCACCTCCCACGGCGCCGTGGCGCCTGAGACGGCCGCGGGCGGCTGGTGATCCCCCACGACGATCAGCAGCGGATCGTCGGCCTGCTGCCGCATGTACCCGGCCAGCGTCTCGAAGTCGTACGCCATCGCCCGCACGTAGCTCGGACGCAGATTCGTGAGGTCGGGGCGCTCGGCGAGCGCGCGGGCGGCCTGCTCGGCGCCGTACGGCTCGCTCGTCCGCAGACGCGCCCAGTGGGGTTCGTACGGCGCGACCGGCCCGAACGGCGCGTGCGCCGTGCTCGTCGGGAAGACGGCGAAGACCGGCGCGCGCGGCTGCTGGGTCCGCTCGAGCGCATCGAGCCTGGCGAGCGCCCACTGATCGGGCACCGCCCACCATCCGAACTCCGGTCCGGGGTACTCCAGCCGATCGCGACCGTAGATGACGTCGAAGCCGTAGAACGCGCCTTCGGGCCACGGCTGCCGCATGCCCGGCATCAGGCCGACCGTCCGATAGCCGCGCCGCTCGAAGGTGGCGAGGATCGTCTCCCGATCCGACGCCATGAGCGACGTGTACGCGTACTGATCGCGCACGTCCACGCCCGTCAGCAGGCTCAGATGCGCAAGCCACGACGAGGCGCCGAAAGTTGGTGACTCTACGTACGCCGAGACGACGCGGCGCCCGGTGTCGCGGACCGCGGTGTCGAGCGCGGCGCGGCTTGCCGCCAGGCCGGCCGCGATGTCAGGCGCGTCATACGTGACGGCGCCGTACGACTCCAGGAACACGAGCAGCACGTCGGCGCCGCCGAGCGCATCGAGATTCGCGTGGAGCGGCGGGCTTGGCGGCAGCACCGGCGCGGCGCCGCCCGGCCCGAGCGCCGCGAGCACGAACCGCGCCTGGCGCGCGTAGGCAGGCGTCACCGGGTGCGCGAAGGGGATCGCCACCGGGCCGACGGCCAGCTCGGCGCCGACATGCGGATTGACCTCGCGTGCGGGTGCCACGGCGAAGAGCAGGATGACGAAGGCCGCGAGCGCGCCGATCGCGAGGCGCGGACGCCGATGCTCCAGCGCGGCGGCAATCCGGGCGAACGCCACACGCGCCAGCAGGAAGACAGACGCCACCAGAAGTGACGCAACGAGGACGGCAAGCGCAATCATCCACCACTCGGCCGCCCGCGCGAGCATCGCGGCCACGTTGCCGAGATGCGCCGAATCCCAATAGAGGTTGAACTCGCGCCCGTAGAGTCCCGGTCCCGTCACAGCGAGGTAGCGGCCGAGGACGAGCACGACCCAGATGGCCGGGAGCACGCGCCGGGTCAGCGGTCCGGCCCACCGGCGCGCCGCCACGAGGAGCAGCACGGCCAGCGCGAGCTCGATCGAGAGCGACGATCCCCAGCGGATCTTCGGCGTCGTCCAGACGTTCTCGAACGTGAGCGACGCGTTGAGGAGGAGCAGCGAGAGGCCAGCGGCCACGGCTTACACCGAGGATAGCAGGTGTCCCAGCTTTTCCTTCTTGGTCCGAAGATATCGTTCGCTCGATTCGGTGGGCGGAATCTCGATCGGCAGCCGCTCGCTCACCGACAGGCCCTCGCCGGTGACGCCGGCCAGCTTCCTCGGGTTGTTGCTCAGCAGCCTCATCGTCTTTACGCCGAGGAGACGGAGGATCTGGATGCCGGCGCGGTAGTTACGCAGGTCGGCGGGGAAGCCGAGGCGCTCGTTCGCCTCTACGGTATCGACGCCCTGATCCTGCAGCGCGTACGCGCGGATCTTGTTCACCAGCCCGATCCCGCGTCCTTCCTGGTCGAGATAGAGCAGCACGCCGCGTCCTTCGTTGACGATCTGCTGCAGGGCGGTGTGCAGCTGCCGGCCGCAGTCGCACCGGGAGGAATGCAAGAGGTCGCCGGTCAGGCAGGCGGAGTGGACGCGCGTCAGCACGTTCTGCCCGTTGCCGATCTCGCCGCGGACGAGCGCGACGTGGGTTTCGCCCGACAGCACGTTCTTGAAGGCGTGAATGTCGAACGCGCCGTACTCCGTGGGCAGCTTGGCCGAGGCAACGCACCGGACCGGCGGCAGGCGGAGAAGCGCGTGCAGACCCGTAACGAGGCGACGAACCCGGGACATCATAAGGGCACCTGAACTGTTCTCGAGAGCCGAGGGGCTGTAATCCGTAGGTGGCGGCGGACACGCAGTCAAACAACGCCGCCAGCTACACGCGCGTACCGGTCTTTATTGGGGAGCTACATCAGTGTAGGGGTTGCCGAAGGCGATCGCAAGCCGTGCCGCGACACCGTACAGATATGTCGCCGCGCGCATCTAGTATCATGGCCGCCGCTACCCGGAAAGGAGCGGCAGATGCACGCGATCCGAATCGGAGTCTGTGCGGTGGTGCTCGTGGCCCTGAGCGGCGTGGCGGGGTCGAGCCAGACCGGCAACGGTCAGCAGAAGATGCTCGGCGGTATGGTGCTCAACCTCCCGGCGCCGACCAACCGGACGGTTGACTGGCCGTTGGCCAGCGTCAGCGCCGGCTTCAAGGAGATGGTGGCGAGGAAGCTCGAAAGCCAGCGCATCCTCGAAGGCGGCGTCTTCAACTTCAACCTGCGACGCGAGACCGCGGCCGAGGAAGGCGCCGGCACGCACGGCAAGAAGGCCGATCTCTATCTGATTCGTTCGGGTGAGGCGACGCTCACGACCGACGGCGAGCTGATCAACGCGAAGCCGGCCACCGGCGGCGGGGGCGCGAAGGAAGGCGATATCGACGGCGACGGCATCCGCAACGGCAAGTCGCGCACCGTCCGCGCCGGCGACGTGTTCTTCATTCCGCCGGGCGTGCCGCATCAGATCACGGCGGTCAACGGCGAGGTGCAGTTCCTCCTGTTTCGCTGGGACACACGCTAGCCGGTAGTCAGTAGTCGGTAGTCGGTAGCCCATCCAGAATGGCCGAGCAGAAATCGCTGAAGTCGGCGTACGAGCTGGCGATGGATCGTCTGCGGAAGCAGGACGAGGAGGCCGGCGTCGAGCAGCGGCCGCTCACCGAGGCGCAGAAGGCGGCCATCGCGGAAGTCCGCAACTTCTACGAGGCGAAAATGGCCGAGCAGGACGTCCTGCAGCAGTCGCAGCTGCGCAAGACGTTCGATCCGGCCGAGCGCGAGACGATCGAGGCGGCGGTCCGCCGCGATCGCGAGCGGCTCACCACCGAGCGCGACGCGAAGATCGAGAAGATCCGGCGCGGCGACTGAAGACGTTCCTACTCTTTTTCCTGAGCCTGGGCCGTGAGCAGCGGATAGGTTTTCGCGAGCTTCGCTTCGACCGCCTGCCGTTCGGTCGCCGACGCCCTGGCGAGCTGCCGGCGGAGCTTGTGCCGCTTCGCGCGCCGGTGGCGGCGCCGCTGAATCACGGTATGTCGTAGAGTCGCACTCATGTGTCCCTTATTATCCATGAACCACGACGGTCACGAAGAAGACGATTTTTGACGTGGAATCGATGCTGATCGACGGCCAGGCGGCCGAGGCCGGCGACGGGCGCACGATCGACGTCGAAAATCCGGCCACGCGCACCGTGATCGCGCAGGTGCCGCGGGCGGGCGAAGCCGATGTCGACCGCGCGGTCGCCGCCGCGGCGCGCGCGTTCGACGGGTGGCGCGTCGTGCCGGCGCGCGCGCGCGGCCGCCTGCTCCTGCGCATCGCCGACGCCGTGGAGGCGGAGACCGACGCCATCGCACGCATCGTCGCTCGCGAGACCGGCAACGCCATTCGCACGCAGGCGCGCCCCGAGGTGAAGAGCGCCGCCGACGTCTTCCGCTACTACGGCGGCGTGGCAAGCGAGGCCAAGGGCGAGACGGTGCCGCTCGGCGAGCACATGCTCTGCTACACGCGGCGCGAGCCGATCGGGGTCGTCGGCGCCATCGTGCCGTGGAACGCGCCGGTGGTCCTCGGCACGCTCAAGATCGCGATGGCGGTGGCGGCAGGCAACACGCTCGTGCTCAAAGCGGCCGAGGACGCGCCGCTCGGGCTGCTGCGCGTCGCCGAGCTCTGCGCCCGGCATCTGCCGCCCGGCGTCCTCAACCTGCTCACCGGCTATGGCGAGGAGTGCGGCGCCGCGCTCGCCCGGCATCCGTCCGTCCGGAAGCTGTCGTTCACCGGCTCGACCGAAGTGGGGAAGCTCATCATGCACGCGGCCGCCGATCGCATCGTCCCCGTGTCGCTCGAGCTCGGAGGCAAGAGTCCGGCGATTGTGTTTTCCGACGCGAACGACGACCGCACGATCGACGGCGTGATCTCCGGCATGCGGTTCACGCGCCAGGGGCAGTCGTGCACCGCCGGCTCGCGCCTCTTCCTGCATCGCTCGATCTTCGATGCGTTTCTCGCCTCGCTCTCGGCCAAGCTGACGACGCTCACGATCGGCGACCCGATGGACGAGGCGACCGACATGGGCGCCATCATCAATCGCAAGCAGTTCGATCGCGTCTGCTCGTACATCGACGAGGGGCTGCGTCAGCCAGGGGCACGGGTCGTCCTTGGCGGGCTCCCGCCGGCGGACGGGCCGCTCGCGCAGGGCTACTTCGTGCAGCCGACGGTGTTCGCCGGCGTGGGCCACCAGTGGCGCATCGCCCGCGAGGAGATCTTCGGTCCGGTGCTCGTCGCCATTCCGTGGGAGGACGAGGCGGAGGTCATCCGGATGGCGAACGACAGCCATTACGGCCTGGCTGCGTATGTCTGGACGCGCGATCTCCAGAAGGCGTTGCGCACCGCCCATGCGATCGAGTCGGGATGGGTGCAGGTGAATCAGGGCGGCGGCCAGTTTCCGGGGCAGTCGTACGGCGGGTTCAAGCAGAGCGGCATCGGCCGCGAGTATTCTCTCGAAGGCATGCTCGACAGCTACACGCAGCGCAAATGCGTGACGGTGAATCTCCAATGACGCGCGGCTGCAGCCAGCAGGACCTCGTCAGTACTGGAGGCAGGCGGCGGTTGCGCGAACCGCCGTCGTGACGCATCCGGCCGCAGTACGCTGTCGGCGTGTCGTCAAGGGATAGGCCGTCCCAGGGTGCTAGAATTCGGCGAATGTCCACTACGGTGCGCCGGGTTCACCACGCGTACGCCCAGTACGTGGCGCTCGAGGAGGAGAGCTCGATTCGCCACGAGTATCTCGATGGCGAGATCTATGCGATGGCGGGCGGATCGCCGGACCATGCGGCGCTGGCGGCCAGGATTATTCAGTTGATCGGTCCGCAGATCCCCCCTGGCTGTCGCGTCTTCACCTCGGATCTCCGAGTCCGGATTCCCGCAAGCGGCTTATCCACCTATCCCGATGCTGCGGTGATCTGCGGCCGCACGCTGCGCGCCTCGGACGATTCGCTGGCTGTGGTCAACCCCATGGTGCTCGTCGAGGTGACCAGCGACTCGACCGAATACTACGATCTCGGCCCGAAGCTGGAGCACTACCGGCAGCTCCCGAGCGTCGGCTATGTGCTCATCGTCTCGCACCGGGAGCCGCGTCTGACGCTCCACCGCCGCGAAGAGGAAGGGTGGATTGCAATCGAGGCGCGAGCAGGGGAGGCGATCGCGCTTGCGGGCCTGTCGGTTCGTCTCGCCGTCGACGAGGTGTATCGAGACGGACTCGAAGATCACCTCGGAGAGAGGCCTATAGGACCCCCTACTTGATGAACGTACCAGCGCGCAGTTCGGCGTAGGCGCGCCGCAGCTCCTCTTCCGTGTTCATCACGATCGGCCCGTACCACGCGACCGGTTCCTCGATCGGCTGGCCCGACACGAGCAGAAAGCGGATGCCGTCGTCACCGGCCTGAACCACCACCTCGTCGCCGCGGTCGAAGACGACGAGCGTGCGGTTCTCGACGTCGGGATCTTCTGGACCCGGCTCAGGCGCGCCAACGCGGTCGGTCTGGACCGCGCGCGGCTCTGAGGCATCGCGGAAGCGGCCTGACCCTTCGAAGATGTACGCAAACGCGTTGCGCGCGGTTTCGACCGTCAGCCGCTTGCGCCCGCCGGGCGGCACGTACACGTCGAGGTATCGCGGGTCGGCGGCGACACCGTCCACCGGACCGTGTTTGCCCCAGAAACTTCCGCAGATCACCCGCACCCGCGTCCCGTCATCGTCAACGACCTCGGGGATATCAACGCCCTTCACGTCCTGATAGCGCGGCGTCGTCATCTTGAGCGACGAAGGCAGGTTCGCCCAGAGCTGAAAGCCGTGCATCCGTCCCTGCGCGTCGCCCTTCGGCATCTCCTGGTGCAAGATCCCGCTCCCCGCGGTCATCCATTGCACGTCGCCCGCGCCGAGCTGCCCCTTGTTGCCGAGGCTGTCGCCGTGGTCGACCTCGCCCGCCAGTACATAGGTGATCGTCTCGATGCCGCGATGCGGATGCCAGGGAAAGCCGGCCAGGTAATCGGCCGGGTCGTTGTTCCGGAAATCGTCGAGCAGCAGGAACGGATCGAAGTCGGCCGTATCGCCGAAGCCGAAGGCCCGCCGCAGCCGGACGCCGGCGCCCTCGAGGGTCGACTTCGACTGGACGATGCGCTTTACGGGTCGGATGGACATATGAACCAATGCTACCAACTCCCGGCGACTGACGACTAATTTAGCTACATCTCCGCCGGCTTCGTCTTGTCCTTGTCTCGTGCCGGGGCGATGTGCATCTGCTTCACGGCATAGCGCTGAATCGCCGACGACATCCAGGTGGGTTCGCCCTTGAGACGGATGGCGCGCTCGACGAGCGGCGTGCCGGAGGTGTACGTGAACGTCACGAGCAGGCGCGTGCCGGCGGCCGGCTTCCCGCCGCGGTGATAGCCGATCGTGTCGGCGAGAATCATCGTGCCGGCCGGGCCCGTGCACACCCGCCACGCGCTCGGCGGGAACACGTCGGTGAACTGTTCGTCGGCCAGGCGCCGCTTCTCAAGGTGTCTCTTCGCCGTCGGCACACGGGATCCGAACGGATGGGTGCCCGGTACGTAGGTGAACGGGCCGTTCTCCTCGCCGACATCTTCGAGATAGATGAAGGTCTTGATGAGCTTCAGATCCTCGGGATCGTGATGCCAGAGCTGCGACGAGGTGGCCGGTTCACTCGTCGGGTAATTGAGCCAGGCGCCGATCGAGTGCAGCGCGGGCCACATCCCAAGATAGGCCGCGACGATCTCGAGCAGTTTGACATCGAGGGCCACCTTCAGGAGCGGGTTGTTACCGCGGATCGCTCCCTTGACGAGATCGACGCGGAAATTCTTCTTCCCCGAATGTGCGGCGACACCCGTGAGGATGTCCCGCACAGCATCGCTTTGGCTGGCGTTGCGGATCAACCCCGACGCGGCAAAGAGGGCGTCGCGGCCGGCATCCGACAGAAACAGGTCGCTCGGGCCGACGACGATGCCCTGCCCGGCGAGCTCGCGCGCGATCGCGCGCGTGTCGAAGGCGGGCGGCGTCACCAGCGCGCGGCCTGTGCGCACGCCGTTCGCCGCGAAGCGCCAGAGATAGTACGTCGCGTTGGGTTTCGCGAGCGGACGCCGTTCGAAGCGGCGCGTCAGGTCGGTGATCGACCGCATCGCGCTATTGTAGCCATGCCGTGCACGCGCCGCGGCGATAGAGGAAAATAGAGCCACCCCTTCACCGAGGACATGCAGGCCGGGATACCGACTGAACGTGCGTTCGGGACGAGCGTGGGGACCGCCTGCGTCGCGGTCGGCGTGCTGCTGGCGTGGCGCGGCGTCTCGACGCTCGGCCCGGCAATCGGCGTGCTGGGCGCCGTGCTCGTGCTGCTCGGGCGCATTGCCCCGTCGGCGCTGCGCGTGCCCAACCGGTACTGGTGGCGCTTCGCGCAGGTGCTCGGCTGGATTAATTCGCGCGTGCTCCTGACGCTCTTCTACGCGCTGGTCATGACGCCGGCCGGCGTCATCATGCGCCTGGCCGGACACAATCCGCTCAACCCGCCGCAGCCGCAGACCAGCTGGACTCCCTACTCCAGCCGGCGGCGCGATCCGAAACATTACGACCGGATGTTCTAGAATGAGCCCGTCGAGAATTCCTCATGCCCGTACAAGCACCGAGACGGTTGTTCACGGTCAGTGAGTTCTACCAGATGGCCGACGCGGGAATCTTCAGCGAGGATGACAGGGTCGAACTGCTTGCCGGGGAGATCGTCGAGATGAGCCCGATCGGGAGCCGGCACGCGAGTTGTGTGGATCGCCTCGCCCGGTCCTTGCATCAACAAGCCGGCTCTTCGTTGATCGTGCGCA
>CAZGLC010000092.1:0-2809 GCA_964526235.1 uncultured Bifidobacteriaceae bacterium
GGACCCCCGTGATTATGCCGCAACACTCGCGCGTAACCACTCACAGCCGGTCCATGGGGCTCTTCACCCCCGGCGCCCCGCGGTGCATCACGTGCAGATACGTCATCGTCGTCCGGACGTCCCGATGCCCGAGCAGCTCCTGCACCTTGCGGATGTCGTACCCATCTTCGAGCAGCGCGGTCGCCGATCGCTGCAACGGCTGCAGTGACCAAGTGCGCGCGTCGATGGAGCCTACGCAGCGGCACACAAGTGACAGAGGACACGCGGTTGCTGACCGTGACCTGTGCATGTGCGACAACCTGTTACGTTGCGACGACTGCATCCAAGGGCAAAGCGAGCGGGTTGTCGGACTCCGCGGTTCTACTCTGACTTCCTGGTTTCGCTTTCGGGATGCTGAAGTCGGCGCGCCTGGCGCTTCGCGCGGGCCTTCTGGGCATTCGCAGCGGCCTTGGGCGACTGCAGGTATTCGAGCAACGACACCACGTCGCGCAACGCGGCCTTCGCGAGCGAATAGTGTTCGATTCGAACTTCGTCGGTGATGTGTCCGCGATCGACCGCATCCTGCAGATGATTCTGCGCTTCGATCAATGAGGCTTTCCCCATTCCAAGGAAGCGGGCGAAATCGGCGGGATTGAAGCGTCCGAACCCTTCAGCAACGTGACTGACTGCCGACGCAGCTGACTCCCGCAGTTGGTCGCGGAGCTTGAAGTCCTTCGCCAGCGATCCTGCATCGCACAGGCGATAGACAGCCAACGTGAACGCCCGCGCCGTCTGCCACGCGCGCAGATCCTCGAAGGATGCGACTCCCATGCCCCCGATCAGGCACCAACCGTGCCAGGGGACCAGGGGAAAAGCGGCTTGTTTCCGAGGGAGCTACCGGAAAGGTGTTCAGAATTGCGTACCTGTGGCCGAACCCAGAACCGCGAACGCCGAACCCGGAACTGAGAACTCGAACCGGGAACACGAACCCGGAACCCGGAACGCAGAACCCAGAACTGCAGTTCGGAAGCTCAGATCTTCAAGCGCACGTGACTGCTATCCGTCGGCGGCGTCGACGCGTCCCGCAGGCGCCGAAGCCCGATGAAGATCGCACCGGCGATGAGCCCCCCCACCGCGGCGATGGCGAGGATCACTCCCGCCGTCGCGAACATCGTGAGGATGTAGTCGATGCTGATGTCGCGCGCCGGTGTCGGCTGCTTCATCACGTCGACGACGAACGGGGGCGGCTGCTGGAGCATTCGAACCTGAACACGAACCGAGAACAGAGAATCGAGAGGGGTGAACGACGCGCTCTTAGAGTGTAGCCCACCCGTCAACGCCGAGCGCGAGCTCGGCGAGCGTCCGCACGCCGACGCCCGTCGCGCCCTTCGGCTGATACGGCTTCCCGTCCTCGGCCCACGCCGTCCCCGCGATGTCGATGTGGACCCAGGGCAGGTCGCCGGTGAATTCCCTGACGAAGAGCGCGCCCGTGATGGCGCCACCCGCCCGTCCGCCGGTATTGGCGAAATCGGCGATCTCGCTCTTGAACAGTTCCTTGTAATCGTCGAACACCGGCATCGGCCACATTCGATCGCCGGCGCGATCGCTGGCCCGGCGCACCGTCTCGACCCACGCCTCGGGCGTCCCGAACAGGCCGCTCGTCGTCTTGCCGAGCGCCACCACGCAGGCGCCGGTCAGCGTCGCGACGTCCACCAGGTGCGTCGCGCCCAGTTGCCGCGCGTACCAGCAGGCGTCGCCGAGCGCCAGCCGTCCCTCGGCGTCGGTATTGAGCACCTCGACGGTCTTGCCTTCGGCGCTCACGAGGACGTCGCCCGGCTTGAGCGCCCGGCCGCCCGGCATGTTCTCCGTCATCGGGATCACGCCGATGCACCGGACGGGCGCGCGCAGCCGCGAGATGGCGGCCATCGCCATCAGGACCGCCGCTCCGCCGGACATGTCGTCCTTCATCTTGTCCATGTTCTCGGCCGGCTTGATCGAGATGCCGCCCGAGTCGAACGTGATGCCCTTCCCGACGAGCCCCAGAACCGGGCTCTGACCCCCATCCGCCCGAACGGGGGTCAGGCCCCGGTTCTGCGGCTCGTGCCGGAGGACGACCACCCGCGGCGGTTCCTGGCTCCCGCGCGCGACGCCGAGCAGGAGTCCCATGCGCAGATCGGTGATGCGCGTCTCGTCGAGCACCTCGACCGAGAGGCCGGCCTCGCGCGCGATCGCGGTCGCGCGCTCGGAGAAGACGCGCGGCGTCAGCGCGTTACCCGGCTCATTGGCCAGCTCGCGCGCGACATTGGTGCACTCACCGAGCACGCGGCCGCGCTCGACCGCCCGGCGCATCGCCTCCCCATCGCCCTCGACGCGCAGCTGGACGTGATCGACCCACACGCGCGGCGGATCGGTCGTCTTGTACGACGCGCCGTCGAAGTTGCCGAGCACCGCCCCTTCGGCGATGGCCTGCGCGGCCTCCAGCGCCGGCGCGGTTATGGATGGGGGATGCACGATCGCCAGCCGCTGGAGCCGCCGCTGGCGCGCGGCGAGCGCGGCGGTGGCCGCGGCGCGCCGCAGGCGATCGGTGGAGAAATCCTTCCGCCGCCCGAGGCCGACGAGCGCGACACGCCCCGCCTTCCAGCCGGCGACGGCCGGCGTGAACACTTCATACGCGCCGCCCTTGAACTCGCTGCGGGCGCGCGCGCCGCTGACATCGCCCGCCGAGGCGGTATCGACCGCCGATTCGTCGGGTCCGATGTCGTCTTCGAAGACCGGGATGACCAGGAACTCGGTCTCGATGTCACGCGAGGCGGTAGTGGTGACGCCGATC
>CAZGLC010000092.1:2909-5183 GCA_964526235.1 uncultured Bifidobacteriaceae bacterium
CCGATTTTTACTGCGCCACGGTCGAGTGGGACTGGGGCGACGGCACTATTTCTGAAAACACCAGCGACTGCGACCCGTACGAAGCGGGCAAAAGCACCATCCAGCGACGCTACTCCGCCGATCACATCTACCGCCAGGGCGGCGCCTATCGCGTCGTCCTCCGGCTGAAGCAGAAGACGAAGACCGTCGCGAGCGCCACCACCAACATCCAGGTCAGGGCGGGCGCAGGCGAATACTTTGGCAGGTGAACCCGGCCGGGCCGGCGCCGGTGTCGACGTCGAAACGGTGATGGCGGAGCTGCACCGGCGCGTCCGCGAGCGGCTGCGCAGCCAGCTCGCCGACGAGGGCGGTGCGCGGGCGTTCGACGATCCGGCGCTCTTTGCCGACGTCGAGTCGCTGCTGCGCGCAGCGGCGAGCACGCCCGAGGACGCGCGGCTGCTGCTGCCGGAGCTGCTCGGCGAGCCCAGCACCTGGCGCCTCACGACCAGCATGCGCTATCAGTCGCACCGCGGCCCGGCGTCCGCGGGGCTCTTCATCTTCATCAAGCGCCGCCTCGTCATGCCGCTGTTGCGCTGGTTCTACGAGTACAGCCGCGACAACTTCGAGCGGCAGCGCCGGGTCAACCACGTGCTGTTCGCGTGCGTGCAGGAGCTGGCGCTCGAAACCGCGCTGCTCCGCCGCGAGCTCGACCGCCGCTCACCCGCCGCCAGGGAATGAAGCTCGCGTTCGTCGTCCAGCGCTACGGCGCCTCCATTGCCGGTGGCTCCGAAGGGCACTGCCGCGAGCTCGCCGAGCGCTGTGCCGCGCGGCACGACATCACGGTCCTCACCACGACCGCGAAGGACTACGTCACATGGGCGAACGAGCTGCCGGCCGGGCGCACGGTCGAGAACGGCGTGCCGGCGCTGCGCTTTCCGGTGGCGCGGCAGCGCCGGATGAAGATCTTTGCCGATCTGAGCGACGAGGTGTTCGACGGCGGCGCCCCGCGCGAGCGGCAGGAGGAGTGGTTCCGGGAGAACGGCCCCGAGGCGCCCGCGCTGCTCGATCACCTGCGCGCGCACGGACGCGAGTACGACCTGGTGCTCTTCTGGACGTTCCGCTACTTCCCGTCCTATTTCGGGCTGCCGCTCGTGGCCGACCGCGCCGTGCTGGTCCCGACCGCCGAAGAAGAGCCGGCGATCAATCTCGACGTGCTGCCGGAGTTCCTGGCGAAACCCGCAGGCTTTCTCTTCCTGACGCCCGAGGAGCAACAGCTCGTGGCCGCGCGCATGTACCGGCCGCCGTTTCCAACGGCCGTCGTCGGTACCGGCCTCGAGCCGGCCCCGGCGAGCGCGATGCCGCGGGCGCCGCTCGACGCGCTGGGCATTCCCCCGGACTATCTGCTCTATCTGGGGCGCGTCGATCGGAACAAGGGGTGCGACGCCCTGCTCGACAATTTTCAGAACTACGCGTCGACGCGCCCCGACGTCACGCTCGTGCTCGCGGGCCCTGCCACGATGCAGATTCCCGAGCATCCGCAGATTCGCGCCCTCGGCTACGTCGCCGACGGGGTGCGCAACGCGCTCCTCGCCCACGCGCGCGCGCTCGTCGTCCCGTCCTGGTACGAAAGCCTGAGCATCGTGCTGCTCGAGGCCTGGAATCACGCGGTCCCCGCACTGGTGAACGGCCGGTGCAAGGTGCTGGCGGGACAGGTGACGCGCGCCAACGGCGGGCTGTACTACATGTTTCCCGCGGAGTTCGACGAGGCGGCCGATTACCTGCTGCGGCGGCCGGCCGATCGCGACACGCTGGGCCGCCAGGGGCTCGCCTATGTCGAGCGCGAATATCGATGGCCCACGGTGCTCGGGCGCGTGGAGCGGCTGCTCGAGGACGTGGTCAGGTCTCGATCAGATCGACACGCGCAAACCGCCCGCCGCTGAGCTGATAGGCGCGAATCTCCATCGGCGCGTCTCCCACCGGTCCCACGATCACGTACAGGAACTCTTCGAACGCCTGCTCCCAGTCGGTCGGCGACGGCTCTGGACTCGAACGCGGGTGCGAGTGATAGACGCCGACCACGGCTAGGCCCGGCGCGCCCTGGGCGACGCTCTCGCGGCACCGGCGGATCTGCGCCAGGTGCTCCACCGGCGACACTTCGTAGCGGCGCAGCGGATCGGCGGCGACGTTGGCCGTAGCGACGGCCTCGAGCACCTCGCCGGCCGTGCCGATGAGGAGGCCGCAGCATTCGTACGGGCTGTCACGCCGCGCGTGGTCCCGAATCGCGTCGAGCGCCGC
>CAZGLC010000092.1:5283-15407 GCA_964526235.1 uncultured Bifidobacteriaceae bacterium
ACGATGCCCGACTTCGAATTCGGCGGCGAGATCGCGTGGCGGCCCACCGCCGACTATCGCGATAAGAGCCGGCTTGCCGCCTTCATCGCCCGCCACCGGCTTGCCGATCTGGACCATCTGCTGCAGCGATCCGCACACGATCCCGCGTGGTTCTGGCGCGCCGTCCTCGACGACCTCGGCATCGAGTTCTACGAGCCGTATCGGGAGATCCTCGACCTCTCGCGCGGCATCGCCTGGCCGCGCTGGTGCGTCGGCGGCCGGCTGAACATCGTCCATAACTGCCTCGATAAATGGATCGGTACGCCGGTCGCGCACAAGCCCGCCATCCGCTGGGAAGGCGAGGAGGACGCGACGCGGGGGGTGACGTACGCGGAGCTGCACCGCGACGTGAACCGATGCGCGAATGCGCTCCGCGCGCTCGGCGTCGGCCCAGGCGATCGCGTCGCGCTCTTCATGCCGATGTGCCCCGAGCTCATCGTCGCCTTCTTCGCGGCCATCAAGATCGGCGCGATCATCCTGCCGCTCTTTTCCGGCTACGGCGCCGATGCGGTGGGCGGGCGGGTGCGCGACGCGGATGCGATGCTCCTCGTCACCGCCGACGGCGTGCGCCGGCGCGGACAGATCGTCCAGATGAAGACGGTGGCGGACGAGGCGGCGGCGTCTGCGCCGTCGGTGCGGCACCTCCTCGTGGTTCCGCGTCTCGGCCTCGACGTGCCGCTCACGCCAGGCCGGGACCACCTCTGGCCGGATCTCGTCAACCGGCAGTCCGACGTGTGCGAGACGGCACGCACCGGCGCCGAAGACCCCTTGATGATCATCTATACGTCGGGGACGACGGGCCGGCCCAAGGGCGCGGTGCACACGCACTGCGGTTTCCCGATCAAATCGGCGCAGGATCTCGTCCACTGCTTCGACGTGCACGACACCGACACCATGTTCTGGGTGACCGACATGGGCTGGATGATGGGCCCGTGGGAAGTCTTCGGCATGACGCTCCTGGCGGGGACGATGGTGATCTACGACGGGGCGCTCGACCATCCTGGGCCGGACCGGCTGTGGTCGATCGTCGAGCGCCACGGGGTGACCGTGCTTGGCGTCTCGCCGACGCTCGTCCGCTCGCTGATGAAGCACGGCGACGCGCCGGTGCGGGCGCACAACCTCTCGTCGCTCCGCATCCTCGGGTCGACCGGTGAACCCTGGAATCCCGAATCGTGGCGCTGGCTCTTCGAGACGGTCGGCGGCCGGCGGGTGCCGATCATCAATTACTCGGGCGGGACGGAGGTGTCGGGCGGCCTCGTCGCGGGCAACGTGCTCACGGCGATCAAGCCGTGCTCCTTCGCCGGCCCGGCGCCGGGGATCGCCGCCGACGTCGTCGACGATCAGGGGCGGCCGGTCCGCAACCAGGTCGGGGAGCTCGTCGTCCGCGCGCCCTGGATCGGCATGACACGCGGCTTCTGGCGCGACCCCGAGCGCTACGAGCAGACCTACTGGTCGCGCTTCCCGGGCGTATGGGTCCATGGCGACTGGGCGGCGATTGACGAGGACGGCTTCTGGTACATCCTCGGGCGCTCGGACGACACCATCAAGATCGCCGGCAAGCGGCTCGGACCGGCCGAAGTCGAGTCGGTGCTCGTGGAGCATGCGGCGGTCATCGAAGCGGCGGCGATCGGCGTGCCCCACGCCACCAAGGGGCAGGCGCTCGTCTGCTTCTGCGTCCTTCGTCCCGGCCACACCGCCAGTCCGGAACTGGCGGAGGAGCTCGAGGCGCTGGTGGCCGCCCGGCTGGGGAAGCCGCTCCGTCCGGAGGCGATCGAGTTCGTTCGGGACCTCCCGAAGACGCGCAACGCCAAGGTGATGCGCCGCGTCATTCGCGGGGCCTATCTGGGCGAAGCGCCGGGCGACCTGTCGGCGCTGGAGAACCCGCAGGCGGTCGACGCGATTACCGCGCGCCGCCGCTGAGCGTCAGATCTCGTGCTTGCGGATGCAGGCGGCGACGTGCTCGCCACCCGCGCCGTGCGACCCGGGCACCGGGTCGAGGGGCGGCACGCCCGCTTTGCACTCCTCGATGGCGTACGGGCACCGTGGATGAAACGGGCAGCCCGGCGGCGGTGACACGGGACTTGGGGTTTCGCCCCTCACCACCGGCGACGTCCGGCGGCCGCGCGGATCCGGCTCTGGAATCGCGGCGATGAGCGCGCGCGTGTAGGGGTGCGCGGGTCTCTCGAACATTCGCGCCGCGGGCCCTTTCTCGACGATCCGCCCCAGATACATCACCGCAATCGTGTCGCTGACGTGTTCCACCACCGACAGGTCGTGGCTGATGAACAGGTACGTCAGGCCCATGTCCCGCTGGAGCCGGAGCATCAGGTTGAGCACCTGACTCTGCACCGACACGTCAAGCGCCGACACAGGCTCGTCGGCAATCACGAGCCGGGGGTCGAGCGCCAGCGCGCGGGCGATGCCGATCCGCTGGCGCTGGCCGCCGGAGAATTCGTGTGGATAACGGTCGAGCATCTCGCCGGTCAGGCCTACGGTCTCGAGCAGCGCGCGCACCTTCTCGATCTGCTGCGGACGCGTGCCGAGCCGGTGGACGACGAGCGGCTCGCGGACGATCTCCCCAACCGTCATCCGCGGATTGAGCGAGGAGTACGGGTCCTGGAAGATGATCTGCATGTCGCGCCGGAGCCGGAAGAGCTCCGCGCGCGAGGCGTGCGCCATGTCCCGCCCCTCGAAGAACACCTGGCCGCTGGTTGGATCTTCGAGCCGGATCACGGTGCGGCCGAGGGTCGACTTCCCGCACCCCGACTCACCCACCAGTCCCAGCGTCTCGCCGGTCGCGACGGACAGGGTAACTCCGTCCACGGCGCGCACGTCGCCGATCCGTCCGCCGAAGATGCCGCCGTGGATCGGGTAGTGCTTCCGCAGATCGCGGATCGACAGAATCGCGTCGGGTCCGTTGCCGTTCACGGCAGGTCCCCCACCGGATAATGGCAGGCCGCGCGGCTGTACGTCTTCGGCTCGAGGGGCGGATCGATCGCGACGCAGCGCTCCTGCTCCGGCGCGCTGCGCTCCTTGCGCCGCCAGCAGCGATCCGAGAACCGGCATCCCGGCGGAAGATCGAGCATCGACGGCACCACGCCTTCGATCGTCGGCAGCGGCGTCTTCCGCTCGACGCCCTTTCGCGGGATGCTCTTCAGCAGACCCCGGGTATACGGATGCTCGCTGTGCTCGAACACCGAGACGATGTCTCCGGCTTCGACGATGCGGCCCGCGTACATGACGGCGACCTCGTCGCACATTTCCGCGACGACCCCCATATCGTGGGTGATGAAGATGACGGCGGTGCCGGTTTTTGCCTGCAGCTCCCGGATGAGATCCAGAATCTGGGCCTGTATGGTGACGTCGAGCGCGGTCGTCGGCTCATCGGCGATCAGGAGCCGCGGCTCGGAGAGCAGCGCCATCCCAATCATGACGCGCTGCTTCATCCCTCCTGACAGCTCGTGGGGATAGGACGAGAGGCGCGCTTCCGGCTCCGCGATGCCGACCGTGCGCAGCATCTCGATCGACTTTGCGCGGGCCGCGCGCGTGTCGAGGCCGAAGTGGTACGTGAGCACCTCGGTCATCTGCCGCTCGACCGTGAAGACCGGATTGAGCGACGTCATGGGGTCCTGAAAGATCATCGCGATTTCCCGGCCGCGGACCCGCGTCAGCTCCTTCCGCGGGAGCTGCAGGATATCGGTGCCGTCCCACCGAATCGCGCCGCCGAGCATCCGGCCCGGCGGGCTGGGAATCAACCGGAGGATGGATGACGCCGTCACGCTCTTGCCGCACCCGGACTCGCCCACGAGACCGAGCGTGCGGCCGGCGCCGACCGAGAACGACACGCCGTCGACGGCGCGGAGCAGGCCGGCTTCGGTATCGAAGCCCACCTGGAGATTCTCAACCTCGAGGAGCGGCCCCGATGCGCTCGACAAGCCGCTACTGGAACCGCTGGCGGATGCCGTAGAAGTCCTTGTCGGTATTGTCATCGACGGGATAGGTGCGTCCGGCCCGCATGTCCTCCGCGAGCGCCGCCTGCTTCTTCGTATCGATCCAGTAGACCAGGTAGTCCGTCACCTGCTCGGTGCGCCTCGGGAGAAAGAACTCGGGGAACTGCACGTAGTCCCAGTACACCAGCCGCTGGTAGGGCGCCATCCAGAACGGGATGTAGAACGCCTCGTCGTACACGATGGCGTCGATGCGCGACATCGCCTGGAGCCGTGTTTTCGGATCGAGGCTCTCCTCGTAGACCTTGATCAGCCCGTCCACGTCGGCGGTGCCGAAACCCCAGATGTTGTTGTTGTTCGTCGTCTTCTTGAAATCCGTGTGCAGGTATTGCCGCGGATCCGGGTAGTAGCCGCTCGTCCGGCCGGTCATCGTCATCTCGTACTTCCGTTCGAGACCTCGCTGGAATGCAGTGCCGCCTTCGAGCAGCTGCAGACGCATATCCACGCCGGCACGGCGGTACTCCTGCTGCATGACGGTGAGGTGGCGTTCCAGGCCGCGGCTGCCGTAGATGACGGAGAAGCTCGCCTTCTCGCCCTCTTCGTTCACCAGAATGTCGTCGGTGTCGGTCCGGGTGAGGATCAGGCCGCGAACGGCGTTCCGGAGACTGCCGAGGAGCGTCTGGTCCGCGAGGTACTCGGGTCGGCGGTATCCCGCCTTCTGCAGGTAGTCCCGCGCCTTGACAGGATCGAAGGCATACGGCTCGAGGTCGGGGTTGGCGAATTCCGTGCCCTCGAAGAACGAGACCTGGCGGAAGTACTCGTTGTACATGATGTTCCTGTTCAACCGCTCGAAGTTGAACAGGTGTTGCATCGCCTTCCGGACGTTCTTGTTCTGGAAGATCGGCGCTTCGAGGTTCATGTGCAGGCCGGACACCCCCGACGGGACCTCCACGAACACGCGCGCCCGCCGGATCCACCCGTTGCGCACCTCCGGGAACGTGTACTCCTCGTTCCAGGTTCTCGCGGTCGGCTCGACGATCATGTCGACCGTGCCACGGCGCATGAAGTCGAGCTGCCGCTCGAACGGAATCACTGGCAGGTTGATGCGGTCGAAGTTGAACATCCCCTGGAAGTAGCGCTTTTTGTCGCCCCACCAGTTCGGGATCCGCTCGAACGTCACCGACTGCCCCGTCTGCATCTCGGACACCACGTACGGGCCGACGGCAACCTGCGGCTCGTTGTTGGTGCGCGTCACCCACGACTCGTCGAGCGCGATCGCATGTGAGGGCATCGGGTACAGGGCATAGTCGTAGAGCGGCCGCCAGCTCGGCCTCTTTCCCACGACGCGCAGCGTGTAGTCGTCGATCTTGTCCACCGACTCGAAATACTGCTCGGCGTAGGTGTTGTAGAACGGATCGACGATGTGCTTCGAGCGCATCATCTCCAATGTGAACACGTAGTCGTCGGCGGTGATCCGCTCGCCGTCGCTGAACCGGGCGTCGGGATCGAGACGGAAATAGATCGTGCGTCCATCCGGCTGCACCGACCAGTGCGTCGCCATGACGGGAATGAACCGCTCGGTGACGGGGTGGAGCCCGACGAGGGTGAAATTCATGGTGAACAGACGATTCCATGCGGCGAACGCGTCGTTGGAGTTGGGCCCCATCAGCCTGAACGTCAGCGGGTACGAGCTCATCCCGAAGCGGAAGGTTCCCCCGCGAAGCGCCTTCGGCGACCCGATCGGTGGATCCTCATTGTTGGTCTCCCACACGACGCCCGACGGCAGGCGGACCGCAGCCGGTGTGGCGCCCTCGCGCGCCGGCGGCGGCGGCTGCTGTCCGGACGCCGCAGCCGCCACGACAACGGCGGCGAGCAGCACAAGAATGGATCGGCTCTTCATGCGGGTTCTCCCGGTGCTCATTCGTACCGTGCGTACTGCTTCGGGTCGAATGCCTCGCGGACCGACTCGCCGATGAACACCACGAGCACGAGCGTGACGGTGAGCGCGCCAAAGGGCGCGAGCGTCAGCCACAGCCGGTCGCGATTCTCGATCTGCAGCGCCTGGTCGATCAGCTCACCCCAGCTCGGCGTCGGGGCGGGCAGGCCGTACCCGAGGTAATCGAGGCTCGTCAGTGCAAAGATCGCCCCAACGATTGCGAACGGCGTGAACGTGACGAGCGGCGTCAGGGAATTCGGCAGCAGATGCCGGAAGATGACGCGCAGGTGCGAGGAGCCATACGACTTCGCCGCGAGACAATATTCGCGCGTCTTCTCCCGGTACATCTCAGTGCGCATGTAGAAGGTGATGGTGATCCATTGGAACAGCGCCATGATGGCGAGCAGCATCCAGAAGCTCGGCGCGAAGAGCGCCGCCATGATGATCACCACGTAGAGGAACGGGATCGAGATCAGCACCTCGATGACGCGCTGGCTGATCATGTCGAACCGTCCGCCGAGGTATCCCTGCAGGCTGCCGACGAACGTCCCGATCACCTGGCCGAACACGACGAGGAAGATGGCGAAGAAGATCGAGATGCGGAACCCGTAGAGCAGGCGTGCGGCCACGTCACGCCCCTGTGCATCGGTGCCCAGGTAATGCCCGCGCGCGAGGTGGGGTGGCGTCGGCGGCACCTGCCCCAGGCCTGCGAGCGACGGCATCGTCCCGCTGCGCGCCAGGCCCACCAGGTTGCCGGTCGGTGAGCGGTTGGGATCGGCGAGCAGCCGCTGAATCTCACCCGAGTCGATGACCGCGGCCAGCTCGTTCAGACCGTCGCGACGCGCCAACCGCGCCGCGCCGGCTGCATCCCCGGCGTCCATCTCCGCCTGGATCTCGTTCAGGATCTCGTTGTACCAGAAGTCGTTCTCGTAGGGATTCCACGGAATCGGCGGCATGATGACGACGCTGCCGCGATTGTCGAGCTCCCACTCGCCCTGCAGCCGCCGGTACTCGGTCTCGATCTCACCCGTATCCCAATCGGGCGGCGGCGCCTGGCCGAAGGTGTTCATGTCGTAGAACTGGAAGGTCGGCAGGTACAGCCGGCCGTCGTGCCAGATGACGAGCGCCCGGCTCTCAGCGAGATAGGGCGCGAAGATCGACAGGACGATCGCCGCCATCAGGATCACGAACGAGTAGTAGCCCCGCCGGATACGCCGGAACCGCTCGAAGCGCTTCCGGGTGATCGGATCGAGCCGGATCCAGGCCATCGCGCTACTCGAACCTGACGCGCGGATCGACGAACGCCACCGCCAGGTCGGACACGAGGTTGCCGAACATCAGCAGGACGCTCGAGATCACGAGGAACCCCATCACGAGGGGGAAATCACGCGCCTGGATCGCCTCGAACGCGAGCAGCCCCACGCCCGGAATATTGAACACACGCTCGATCAGGAAGCTGCCGGTCATGAAGATGCCGAGCAGGCCGCCGATGCTCGTCGCCATCGGAATCAGCGAGTTCCGGAGCGCGTGGACGAAGATCGCCCGGCGCCAGTGCAGGCCCTTGGCCAGCGCGGTCTTCACGTAGTCGGCGCTCATGTTCTCGAGCAGGCTGTTCTTCATCAGCATCGTCGTGACGGCGAACGCGCTGACGAGATAGGCGACGAGGGGCAACACCGAGTGCCAGAGCACGTCGAGCACGCGGGCCGTCAGCGCGAGCTGGTCGGCGCCCGGCGACTCGAATCCTCCAAGCGGGAACGTCGGCCACCGTACTGCGAGCAGATTGCTGAGGACCGCGCCCAGAGCAAATCCCGGAATCGCGTAGCCGACGAAGATGACGACGGAGGTCAGGTTATCGAGCCGCGTCCGGTGCCTGATCGCCTTGAGGATGCCGAGGGGGATGCAGATGACGTACGTGAAGAACGCCGTCATGACGCCGTAGTAGATGGAAATTGGCAGACGGTCGGCGATGACGCCCGTTACCGGCTCGTTGTAGCGGAAGGACTGGCCAAGATCGAGCCGGACCGCATCCCACAGCCAGGTGCCGTAGGCGACGAGAAACGGCTTGTCAAAGCCATAGAACTCGCGGAGCCGCGCCAGCTGCTCCTCTGGAATGTCGAGCTGGACGCGCGCGCCGCTGCCACCGCCCCCTTCACCGGGGCCCCCGGCCCCGGCGAGCGCCATCCGCAGCTGATCGATTTGCCCGCCGGGCACGAACTGGATCAGCAGAAACGTGAAGAACGTGATTCCCAGAAACGTGGGAACCATGAGCAGCAGGCGCCGCACGACGTAATCGCGCAGCGCTTCCCCGCGCGATTTCATGGCCTACCAGAGCGGACCCGCCAGCGCGCACTCTTCGGCCACCGTCAGGAAGCGATCGACGCTGTCCCGGCCGATGACGTACGGATGCCGCTGCCCCGCCGATCGCTTCGGCATCTGCGCGAGCCTCGTCGTCGACTGGTCGTACTGCGGATGGTTCGACAGCACGACGTCGGCGCCCACCTGCTTCGCCACGCCGCGCATCTTCGTGGCCGACTTCGCGTAGTTGTCGTACCAGTACTTCGGCGGCGTGTTCGGCTGGATGTACCGCGGGGAGCCGCCCCGCCAGTTGAAGCCTGTCCCGCCCCACAGGATCGCCGTGTGACGGTTCGCACCGTCGCGAAGCGGGATCACCGTGGACACCGTGCCGGGCGTGTGCCCCGGTGTGTGATAGAGCGTCAGCGTCGTGTCGCCGAGCGTCAGCGTGTAGCCGTCAGGGGCGACGATGTCGCGCTTGGCCTTGGGCCATTTCCCCGGGTCGTTCGCCAGGAAGTCCCAGTCGGCAGCGCTCATCACCACGCGCGCGCCGCGCTCCTGCAGGAACGCCGCGCCGGCGACGTGGTCCTGATGCGCGTGACTCACGACCACATAACGGATGCGGCTCGGGTCGAGGCCGAGCTTCTTCAGGCCGCCGACGATCTCTTCTTCGACCGAGTAATGAAACAGCGGATCGATCACGATGATCCCCTCGGACGTCGTCACGGCCCACGCGCTGTACTCCGTCATGCCGACGTAGTAGAGGTTGTCGAACACCTTGACCGGGGGCGCGTACCACGTCTCGCGCGGCGGCGTTGCCTGCGCCTGGCCGCCGCCCCCGCCCGCCTGCGGCGGCTGGGGCTTCGGCGGCGGCGTGCAGATGTTGTTGAAGAGCGCCAGGTGATCCTGGCCGGCGGCCTTCTTCGCGACGCCCACATGCGATGCGGCGCCGCCCTGCGCCAGCACGCCGGCTGACATCGTGAAGAGCACGAGCAACGCGAATACGCACGCCTTCATGGCACCCTCCTGCGGCGTGAGTATACCGGAACCTACTCGCGCCCCTTCATCAACTCGGCCCGCCAGTGTGCCGCCTGGTCGAACACCGCATCGACGACTTCGGTCCGCTGGAGATCGCTGCGGAGGTCCGACAGCCGCTCGATCAGCAGGTCGAGCGCGCGGCCAATCTCGTCGGCGTTGGTCAGACAGATGTCGCGCCAGACGTCGGCCGGGCTCGACGCGAGCCGCGTGGTGTCGACCAGCCCCTGCCCCGCCAGCCGCAGCCCTGTGTCCGCCACCGTCGTCCCGACGACCTCCATCAGGGCCGTGGCCGCGAGCTGCGGCAGATGGCTGATGAGCGCCAGCAGGCGATCGTGATCCGTGGCCGACATCGTCGTCGGGTGGGCGCCGACGCCGGTGACGAACGCCGAGAGGCGCTCGATGGCGGCGCGGATGGCAGGAGATGGCTCGCCGTCAGGCGGGGTGAAGATCCAGGGGCGCCGGGTGAACAGGCTGGCGGTCGCGAACTCGAATCCGCCGCGCGCCCCGCCGCCGAGCGGGTGCCCGCCGACAAACGTCAGCGCCGTGGGCAATGCCGCGGCCGCCTCGACGATCGTGCGTTTCGTACCGCCGACGTCGGTGACGATGGCCGATGCCGGCGCATGCTCGGCCACACGGCGGAGGAGGCCGACGTTCTGCCGCACCGGCGCGGCCAGCACGATCAGATCGGCACCGGCCACCGCCGAGAGATCGTCGGCGGCCACGTCGATCGCGCGCCGCGACAGCCCCTCGCGCAGCACCGCCTGGCGGTCGATCCCGACGATGTGAGTGGACGGCCATGCCCGCCGCGCCGCGAATGCGATCGACCCGCCGACCAGTCCGAGGCCGATGATGGCGATTTTCGGAAAGACGGG
>CAZGLC010000092.1:15507-17045 GCA_964526235.1 uncultured Bifidobacteriaceae bacterium
CGATCGACCCGCCGACCAGTCCGAGGCCGATGATGGCGATTTTCGGAAAGACGGGCGATTCAGCGGATGGCATGTCAGCAGGCCTGCCTACTGCCTACCGCCTACTGCCCACTACCGTGCCCAGCTTCGCCGCGCGACCGCTTCGAGGCAGATGCTCCGGCCGATGGCCGGCGCGATGATCCGCAGCTCCGCCATCAGGCGGTCGAACTGCGCAGGAAACATCGACTGCGCCCCGTCGCTCAGCGCCCGATCGGGATCGTTGTGCACTTCGATGATGAGGCCGTCGGCGCCCGCCGCGACCGCCGCGCGCGCCAGCTGCGCCACCATGTCCCGGCGTCCGGCGCCGTGGCTGGGATCGGCCACGATCGGCAGATGGCTCAGCTTCTTGACCACCGGGATGGCGGAGATGTCGAACGTGTTGCGCGTCGCGGTCTCGAACGTGCGGATGCCGCGCTCGCAGAGAATGATGTCGTTGTTCCCGCCGGCCAGGATGTATTCGGCCGAGAGCAGCCACTCTTCGATCGTCGCCGAGATGCCGCGCTTGAGCAGCACGGGCTTCCTCGCGTACCCGAGCTCGCGCAGCAGCGTGTAGTTCTGCATGTTGCGCGCGCCCACCTGAAACATGTCGCAGTACTTGGCCACGACCTCGATCTGACTGACGTCCATCACTTCGGACACGAGCTTCAGGCTGTGCGCGTCGGCGGCCCGGCGGAGCATCTGCAGCCCCTGTTCGCCGTGGCCCTGGAAGCTGTAGGGCGAGCTGCGCGGCTTGAACCCGCCGCCCCGCAGGACTTTCGCACCGGCGCGCCGCACCGCCGCCGCCGTGGCTTGGCACTGCTCGTCGCTCTCCGCCGAGCACGGGCCCGCCATCACGATCACCTCGTCGCCGCCTATTCGCACGTCGTCGATCGTGACGACCGTGTCCTCGGGGTGATAGCTGCGGCTCGCGCGTTTGTACGGCTCAGAGATGCGCAGCACCTCGTGCACGCCGTCGAGAATCTCGATGATCTCCTTCTCGACCTTGCCGGTGCCGACGACCCCGAGCACGGTGCGCGTCGCGCCCGATGACCGGTGCACGTCCGTCCCCAGCTCGATGAGCCGTGCGATCACGGCGTCGATCTGCGCTTCGGTCGCCCGTTCTTCCATTACAACGATCATGGTCGCTCCCCGCTGCCTACTGCCTACTGCCTACTGCCTACTACTCTTCCGCCCGCCCGGCGCCTTCGCCCGGGCCGCGCGCCGCGCGCTCGGCGCGCCGCGCCTCATCGACGATCCGTTCGAAGATCCGCACCACCGCTTCCGCGGTGAGCGGCCCGGCCAGCTCCAGCGCCGACTTCCGCACGCTCGCCAGCACCTGCGCCTCGCGCTCCGGCTGGTAGATCGGCAGCCCCGCCTCGTACTTGAGCCGCCCCACCTCCACCGCGCACGCCACGCGCACGTTGAGCAGGCGCACGAGCTGCTCGTCGATCACGTCGATCCGGTTGCGCAGCTCCTCGATGTTCGTCAGGACTTCAGCCACCGCACATACTCCTCTACCC
>CAZGLC010000093.1:0-4092 GCA_964526235.1 uncultured Bifidobacteriaceae bacterium
ACCCGGTGTTGACGTCGGTTCTAAGCGCCACGCGGACCTGGACCGACGCCAATCGCGACTTCGTGCCCGACTGTGATTTCGCCAACTCGGCGGCCAACGGTGAATGCGGGCGGCTGTCTGATCTGAACTTCGGTACGCAGAACCCGAACGCGACGCGCTTCGACCCGAAGCTGCTCACCGGATTCGGCGCGCGCAGCTACAACTGGGAGACCGGCGCGTCGATTCAGCACGAGCTGATCGCCGGTCTTGCGGTGCAGGCGGCGTACTTCCGCCGCACCTTCGGCAACCATCGCGTGACGGAGAACCTCGAGGTGACGCCGAACGACTTCGAGCCGTACTGCATCACCGTACCGCGCAACCAGCGCCTCCCGCAGGGCGGGGGCTATCAGCAGTGCGGCTATTACGACGTGGTGCCGGCGAAGTTCGGACGACGGCAGAGCTTCGTCACGTTCTCCTCGAGGTATGGCGAGCAGACCCAGGTCTGGGACGGCATCGAGTTCAACGTCAACGCGAGGCTCGCGTCGGGCGCCCAGATCACGGCGGGCACGAGTACGGCGCGCACCGCGACGAACGGCTGCTTCACGGTCGATTCGCCGCAGCAATCGCTGTTCTGCGACGTGCGGCCTCCGTTCCAGACACAGGTCAAGTTGATGGGATTCACCCCTCTCCCGTGGTGGGGATTGCAGGTGAGCGTCGTCCTCCAGAGTCTGCCGGGGCCCGAGCTCTCGGCAACGACCTACGTCGCGAGCAACGCGGAGATCGCGCCGTCGCTCGGCCGCAACCTCGCGGCCGGAGCCGCCGCAACCGCGACCGTGCCGCTGATCCAGCCCGGCACGATGTACGGCGAGCAGTTCAACAAGGTGGATCTGCGCCTCACGAGGATCTTTCGCGCGGGTGGCCGGCGCCTGACGGCCGGCGTGGACGTCTTCAATCTGTTCAATGGCGCCGGTGTCTTGCAGGTGAACACCACGTACGGCCCGGAATGGCTGCACCCGACGAGCGTGATGGGCGCCCGGATGTTCAGGCTCTCGGGACAGATCGACTTCTAGCTGTCGGCGACGAGCCCGATCGCATGCGAACAGCGCTCTTCGTGGTCGGGATCGTCGTCGTCATGGCGCCGTTCGGGGTGCAGTCACAGGCCCCCGATGTCGGCGGCGCGCTTGGCCAGCAGGTGCGCCGCCCCCCGCCGCCCACCAGTCAGGCGCCGCGGCTGCCCGACGGCACGATCGATGTGAGCGATGGGATCTGGATCGGCGGCGGCGCCAACGCGAGCCTCACGCAGGTACTCAAGAAAGGCGAGGAGCTGCCGTTGCTGCCGTCGGCGCGGGCGCTGATGGCCTCACGCAAAGAGACCGACGATCCGTATCTCTGGTGCCTGCCGAACGGCGTCCTGCGCGCCACGCCGTACCCCTGGCGCTTCGTGCCGAACTACACGCACAGGAAGCCGACGCACATGTTCATCCTCTACGAGGGGAACATCCACAGCTACCGGCAGATCTTCATGGACGGCCGCGCGCATCCCCCGGACGTCGATCCGACCTGGTACGGCCACTCGATCGGCTGGTGGGAGAAGGACACGCTCGTCATCGATACGGTCGGCTTCAATACGAAGTTCTGGCTCGACCGTCAGGGCACGCCGCACACCGAGCGGCTCCACACGGTGGAGCGCTGGACGCGCCTGAACATGGGAACGCTCGTCAACGAGGTCACCATCGACGACCCGGGCGCGTTCTCGCGTCCGTTCACGCTCACGTTCAACGCTCGCCTTGCCCCGCCGAGCGACGACATCCGGGAATACATCTGTCAGGAGAACAATCAGTACGGAATCGCGGGCGGCGTGCAGAACCCGTTCGCCAGATGACCGAAATCGTGCGCGCTACGGCCGCGACCGCTCCTGCCGCCCCTTCTCGGTGAGGCCGTAGGTCGTCGTATCCAGGCACATCGCTTCGCGCACCTTGACCTCGGGCGCTCGCTTGACCCGGATCGCCGGCGTCGTCCACGCGCCGGTGAGGATCTTCGCGTCCTCGACCGTCGCCTGGT
Source organism: uncultured Bifidobacteriaceae bacterium (assembly GCA_964526235.1). Classification (GTDB taxonomy): domain Bacteria; phylum Acidobacteriota; class Vicinamibacteria; order Vicinamibacterales; family UBA2999; genus MELF01. Next base: position 2,041 of record CAZGLC010000093.1, read on the forward strand.
ATTCGAGCGTGTCGCGATCGACGAGCCGCCAGCGCTCGACGACGTGGAGCGCGTCGGTGGTGAACCAGCCGCCGGTGCTCGTCGGCGTCGGTTTGTCGGCGCCGTCCGCCAGCCAGATCTGGCCATTGAAGCCGATCACGTCGACGACGAGCGTGTCGCCGTCCCAGCGCCCCTCCGAGTCGCCTAGATAGGTCGGCACGATGTCGGCGGGGTGGGGCCTGCCGAGGGTCGGAATCGTGCGGTAGCTGTGGAAGTACTCGTTGAGGATCACCACCAGCCCCGGCGTGTGAACGATTTGAAACTGCTGGTTCGACGGGAGTGTCATCGCCCGTGGGTACCCGAACGGAATGCAGCGCAGCGTCGGGTCGTCGTCTTCGGTCAGCGTGTTCATGATCGCCCGCGCCTCGGGCTTGTAGAGGCGCTCGAGTTGGTCGAGAGTGTGCTGCTTGACGCCGATGCCACCCGACCACCAGACCCCCGAGAGGTCGGGCTTGCCGTCGGCCAGGCGCGGCACCACGTCTTGGGCGAGCGCAGGCGCGGCGGCCAGGACGACGGTGGCCGCCACGAGAGCCACGCGGGCGAACACTACTGGCCTTCTTTCGGCGGCGGTGTGCCGCCGGCGCTGATGCGAAACGTCTCGCCGGTGGAGAAGACGATCAGACTGGCAGCGGCGGCGGTCGACGAGCGGTCGTGCGCCCCGTACCCTTTCAGTGTGACGCGCGCGCCGGGTTTCAGCAGGGCGGCCGTGACGCCGTTCCGCCGCAGCGTGTTCGGCGGCTGCGTCTCGAACCGCCACTGTTCGGCGGCGCCATCGGGGCGCTTGGTCTCGACGAAGATCCAGGAGTGCGGGTTTTCCCACTTCACCTCGGTGATGACCCCTTCGATCGAGACCGGTCGCTGTTCATCGAAGGCCACGGTGAAGGAGTGATGCGGCAACGCCGGCGCCGCCCACAGCGACAGCGCTGCCGCGAGCGCGGCCGCCATCTGCAGAAGTCTCATCGTGAACCTCCTTGTCCTTGCCACGCGCGTTCAGTTCTTGCGCGGCCCCTTGGCCGTGTAGCGCGAGAGCACGAGGTTGTCGAGCTTGAGGTTGCGCGTCCAGATGAACTCTGCGTCGCCGAACAGCTTCGTGTACTGAGTGTACGCCGCCTGGTTGGTGACCTCGACCGGCCGCCAGATGATCGAGCTTGGCCAGCGGGAGTCGTTGAACTTCGGCGAGGTCCAGTCGGGCGGCACCTGGAAGTGCAGCGCCTTGCACGCGTTGCCGGCCAGCTTCGTCTGGCACTCGGGAATCCTGGCCTGGCTGCAGAAGCTCGAGTCGCGCCCCGCGGCCGTGACGCGCACGCAGGCCGGGTCGTCGAGCGGCGCGATGTAGAACACCTCCGACTTCCAGTCGGCGTGCGTGCCATTGCCGTCGCTGAAGTACGCGATGAGCCCCGCGTCGCCGACGTTGTACTGCGCGTACTCCATGCCGACGCCGTGGTGCGTCTCCCAGTCGATACCCAGGAACGCGTACGTCATCGGATAGCGCGCGCGGAAGCGCACGACGCTGGAGTTGAAGGGCGTCATCGGGATGGAGTCGCGCGCCACGTACTGGCCGTTGACGTAGAGCTCGAAGTAGTTGTCGCCGTGAATGTACCCGGTGATCTCGACGCCGTCCTTGTCGATGACGACCGTCTGCAGCTGGGACATGTAGTTCGGGTTGTCACCCTTCCCGATGCACGTGTCGAAGATGTCGGGGGCGATGGCGCCCTCGGTGATCGGGCCCGGCACCATGAACGTTTTGCCGTCTTCCGCCTTGATGGTGCCGACCCGCACCGGGAATACGTCGGGCTGGACCTTCACCGGGTTCGGGCACTTCTCCGGTACGCCCTTGACGGGCCGCAGGTCGGTCGCTTCGCCGGTGCTGACCGAGCCGCGGTCGATGCCCTGACGGGCCTGCACGGCGCCATCTGTCACGGTAAGGCCGATAAGACCAACAACCAGGGCGCACAACACCGCTGCCTGACGCATGATGTCCTCCCGCTAGAAGTCCCAAGTCCCAAGTCCCAA
>CAZGLC010000093.1:4192-17008 GCA_964526235.1 uncultured Bifidobacteriaceae bacterium
CCGCTGCCTGACGCATGATGTCCTCCCGCTAGAAGTCCCAAGTCCCAAGTCCCAAGTCCCAAGTCACAACGGATTGTGACTTCTGATTTGTGTCTTGTGCCTTCTTCAGGGGCCGGAGAATAGCACGTGGCCGGGGCGCGAACAAGGGCGGGCCGGGCCGGAAAATCCCAAGTGAAAACGTTTTGACACGCGGTGCGCCGCGTGCTAGCTTTCGCCGCATTCAGTCGCGTCAAGGTGGTCGATGCGTGGACTCATTCGTGTCGGTTGTGCGTGCGCGTGGCTCCTGATGCTGCCGGCGGCAGCCTTTGCTCAGGCCTCGATCACCGGCGTGGTGCGCGACTCGTCCGGCGCGGTGCTGCCGGGTGTCACGGTGGAAGCCGCCAGTCCAGCCCTCATCGAAAAGGTCCGCTCCGTCACGACCGACGGCAGCGGCCAGTACCGGATCATCACGCTTCCGCCCGGCGCGTATACCGTCACGTTCACGCTCTCGGGGTTCGCGACCGTACGGCGCGAAGGCGTCGAGCTGACCGGGACGTTCACGGCCACGGTCGACGCCGACTTGCGGGTCGGCTCGGTGGAAGAGACGGTCACCGTTACCGGCGAAGTGCCGCTCGTCGACGTGCAGAGCGCCACGCAGCAGCGAGTGATCGGCGGCGACGTCGTCGACGCCATTCCGTCGGGGCGCATGCCCTCCAGCTTCGTCGTCCTGATCCCCGGCATCACGGTCACGCAGGGCGCAGGCAACTGGTACGGCCTCGGCGCCCACGACGTGGGCGGCGCGGTCGGCGACATCGTCGGCATCTACGCGATCCATGGCGGCCAGTTCCAGGACTCGCGCATGAACATCAACGGGCTCTCGACCGGGTGGGGGAACGAGGCGTTCGAGACGGGGTTCACGCCCAATATGAGCGCGATCCAGGAGGTGGTGGTCGACACGGCGGCCTCCGCCGAGAACGAGGTGGGTGGCGTCCGCACCAACATCGTCCCGCGCGACGGCGGCAACGAGTACGCCGGCACGATCTTCGCCAGCTATACGAACGAGAACCTCGCGGGCAACAACATCGACGACGACCTGCGTTCGCGGGGGCTGCCGCACGCGAATTCCGTGAAGCTGAACGGCGACGTCAATCCCGGGTTCGGCGGACCGCTCAAGCGTGACACGGTGTGGTTCTACTCGTCGATCCGCTACCTGCGCGCGGACAACTATGTGGCGGGCGTGTTCATCGACACGACGCAGGACGACCCGAACGTCTGGGGCTACACGCCGGATCTCAGCCGCAAGGCGATCAACAAGGGCACCTGGAAGGACGCGCAGTTGCGCGTGACGTGGCAGACGACGCCGATCCACAAGCTGGCCTTCTCGTACAGCCAGCAGACGTCGTGCAAGTGTCCGTCGCTCCAGTCGGCGACGCAGATCGGCGGCACGGAAAACCGCTGGGGCCGCCCGCAGCGGCTCATCACCAGCGACTGGACGGCGCCGCTGACGAACCGGTTGCTGGTTGACGCCAGCATCCTGCATCAGATCAACAAGTGGGGCTTCTTTCCGCGCGACAGCTCGCCGGCGACCTTGATCGGGTTCCTCGAGCAGTCGAACGGCATGAACCTCAAGACACGCCCCGGGGACTATCGCAACGCGCGCAACGAGACGCTTCGGTACCGATTCGCACTGTCCTACGTGACCGGCGCGCACGCCTTCAAGGCGGGGATCGTCAATGCGTGGGCGAGTGCCGACTACAATCAGTTCGCGATTCAGCCGATTCGGTACCGTCTCAACCGCGGCGTCCCGAACCAGGTGATCCTCCGCGTGCGGCCCTATCACGATCTCTGGACGCTCGACGCCGAGCCGGGCGTCTATGCCCAGGATCGATGGACGATGGACCGGTTGACACTCAACCTGGGCGTGCGGTACGACCACAAGCGCAGCCACTTCCCGGAGCAGATCATCAGCGATCCGAAGAACCCCTACGGCACCTCGATATTCGTGCCGGTGCCGTTCACGATCCCGAAGACCGAGCAGCTGCGGTGGCACGACATCACGCCGAAGATGGCGGCCGCCTACGACGTGTTCGGCGACGGCAAGACGGCGTTCAAGATCAGTCTGAACAAGTATCTCGACGGCACCCAGGTGGACGGCATCGGCAACCCGGTGGCCGGCAATCTCGTGCTCGAAACCAACCGCTCCTGGAACGACGCCAACCGCAACTTCCGGCCCGACTGCGATCTACTCGCGCCGGCCGCCAACAACGAGTGCGGCCCGCTGGCCAACCCGAACTTCGGGAAGGTCACCGGCGGCGCGGGGCGGTGGGACCCGCGGCTGCTGCGCGGGTGGGGCGTGCGCGGTTTCAACTGGGAGTTCTCGACGAGCGTGCAGCGCGAAGTGCTGCCGCGCGTATCGGTCGATGTCGGCTACTTCCGCCGCTGGTACGGCAACCTGACCACGACGGATAACGAGGCGCTCACGGCGGCCGACTTCGACACCTTCAGCATCACCGCGCCGCGCGACCCGCGGCTGCCCGAGGGGGGCGGCTACACGATCGGCGGGCTGCGCGATCTGAGGCCGGCGAGCTTCGGGCGCCCGTCGAACAACCTCATCACGTTCGCGGACGAGTTCGGCAGGCAGATCCGCCACTGGAACGGCGTCGACCTGACGGTGAACGCCCGCGTGCGGGGCGGCCTGCTGCTGCAGGGCGGCCTCAGCACGGGACGCACGTCGACCGACAACTGCGAGGTGGTGGAGAAGCTCCCCGAGCTCACGGTGGCGGCGGCGGGCGTGACGCCGCTCGACTACTGCCACATCGACACGATGTTCCTCACGCAGGTCAAGTTCCTCGGCGCGTACACGATTCCGCGCATCGACCTGCAGGTGAGCGGCTCGCTCCAGAGCATTCCCGGCCCCGAGATTCAGGCCAACTTCGTCGCGACGAACGCAGTCGTGTCGCCGTCGCTCGGCCGGCCGCTCGCCGGCGGCTCCAACAACATCACGGTCAACATCGTCAAGCCGGGGACGCTCTACGGGGAACGGCTGAACCAGCTCGATCTGCGCATCGCGAAGATCCTGCGGTTCGGCACGCGACGCACGTCGCTGAACGCCGATCTGTACAATGCGCTGAACGGGAACGCCGTGCTCCAGCAGAGCCAGGCGTTCGGCAACTGGCAGACGCCGCAGGGGGTTCTGGTCGGGCGCTCGGCGAAGTTCAGCGTGCAGTACGACTTCTGATGGCCTGGGCAGGGCTCGCTCGAGGAGGGATCATGCGCCGAGCGTTGGCGACCTCTTTCCTGTTGATTCTCGCGGCGGCGGTTTCCGCCCAGGTGCTAGCCCCGAAGGCCGACTACACGCCGATTCCGCCGAACGTCGATCCGTTCAGCCTGTCGTTCGACGACTTCAAGGCGTACTCGTCGATGCGGAACTTCGAGCTGCTCGGCCAGAGCTACTTCAAGGTGCCCGAGCGCACCGACTGGGCGAAGGGGATCGGCCGGGCCGGTCCGGAGATCGGCTCCGGCTTCAACACCGTCCGCGTCTACGACGGCATCGCGTATCTCGCCGGGTACAACTCGCCGCTGACGATCTTCGGCATCGTCATTGCCGACGTCCGCGACCCGCGGAACATGCGGCAGCTCGCGTTCATCCCGTGCAACCCCGGGACGCGCTGCGGCTATCTGCGCGTGAACCGCGAGAAGAAGATCCTCGCGTTCAACCACGACACCGGCGGCGGCAATCCCATCCGTCCGCCTGCCGGGCAGAAGGCCCGCGCCGGTGTCTCGCTCTACGACGTCTCCGATCCGCGGAAGCCGCGCGAGCTCGCGTTCGTTGCGCTCGCGCCCGACGGCCAGGCGCACGGGCTCGACATGGACGACCGCTACGTCTACAGCTGCGGCCAGTTCTCGGAGAACCTCAATCGCGAGGCGCTCGTCATCGTCGATTACAGCGACGTGAAGAACATCAGGCCGGTCGGAACGTGGCACGTCCCCGGCCAGATGAAGGGCGAGCAGTACGCCCCGCTGGATCGAAACGGCCCGGACGGGAAGCCGCAGGTGATCCAGTGCCACGAAATCATCCACTACAACAATCGTCTGTACGCGGCGTGGCGCGACTCCGGCATGGTGATTCTCGACGTCGCCGATCGGACGACGCCCCGGCTGCTGGCGACCTACGACTACAACCCGCCGTACCACGGCGGGTTCCTCGGCGCCGCGCACACCTCGCTCCCGATCGTGGTGAAGCCGGGTGAGCACCCCGATCTCGTCGTGCACACCGACGAGATCTTCGACTGCCCGCCGGGGTTCGGGCGGATCCTCGACGTGTCCGATCTGAAGAACCCGGAAGTCGTCGCCGGGCAGCGGCCGGCCGCCGTGGCGCTCCTCTCCACCTTCCGCTTCGACTACGTGTCCGACCGGTTCGACAGAGGGAAGGGCGAGTTCGTCTGCGACACCGACGGCCCCGGCGGGCGCTCGGGGACGACGACGCACCTGCCCATGCAGGACCAGCGGTCGCCGAGCCTCGTGTACGTCACGTGGTACGACGAGGGGATTCGCGCGATGGACATCTCCAACCCGTTCGCGCCGGTGTTCATCGGGCACTTCCTGTCGCCGCGGACCGGCGCGCCCGGCGGCCGCCGGGATCGCCACACCCGCGAGGTGTTCCAGGATCCCGACACCGGGCTCCTGTACCTGACCGACGGCAACGGCGGCGGCCTCATGGTCCTGCGCTACACGGGGCCGGTCCCGAAGGCGCTGCCGGTTCCCGGCGCCCGATGACGACACGGTGGCGGCTGGCGCTCGCGGCAGCGGGCGCGGCCGCCGTGCTCGCCGGCGGCGACCGCGCGTCGGCCCACGATCCGGCCGACCTCCAGTTCGTGCCACGGCTCGATCGCTACGCGCTCGCCGCCGCGTATCGCCGCGGCGGGGACGTGGAGCGCGCGAATCTCGAGGCGGAGCTCCTGCCGATTCCAGGCGCCGACGAAGGCGCGGTGCAGCTGATGCGCGACCTCGACGGCGACGGCGATCCCGACGAAATCCGCTTCCATCTCGAGGTCATCGAAATCCAGGAGGAGGTCTACCCCGGCGAGTACGTGACGTTCTGGGTGTTCGCGCCGATCGGCCAGGCGATGAGCACGGCGGCGCGCGTACCGAGCCCGACGCTGCGGGTCGAGCAGGGCGACGTGGTGGAGATCACGCTCTACAACACGCACTACATGCCGCACACGATCCATCTGCACGGCACGACGCAGCCGAACAACATGGACGGCGTGCCGCACATGACGCAGGACGCCGTCGCCCCGGGCGCGTCGTTCACGTATAAATTCGTCGCCGGACCGCCCGGCACCTTCTGGTACCACTGCCACGTGCAGGACCACATCCACCCGATCATGGGCCTGGCGGGCATGTTCGTCATCGAGCCGGACCGCCCGTACAACCGCTTCGCGCACCTGATTCCCGGCGCGGGGCGGATCGCGTCGATGTCGAAGGCGACGCGCGAGGAGTACCAGAACGAGTATTCGCTCGTCTACATGGACATCGACGATCGCCTGCACCGCATTCCGGCGGCGTACTCGGACCCGCGCGAGATCGAGAAGCGGATGCACCGCGAATACGACTCGACGCAGCGGCAGCCGAACATCTTCCTGCTCAACGGGCGATCGTTTCCCTTCACGCTCCGCGACTCGCCGATCGTCGTGAGTTCCGGCGAGCGGACGAGGCTGCGCGTGCTGAACGTCGGCGCCCGCACCGTCTACCTGCACACGCACGGCCACCATCCGACCCTCACGCATCTCGACGGCTATCCGGTGCCGCCGGCGGCGCAGATTACGCGCGACACCTTCGACGTCGGCCCGGCGCAGCGCATCGACCTGGCGCTGCGGGCGGGCGACGACGGGTATTACGCCTCGGGCCCGGGCGTGTGGCTCGTCCACGATCACGCGCAGCCGGCCGCGTCGAACAAGGGGATCAACCCGGGCGGCGATCACACCGCCATCGTCTACCGGGAATTCATGGGCGAGGACGGCCTGCCGAAGCACACGGGGAGCCATGCGGGCCATGCGCAGTTCTTCGACCCCGCGTACTATCAGGGCAAGGTGCCGGTGTTCGATCCCCGCACGTTCGGCACGACGCTCGAGAACTACGAACGAGGATGGCCGGCCACGCCGCCGGCGGGCGGCTCGTTCTCCTATCCTGTCCGGGCCGACGGCGGCGCGCTGCCCCGGCTGGACCTCATCGACGCCGAGCGTCACCGGCCCGTGGCGAGCTCGTGTCCGGCGCGGCCGCGGGGCAGCCGCCGGATTCTGATGAAAGCCGGCCGGCAGTACGCACGCGAGGGCGAAGTGTTCGGGTTCGAGCCGCGTGAGATCCGGACGGAGCGCTGCGAGGAGATCGAGATCGTCCTCGAGAACACCGACGGGATTCGCCACGACCTGATGATCCCGGGGCTCAATCCGATTTTCGTGCTGAACCTGATCGGCCCGAAGGTCATCACCGGCCGGTTCGTGACCCCGGATGAGGACGTCACGCTGTTCTTTCACTGCCATATCGAGGCGCACGACAAGGTGGGCATGACAGGACGGCTGATCGTCGGCCGGGGCGGGGAGCCGGCGCGGCCGGCGCAGACGACCGCCGCGTCGGCGGCGCGCGGAACATTCCGGGGCGTGGGCGTGGTCGTCGCCACCGTGCCGCGCGCGGGGCGCCTCATCGTGAACCACGAGGAGATTCCGGGCTTCATGGCCGCGATGGAGATGAGCTTCCCGGTCGCATCGCCGTCGTTCCTGGGCGGATTGAAGGCCGGTGACCGGATTCAGTTCACCATCGACGCCGCCCGGTCGGCCATCACGGCCATTGACGTCGTGCAGGCGGCACCGTGATATAGAGATATAGAGGAGCCCACACAGCGAGGGGATCATGACGTATCGAGCTGTCGCCATTGTCGTGCTGACCGCAGGAATCCTCGGGGCCTCGGTCTCGGCCCATCACGCCGCGGCGGTCGCCTATCACGTCGACAAGGAAATCACGGTGCAGGGGGTCGTCATCGAGGTGAAGTGGGAGAACCCCCACACCTGGGTGTACGTGGAGGCGAAGGATGCGGGCGGCAAGGTCGTGAAGTGGAGCTTCGAGGGCGCGGTGCCGAATCAGCTGTACCGCCGCGGCGTCACGCCGGCGGTGCTGAAGCCCGGCGTGCGCGTCACGATCAAGGCGCACCCGGCCCGTAACGCGTCGGCCAATGCCGGCGAGCTGACCGAAGTGCTCGGTCCCGACGGCACGCCCATCCGGGCGGGCGTCCGATGACGCGAGCCTGAGCACTCGGAGGTCGGCCATGCGCGCATTCATGAGAATCACTGGCGTCCTGATCTGTCTCCTTCTTCTGCCGAGCGCCGTCCTGGCACAGGCGTCGATCGCCGGCGTCGTGCGCGACACCTCGGGCGCGGTGCTGCCCGGCGTCACCGTCGAAGCGTCGAGCCCCGCGCTCATCGAAAAGGTGCGGTCGGCGGTCACCGACGGCACCGGCCAGTACCGGATCGAGAATCTCCGGCCCGGCCCCTATACGGTCACGTTCATGCTGAGCGGGTTCAGCACCGTCCGACGCGAGGGGATCGAGCTGACGGGCACCTTCACGGCCACGGTGAACGCCGACCTGCGCGTCGGCGGCCTCGAGGAGACGATCACGGTCAGCGGCGAGGCGCCCATCGTCGACGTGCAGAACACCACGCAGCAGCGCGTGTTCGATCAGGAGGTCGTCGACGCGCTGCCGACCGGCCGGCTGCCGTCGAGCGTCGGCGTCCTGATTCCGGGCATGACCACCGCGCTCGGCGCGGTGAACTACACGGGCCTTGGCGCGCAGGAGATCGGCGGCGCCGGCGGCGACACGACCACAATCCTCGCGATTCACGGCGGACAGAGCACCGACTACCGCCAGAACGTCAACGGCCTCTCAACGGGGTGGGCGAACGAAGCGTTCGAGACGCTCTGGATCGTCAACACGAGCGCGACGCAGGAGATCGTCGTCGACGCGACGGCGGTGTCTGCTGAGGCGGCCGAAGGCGGCGTGCGCACGAACCTGATTCCGCGCGACGGCGGCAACGTCTTCAGCGGCATCGTGTTCGGCAGCTACTCGCGCGAGGCGATGGCTGGCCGCAACTTCGACGACAAGCTGCGGGCGCGCGGGATGCGCACGCCGAATGCGATCAAGGTGAACGGCGACTTCAACCCCGGCTTCGGCGGCCCGCTGCGCCGCGACCGCGTGTGGTTCTACTCGGCCGTGCGCTACATGAAGGCCGACGCGTATGTCGGCGACATGTTCATGAACCGGACCGTCGACGATCCGCGCGTCTTCCGGTTCGACGCCGATCCGGACCGCCCGGCCGTCAACCAGGCGTACTGGCTGGATGGGCAGGGGCGGCTGACGTGGCAGGCGACGCCCAGGCACAAGATCGCGTGGATGTGGAGCCAGCAGAAGTCGTGCAAGTGCCCGTCGCTCATCACGGCGACGACGGCGCCCGAGTCCGGCGCCGACAACCGCCATGGGTACCCCCTGTTCATTACGACCGGCGACTGGACCGCGCCGCTCACCAGCCGCCTCCTGGTCGACGGCTCGGTGCTCTACCATCACTTCAACTGGGGCTTCCTGCCGTATCGCGACACCAATCCGGAGGCGATCGGCCTCACGGAGCAGACGACGGGAATCACCTTCAAGGGGCGCCCCACCGGCTGGAGCGACCGGCAGAACCGGGTCCTGCGTTACCGCGCGACGGTCTCGTACATCACGGGCGCGCACTCGTTCAAGGTGGGCGTCAACAACTCCACCGGCTCGAGCGACTACTTCAACTTCGTCCACCAGCCGATCGCGTACCGGCTGAACAACGGCGTCCCCAATCTGATCACGCTACGCGCCAGGCCGTTCCACACCCTGTGGGAAATGGACGCTGATATCGGAGTGTTCGCGCAGGACCGCTGGACGATCGACCGACTGACCCTCACCGGCGGCCTGCGGCTCGACTACAAGACGTCGCACTTCCCTGGCCAGCAGCTCGGGCCGACCGCGATCGCGCCGAATCGCAACATCACGATCCCCGAGACCCCGCAGCTCGCGTGGAAGGACGTGACGCCCAAGATGGGCGCCGCGTACGACCTGTCGGGCACCGGGCGCACGGCGCTCAAGATCACCCTGAACAAGTACTTGAGCGGCCGCCAGCTCGACGAGATCGGCAACCCGGTCCTGGAGCTCGTGCACACGACGACCCGCGCCTGGACGGATACGAACGGCAACTTCGTGCCCGACTGCACCCTCGTCAACCCGGACGCGAACGGCGAGTGCCGCGCAATGGCCGACCCGAATTTCGGAGGCACGCGCCGCGGCACCACCTACGATCCCGCGCTGCAGCGCGGCTGGGGCGTCCGTGAATACAACTGGGAGTTCTCGACGGCGGTGCAGCACGAGCTGCTCCCGCGCGTCTCGACCGAGATTGGCTACTTCCGTCGGTGGTACGGCAATCTCGGCCTCGGCACGCCGACCGGCGGCAGCGGCGGCGTGTCGCTCGTGACGATCGACGACCGGACGCTCTCGGCCTCCGATTTCGACACTTTTTGTATTACAGCGCCGAGCGACCCGCGGCTGCCGGGGGGCGGCGGCTACGACGTATGCGGGCTCTACGATCTCAAGCCCACTCGCTTCGGCCTCGCCGCCGACAACCTGGTGACGTTCTCCGGCAACTACGGCAAACAGATCCAGCACTTCAATGGCTTCGACTTCAGCATGAACGCCCGCCTGCCGCAGGGCATCCTGCTGCAGGGAGGCGTGAGCACCGGCCGGACGAGCACCGACAACTGCGAGATCGTCGACAAGGTGCCGGAGATGCTCGCCTTCGCGCCGACGGCGATGATTCCGCGGGATCACTGCCACGTGGACACCGCGTTCCTGACGCAGGTGAAGCTGCTCGGGTCGTACACGATTCCGGTCATCGACGTGCGGATGGCCGGCTCGTTCCAGAGCATTCCGGGGCCGCCGATCTCGGCGCAGCTCGTGGTGCCGAGCGCCGTCGCTGCGCGATCCCTCGGGCGGCCGCTGGCCGGCGGCGCCGCCAACGTCACCGTCAACATCGTCGAGCCGGGGACGATGTACGGGGATCGGCTGAATCAGCTCGATCTGCGGTTCTCGAAGATCCTCCGCTTCGGCGGCGCGCGGACCACGGTGAACCTGGACGTGAACAACGTGCTGAACGTGAATCCCGTGACGGCCGAGAGCCCGGTGTTCACGATCTGGCGTCGGCCGCAATCGATTCTGCTGGCGCGGTTCGTCAAGATCAGCATGCAGTTCGACTTCTGAGGATGATGCGTACGCGGACGGCGATGCCCGCGCCATGAGGAGAACGTCGATGATACGCATTGGTGCAGTCGCCCTGGCCGCCACGGTCGTTGTGGCATGCGGCGATCGACCGGCGGAGCCGGTCGCCCAGGGAGAGACGTCGCAGGCGCCGGGCTCGGTGCCGCGGCTCCCTGACGGCAAGCCCGATCTGACGGGCGTGTGGGGGCAGGAAGGCTTCGGCGGCGATTACGGCCTCGCCGATCTCGAGGCCGCCTACACGCCGGAGGCGCGGGCGCAGATGGCGAAGTTCGTCGAGTCCGACGATCCGCTCTTCCGCTGCCTGCCGTACGGCGTGCCGCGCGCGATGCTCGCCTCGCCGTGGCCGTTCCAGATCGTCCACCGACAGGGGACGATGGTGGTGCTGACCGAGTACTACCATGCGTTCCGCCTGATCCCGACCGACGGGAGCCCGCATCCACCCGACGCGCTGCCGACCTATCTTGGCGACGCCGCCGGCCGCTGGGAGGGCGACACGCTCGTCGTCGACGTCGTCGGGTTCAACGGGAAGACGTGGCTCGCCGACGCCCGCGACCGCCCGACGCCGAAGAGCCTCGGCATCTGGCTCCACTCCGACGCCCTGCACGTCGTCGAGCGGTGGCGCCTCGTCGACGCCGACACGCTCGAGTACCGCGTGGTCGTCGAGGATCCGAAGATGCTGACGAAGCCCTGGACGCCGCCGACCATCACGAAGACGCGTCAGCCCTTCCAGAAGATCGGTGAGGGCATGTGTACCGACACGACGACCTACGAGCTGGCGCGGCCGGCCGCGCAGGGCTCGCGGTAGCGCGAAGGCCCGTAGAATCATCCTATGGTGCGTCGCGACGAGGCGGAGCTGTCGCACAGATCTGCTTCACGCCGTTCATCTCCAGCGAAGGCAGCGGCTCGTAAAACGGACATGGAACGAAGTCACCCGTATCGACCTCGAGTCTCCCGCGAGACGCGTCTGCTGCTGACGACCGCCGTGTTGGCGGTCGCGGTGCTGTGGTTGTTGGCGCGCATGCGGTTCCCCGATCGACCCACCACGCCGAACCCCATTGCGCCCGTGCTCACGCAATTGGCGAGCGGTCCACGGTGGACGCAAATTACGCCGCGTCCGAAAGGGCGCCGTCTTCTGCGCGTTGCCGAGGCCAAACGTCCGGCGATTGAGCAGGTATGCGGCCTGGTACAGCCCGTGCCCAGCAAGGGGGAGCGAGACAACGTCGCTGAGGCGAATCGACATGAACGCCGGGTAGTGGGCTAATTAGCCCACTACCGAACGCCGCGGTCGATATCAACGAGACCTGTTTGACCGTCGCCGAGGTCGCTGAGCGGCTGAAACTCAGCGAGGAGATGGCGCGTCGACTCTTTCTGAACGAGCCTGGCGTGATCGTGATTTGCTATCCGAGAAAAGGCGTCCGCGTTTACCGGACGCTGCGCATTCCCGAGAGCGTCTACACGCGCGTTGTAACGCGGTTCACCAAGGTCGCCTGAGCGACACGTGCCGCAGTCGACAGGACGCGCGAGGTTTTGTTGCCTGTACGTCGCCGCCGCGTGTCATGTAATCGCATGGACTTTCCGCTGGCGCCGCGCACCGATGCCTACGTGACCAGCCGCCTCGGATTCAGGACGATGAACGTGTCCGCGTGGCCCGCGGCCTAAACTGTTGAAGGATGGGTGATCGACCGGAACGAATCCCACCCTCTCCGCCAGCCTTCGCTCACGCGAGCTCACCCCGAAGCGTGAGCTTCCCCATCCCCATTCGACATCAACTAGATGAACTACAATAGTTGATATACATGGCAGATTATGGCAGATAAGGTCTCCACGATGGAGGTTCGCCAGCGGATTGGCGACATGCTGAACCGCGTCGCCCTCCGGCACGACGAGTTCATCATCGAGCGCAAGGGCAAGCCGCTGGCCGCTCTGGTTCCGGTCGAGCGGCTCGAGCAGATGCGCCGGTTCGCGCGGCGGCATGCCCTGGATGTCATGGAGCAGCAGAAGGGCGGCACGCTCACCGATGCGCAGGCGGCGCAGCTTGGCCTGGAGGCGCAGCGCTGGGCCCGCCGGCAGCGCCGGAAGCCGCGAGCCAAGGCAAAGTAGGCGGTGCTTCGCGCCGTTCTTGACGCAAACGTGTACGTCAGTGCCTACGTCCGCCCTGAAGGCCCGCCAGGACAGATTATCGAGCGATTTCTTCGCGACGTGGCGTTCGAGATAGTCCTTTCGGCGGAAATCGTTGAGGAAGTCCTCAGTAGGAATAACCCGGAGCCGGTCCGGCGTCCAGCCTGAGGTATCAATGATGACGGATCATCGCTAGGGTCTACGGAGGACAGACACAGCCATCAGATCGCCGCTAGAATCGCGGCGAATGCGCCCGCGGTTCCGCCAAGCTCTACAGTTCGCCGTCGAGAATTCGCTGTTGATGGTGCTCGGCACCGTCATCGCGTTCAGTTATCTGGTCGCCCGATTCGTGTTTGGACCAGGGCATCCTGCGG
>CAZGLC010000094.1:0-16984 GCA_964526235.1 uncultured Bifidobacteriaceae bacterium
AGGACCATCGCACGAAGATGGAAGTCGGCGACGTCAACCGCGTGCTCGACGGCGATCTCGACCCGTTCATCAAGACGTACTTGATGCAGAAAGCGAGTGGAACGCTGGGGGCGGCGGCGCCGGCGGACGAGGAATAAAGGTGCGACGGTGCCGATGGTGCGACGGTGCGATGGTGCGTCCGACGGTGCGATGGTGCAAACGGACGTACGTGGCGTCCGGCTTCAGCCGGACCTCAGTTTACCGGGACACGTCGCCTCAGCTCCTCATGCCAGTTGAGGACGACGGCAAAGCGCTGCGTGAGGTAGCTCGGCGTCTGCTCGATCATCAGAAAGCGACCGTCGGGCGCCACGTCGTATGTGCGCGGCGCGTTCGGTTCCCATGGGATGAAGCCACCGTCGAACAGCACGCGCGGCATCCGGAATCGTACGTCTGGCTGTGTGCTGACGACTTCGGCCGTCATCATCTTGTTGCCTTCGTGATAGAAAAGCTCCTTGCCGTCGCGCGACCAGCGGGGATCGTGCCCGCCGTTGGGCGAGACGCGCACGGGCGAGCCGGGTCCGGGAAACGGCCGAACCCATACCTCTGCGTCGCCTGTTTGGTCCGAGACATAGGCCACCCAGCGTCCGTCAGGAGAAAAGCTCGCTTCCCCCTCGTCGAACATCGTCTGCAGCCATGGTTCCGGCTTCCGGTCGCCCGTCGCACGCATGATCCAGAGGTCCGTGCCCGTCTGCCCGCTCGCTTCGTTGAACATCAGGAGCTGCCCGGTGGGTGCCCACACGGCACCTGTCTGTCCATTCGCGCCCGTCGTGAGGCGTTCGGGCTCGAGCCGGCTCCCGTCGCCTGGAAGGGCGTACAGATTCGGCGCGGAGCCATCGCGATTGCTCGCGAATACCACGCGCTGTCCGTCAGGCGTCCAGGTCGGCGTGATGTTATGCGCCATGAACGTTAACTTCAGCGGTTGACTGGCACCGGCCAGGTCGTACACCCAGACACTGCCCTCATTCGACGGCCCGAGCGTTGCGGCGAGGCGTCGTCCATCTGGAGAAATACGGGGGTACCGAGGAAAGTCGAGCTGGCCGTCCACCGCGGCGCCGAGCGGTCGTCCATTCCGGTCCTTCCAGACGAACCGGCTGACATAGGCGACGGCGCTCCCGGGCACGTACACGAGCGTGCCGTTTCGAGCGGTGGCGTAGTTCGCGACGCCGTTGCCCTTGGTGACGATGCCGTCTTGGACGGCGACTGCCGACCCTCTGAGTTCATGTGTCGCGCTGTCGAATCCGATTGCTGTGATCGTCCCTCCCACGGCGTAGAGCAGGTGTCCGGTGGACACGAATGTGGGGTAATTGCCGTCGACGAGAATCTTCTGCTCGCCCGATTCCAGCGACCGCACCGCGATCTGCCGCATCGCTCCGGCCCGTCGGATCGTGAACAGCACCGCGCTCCCATCCGGCAGCACGTCGGGCCACGTGTAATCCTGCTCACCCTTGCTCGCGTCGGGCGCCACGATACGGGCCGGCTGTCCCCCCGTCGCGGCCACCCGGAACAGGCCTGACTGATCGCCGAGCTGTGCGAACACGATTTCATCGTTTCTCAGCCAGCTCGTCCCCTGCACGCCGAACACATCGCACAGCGCGACGCTCGTCCCGGTGTCGAGTGCAAGCTTGTACAGCTTTCGATCCTTGACGAACACGAGAAAACGTCCGTCGGGCGAGAACGCCGGGTGCGTCGCACCATCGGTCCCAGGGAGCGGCTGGCTGTCGAGTCGATCGAAGCGGCGCAAGTCGAGAGCGCCCGGCCCACGGCGCACGTGATAGACGATTTGGCTGCCGTCCGGCGATACCACGAGGTTGACACCGTTTGGACCGACCGTAAACGGAGCCGTCGCCGATGGTGCGATGTCGAACCGTGTGACGCGCGGCGGCCCAGGACGCAGGTAGTAGAAGACGCCGAGCCCCGTGGCGGCGCAGGCGCCGATGACCAGCGCTACGACGGCCGCTGTTCTCGGCCAGCGCGGCCGCCGGTGCAGATCCGCCTTCGCGGCATCGGCCGCTGGTGCGTGCAGCGTTTCGTCGATCTCGAAGCGCGCGATGGCAACGTCGGGCACGCGCTGTTTGCGATCTTTCTGGAGGCAGCCGCGCAGCAGCCGCACGATGAGCGACGGCGTTCCGGCCGGCAGCGCGCTCCAATCGGGCTCGGCGCGGAGGACGGCCGCCATCATGTCCGACACGTCGTCACCCTCGAACGTACGTTTGCCGGTGAGCATCTCGTACAGCACACAGCCGAATGCCCAGACGTCGCTGCGTTTGTCGGCAGGTCGCCCCTTCGCCTGCTCGGGCGCCATGTACGCGGCGGTGCCCAGGATCATCCCGGCGCCGGTCATCATGGCGGGGGAGGTCATCGTCGGGGACGCCGTGAGGTCCAGCTGAAGCCGGACGCCACGATCGCGTACGTGGTGTCCGGCTTCAGGCGGACTGGCCAGCTTGGCGAGCCCGAAGTCGAGCACTTTCACGACCCCGTCCGGCGTGATCTTGATGTTCGCCGGCTTCAGGTCCCGATGGATGATGCCTTGTTCGTGCGCCGCCTCGAGCGCATCGGCAATCTGGCGCGCGATCGGGAGCGCCTCGTCCAGCGGGATCGGTCCCTGCGCGATGCGGTCCGCCAGCGTCGGCCCTTCGACCAGCTCCAGGACGAGCGCTCCGTCTTCCAACCCGTAGATGGCCGCGATGTTCGAATGATTCAGCGAGGCCAGGACTTCCGCTTCGCGCTGGAACCGCGCCAGCCGTTCGGGATCGGCGGCGAAGGAGGCCGGCAGAATCTTCAGCGCCACCTCGCGCTTGAGCCGCGTGTCGCGGGCGCGATACACCTCGCCCATGCCGCCGGCGCCGAGCGGCGCGACCACTTCATACGGTCCGATACGCGTGCCTGGTACGAGAGCCATAAGAGAAGTACGCAGATTCTGCCACGTTCACCGCGGTCTACGCGTGCAGAAATGAACGCGACATATGGCGTCGGGACGCAAGCCTGCGGAATTTCGGCGAGAACTCGGTCCAGCCTAGCGCGACGCGTGCTGGCATGCCTCATGCCTGGAGACGACGATGTACAATCGGGCTGCGGCGGCCCGATCGAGGAGGCGTCCGACATGGGAAGTGTCGACGAGCGGGTCGCGTATCTGGAAGGGCGGATGGAAGACCACACCGCACTGATGGCTGATCTGCGCGGCGACATGAGGGGCGTTCGCGCAGAAATGGCCACGTTGCGCTCCGACATGCGCGCTGACATGAGAGATCTCCGCGCGGAGATGGATCGTCGCTTCGACCGCGTTGACCAGAAGTTCACCTGGCTGGTGGGCGTGCTGGTCGGTGTGCTCCTCGCGCTCGTTGGCCTCGCCGTCCAGGTGGCTCGCCTGCAGCCTTCGTAATCCTTCCTGTCATCACTACTGCGACGCGATGTCGCGCCAGCCGCGCGACGGCGTCCACTGACGCAGGGCCATCGGCTCCGCGGCCTTCTGCAGCTCGGTGAAGTAGTTGTTCACGCCCCACCGCACGAACTCGAGGCGCGGCGACAGGCCGATGATCACCTCCGGCGCTTTTCCGCCGTCTTCGGCGCGCTGAATCGCATGCCACTCGATGCCGCCCCCGTCGTCAACCTGGACGACGGCGTTCGGCGTATCCGACGCGCGCCCGAGGGCGGACCATGGCGCGACGAAGTAGGCGACCGGCCGGCCAGACGGACAATTCGCGCACGCCGGCAGCAATCCGTCGCCGGGTGACGTCCCGCCTGGACTCGCCGGATCGAGGACGGCCAGCGCGGCGCCGCCGAAGTCGTTGCTGATGCCGGCGGCCAGGAGGTGGCGGCCGTCCGGCGTCATGTTCAGCGTGCGAATCCACCCGGCGTTGACGAACCGATCGATCGTCCGCCCATCGGCGTCGTACGTCACGACGATGCCAGGCCACCAGGTGTGGTGATGCTGCGCCACCGCGATACGCGCCGATCCGTTGGAGCGATAGATGAGGATGTCCTCCGGGTACCACGGCGGACCGTACTCCTGATCGCCGAAGCGATAGCGATCGTCGAGCGCGCGCTCCCAGCGCGGCCGGCCGCGGCCGTCGAGCAGCATCACGACTCCGGGGCGGTGGCCGCTGTGCGCCATGAAGTGCAGCGCCGCCAGTACTTCCGGCCTGCCGTCCTCGTCCACGTCGGCGACCATCAGGCGCGCCGGGACGATCGCGCCGTCGATATGGGGCAATCGGTGGCGCCAGGCTTCACGCCCGCTCGCATCGAAGGCCACGATCTCTTCGCCGACGAGCGCCGCCTTCGCGAGCACAGGCGCGCGCCACCACTGCGCCAGCAGTACCACTGCTGCGAGCCCCGCCACGAGCGCCGCCGCAGCCAGGAGAGCGCGCGTGCCGAACCGCGGGCGCACGGCGGACGGCGCAGCCTGTGCGGCCGGCGACTCGGCGAGCATCGGTTCGACGCCGCCATCAGACAGCGCCGGCCGGCTCGCGAGCCAGTCATCGATATCAACTTTGTACGCGAAGACCGATCGCCCGCGGCCGCCGGCGACGCGCCGGACCGGCAGGCCGGCGGTGCGCTCCCAGCGCATCACGGGTCGTGCGATCGCGTCCGAGATAATCCGCAATCGCCTTCCACGAATCGAGTCGATCGCCGTTGCCGATCACGCTTTTGAGATCGTGCAGCCAGAAACCGCCGGATGCAGCGACTTGCCGCTTGTGAGTCTACGAGGGCGCTCCTAACATTTCAACCGCCCGGCGCTCGAGGCCCCACACACAAGAGGAATCAGATGGCTCGACGTGGACAGATCGAGACTTTCGGAATTGTAATTTCGCTTGTCCTTGCCTTCGCCGCGCAGTCGCGAGCCCAAGACGGCGCATGGGACGTGAAGACGCCGTTACCCGTCGGACGCGCCGGGCTTCAGGCGGAAGCCGTCGACGGGATCATCTACGCGATCGGTGGCAACGGAGTGGATACGCTCGCGATCGAGGCCTTCGACCCCGCCACCGGCAACTGGACCCCGAGGGCAGCGGGCAGCGGTGGCCATCGCTCGGCGTTCGCAACGGCGGTTGTCGATGGGAAGATCTACGCGTTCGGTGGCGGCAACGGCGCCATCATGCCACCTCGGTCGTCAATGGCATCCTCTATGCCATCGGTGGCTACAGCAATGCAACCCAGCTGGACATCGTCGAGGCGTACGATCCGGCGACAGACAGCTGGACCGCGATGGCTCCGATGCCCACCAGCCGATCCAGCTTCGCTGTCGGCGTCATCAACGGGCGGGTTTTTGCGGGAGGAGGAGGGCAGGGTACACTCGCGCTTGCCACGAACGAAGTCTTCACCCCGCCGGGCAACACCCCACCGGACCTTGCACTTCCAAACAACATTACAGTCGATGCGACGTCGCCTGAGGGCGCCGTGGTGACCTACGCCGCCTCCGCGCGCGACGACCTGGATGGCCTTCTGCCGGTGACGTGCGCACCGCCGTCGGGTGCGCTCTTTCCAGTTGGTGTCACCGCAGTGGGGTGTACCGCGTCAGACAGCAGCGGCAACACCAGTGAAGGCACCTTCCTCGTGACCGTTCGCTCCGCAACAGAGATGTCAGACACCCTGATTACGCTGACGTTCGAGGCCAACCTGTCGCAGAGCGTCAACCTGCTCGAGTCAGTCCGAACTCGCGCGGATGCCGGCAATCTTCAGGCGGCGTGCAACGGGCTGAACGCCTTTAACAATCAGGTCCAGGCGAGAGCGGGTAAGTCACTGACTGAGGGTGAAGCGGCGACGCTCATCGAGCACGCGGAGCAGGTACAGGCCGCGTTGGGGTGTCCCTGAGTCTTACTGACGGGTGGCTCGTCCCGCGCCAAACAGCAGCCGGCCCGGCCGCGCCGGCGTCACCTGTCCGGCGTCGACGACCACCTGGCCGTTGACCACCACGTGCGAGACGCCGTCGGGATACTGGTGGGGCCGCTCGAAGGTGGCGAGATCGCGCACGGCGGCGGGATCGAACACGACGAGATCCGCCTTCAGCCCCTCGCGCAGCACGCCGCGGTCGGCCAGCCCCACGCGCTGGGCGGGGAAGGCTGACATCTTCCGCACCGCGTCTTCGAGCGTCAGCACCTTCAGCTCGCGGACGTAGCGCGCGAGCACACGCACGAACGTCCCGTAGCTCCGCGGATGCGGGCTCCCGCGCCCGAACACCTGCACCTCGCCGTCCGATCCGATCATCGTCGCCGGATGGCGCAGGATGCGCTGCAGATCCTGCTCGTCGATGGCGTGGAAGATCGCCGTGCAGTTCCCCTGCTCGACGATCCAGAGGACCGTCTCCGCGGCGTTGTCGAGTGACGGCGCGGCGCCGCGGCCGCGCGTGACGTCGCCGAGGCGCATGCCGGCCAGCGACATGTCCCAGTCGCAGCGGGCGAGCTGCACGTTCTGCGGGTCGCCGCCGCCGCGTTCGTCGCGGAGCAGCCGCACGGTCTCGGCCTTCACCTTGGCGCGCACCGCGGGATCCTCGAGCCGCGCAAGGGTGGCGGCGCCGCCGCCCTCGAGCGTCCATGCCGGCAGGAGCGCCGACGCAATGTTGGTGGACGAGGCCGTGTAGGGGTAGACGTCGATCGTCGCATCGACGCCGCGCGCGCGGGCCTCGTCAACGAGGCGCAGCGTGTCGGCGCTGCGGCCCCAGTTCGCCTTGCCGATCACTTTGTGGTGGGTGACCTGCGTCGGCAGCCCGCCGCGCTCGCCGATCTCGATCGTCTCGCGCACGCTGTCGAGCACGCGTGACGCCTCGTCCCGCATGTGGGAGATGTGGATGCCGCCCAGCTCGCCGGCCACCTTCGCCAGCTCGACGACCTCGGACGTCGGTGTGAACGTGCCCGGCACGTAGAAGAGGCCGGTGCTGAGGCCGAAGGCGCCCTCCTGCATGCCCTGGCGAACGATGGACCGCATCCGATCGATCTCGGCGGCGGTCGCCGGCCGGTTCGCGAGTCCCACGACCGCCTCGCGCACCGATCCCTGTCCGATGAAGGTGCCGAAATTCGGCACGATACGCGCGGCGCCGATCCGATCGAGCGTGGGACGCAGGGGGACGGGCGAGGTGCCGTCGGGCCCGCCGATGAGCGTGGTCACGCCCTGGCGGATGTAGTTGTCGGCGGTGGGGACGTCGACGAGGTCGCGCAGCGCGTGCGTGTGGAGATCGATGAAGCCGGGGGACACGACCGCGCCCCGAGCGTCAATCGTGCGGGCCGCCGGTTCGTCGATCCGCGGCGCGATGCGGGCGATGAGATCGCCCCGAATCGCGAGATCGCTGCGATACCACGGGCTCCCGGTGCCGTCGACGATGCGCCCGTTGCGCATCACGAGGTCGTATGGCGGTACCTGTCCGAACGAGATCGTGGCAGCGACCGCGGCAATCGCGAGTGCGGTGAGCGCAGGACGGACGTGCATGTCGGCCCGCGCAGATTGTGCCATGGCCGCGCTATACTCCGACCTTGTGAGGAAAGCGGTCGCGTCCGCGCTTCTCCTGGCGGCTGTGGCCTCCGCCCAACCGCGCACGTCACCCGACTGGGGCAGCCTCGAACCGGAAATCCTGCGCCACTTCCAGGCGCTCGTCCGCTTCGACACGAGCGACCCGCCCGGCAGCGAGAAGCCGGTGGGCGACTATCTGCGCCAGGCGCTCGAGAAAGAAGGGATTGCGGTCCAGACCTTCACGCTCGAGCCGAACCGTCCCAACGTCGTCGCCCGCCTGAAGGGGAATGGCAGCAAGCGGCCGCTCCTCCTGATGGGGCACTCCGACGTCGTCAACGTCGATCCGAAGAAGTGGACGCATCCACCGTTCAGCGCGGCCCGTGACGGCGGCTACATCTACGGCCGCGGCACGCTCGACGACAAGGACAGCGTGACGACCGGTTTGATGGTCATGCTGCTGCTCAAGCGGCTCAACGTGCCGCTCGACCGCGACGTGATCTTCCTGGCGGAGGCGGGTGAGGAAGGGAACACCCGCGTCGGCATCCAGTTCATGGTGAACCAGCACTTCGGCGAGATCGAGGCGGAGTACTGCCTGGCCGAGACCGGAGGCATGGTCCGCGAACGCGGCCAGGTGCGGTACGGCACGGTGCAGACGATCGAGAAAATCCCGCGCGCCATCGATTTGACCGCCCGCGGCGTGTCGGGCCACGGCTCGGTGCCGCTGCTGGGCAACCCCGTCGTCCACCTGGCCGCGGCGGTCGCGCGCGTCGGCGACTGGCATTCGACGATTCGCCTGAACGAGACGACACGCGCCTACTTCAGCCGGATGGCCGAGATCTCGACCGGCGCGGAAGCGCAGCGCTACCGCGACGCGCTCGATCCACAGAAGGTGGCGGCGATCGATCGCTACTTCCATGCGAACGATCCGGCGAAGGCGGCGCTCCTGCACGCGACCGCGTCGCCCACCATCATCGACGGCGGCTACCGGCTCAACGTGATTCCGTCGGACGCGAAGGCGCAGCTCGATCTCCGCGTGCTTCCGGATGACGACCCGCAGGCGGTGCTCGAGAGCGTCCGGAGCGCGGTGAACGATCCGGCCGTCGAGGTGGCCTTCGCGCCGCGCGACGTGCGTCCCGGCGGCACCTCACGCCTCGACACCGAGGCGTTCACGGCGCTCGAAGGGGCGATCCTGCGTCATTACGATGCGCCGACGCTGCCGATCATGAGCACCGGGGCGACCGACATGGCGTATCTGCGCGCCAAAGGCGTCCAGTGCTACGGCATCGGTCCCGCGGTCGACGCCGAAGACGCGCCCAAAGGTTTCGGGTCCCACAGCGACCAGGAACGCATTCTGGAAAGCGAGCTGTACCGGTTCGTCCGCTTCACGTGGGATGTCGTGCTCGAATTAGCCGCAAGGAGATGACGATGACACTGCAGCTCCGATGGGGCGCGGCGGCGGCCGCGCTCCTGTTCTGTGCCACGGCCGCGCGCGCTGAAGTGACGCGCGTCGAGATCCTGAAGCGGAGCGATCTCTCGTACGCGGGCTACGAAAAGCTCGAAGGACGCGTCTACTTCGCCGTCGATCCAGGCAACACGCGCAATACGGTGATCGTGGACCTCGACCGGGCGCCGCGGAACGCGCAGGGACGCGTCGAGTTTTCGGCCGACTTCTACGCCATCCGGCCGAAGACCGGCGGCAACGGCGTCGCGATCGTCGACGTGGTGAACCGCGGTAACCGC
Source organism: uncultured Bifidobacteriaceae bacterium (assembly GCA_964526235.1). Taxonomy (GTDB): domain Bacteria; phylum Acidobacteriota; class Vicinamibacteria; order Vicinamibacterales; family UBA2999; genus MELF01. Next base: position 9,214 of record CAZGLC010000094.1, read on the forward strand.
GTCACCCGCATGTTCAACCGCATCGCCGCCGGGAGCGATCCCGACGTCGGCGACGGCTTCCTGCTGCGGCGCGGGTTCACCGTGATCGCCGTCGGCTGGGAGTTCGATTTGCCGGCGACCGGCGAGGGGCTGCGCATTCGCGTCCCGGCGGCGCCAGGCGTGTCCGGGATCGTCCGTGCCGTGATCGAGGTCGACCGCCGTGCGCCCACCTACCGGCTCACCGAGGACGTGCCGGCGTACCCGCCGGCCGATCCCGACGGTCCGGACAGCACGCTCACCGTACGCGACCGGCTGTCGGATGCGCCGCAGACGATTCCGCGCGGCCAGTGGCGGCTCTCGGGCGATGTCGTGTCTCTGGACGGCGGGTTCGAGCCGGGCCGCGTCTACGAGGTGGCCTATCGCGTCTCCAATCCGCCGATTGCCGGCCTCGGGCTGGCCGCCGTGCGCGATATTGCGAGCTGGGCCAAGCACGCCACCGATGCCGCCACGCCTGCCAAATATGTGTATGCCCACGGGCAGTCGCAGACCGGCCGGTTCCTGCGCGAGTACCTGTACCTCGGCTTCAATGCCGACGAGCGCGAGCGCCTCGTGTTCGACGGCGTCATCGCGCACATCGCGGGCGCCGCGCGCATCGACATCAACCGGCGCGGATCGACGCCGACGTCCGGCAGCGCCATGGTCGGGACGTTTCCGTTCTCGGACCGCGCCCACCGCGATCCGGTGACCGGCGCCACCGAGGGGCTGCTCGACAACGACCGCGCGCGCCGTCATCAGCCGAAGCTCTTTCTGACCAACAGCAGCGTCGAATACTGGATCGATACGGGCCGCGCCGCGGCGCTCGTCCACACGACGCCCGACGGCAGCCGCGATGCGGCGCCTGGCGAGAACGTCCGCGCGTATCTGTTCGCGGGCGCGCAGCACACGCCGGGCGCGTTCCCGCCGCCCGCGGGCGGCCGCGGCCAGCAGCGCGCGAATCCACTCGACTATTCGATGTCGCTCCGCGCGCTCCTCGTCGCGCTCGATCGATGGGTGCGGGACGGCGTGGCGCCGCCGCCAAGCCGCCATCCGCGGCTGGCCGATCGCACGCTCGTGCGGGCGCAGGATCTGGCGTTCCCGGCGATCCCCGGCGTCCAGTCGCCGCGCACGGTTGCGGCGGGGCGGCGGGCCTCGAACGCGCTGCTGCCCTCGAGCGGCGGCGAGGGCGCCGTCCAGCCGCTGCTCGTGTCGCAGGTCGACGGCGACGGCAACGATGTCGCGGGCATTCGCCTGCCGGAGGTGGCGGTGCCGCTGGCGACGTACACCGGCTGGAATTTCCGCAACCCCGAGATTGGCGGGACCAGCCGCCTGGTCGGGAACACGGGCTCGTATGTGCCGTTCGCACGCACCCAGGCCGAGCGCGAGGCGCGGCGCGATCCGCGGCCGTCGATCGAGGAGCGGTACCCGAGCCGCGGCGACTATCTGGCCAAGGTCCGCGCCGTGACCGACGCGCTCGTCCGCGACCGGTATCTGCTGGCCGAGGACGTCGACGCGACCGTCACTCGCGCGTACGAGCACTGGGAGCTGCTGTCGCGATCGACGACCACGTCTGCCAACGCGAGGTAGGACATGAAAAGAGTTGCCGCCGCGCTCGCCGTGATCGCCTGTCTTGTCGCGGCAGGGCGTGCCGCGGACCGGCCGCCCGTCATCGGCCGCCACGCCGGCGTCTCGGCCGGCCATCCGCTGACGACCGCCTCGGCCATCGAGATCCTGCACAAGGGCGGGAACGCCTTCGATGCCGGCGTCGCGGCGCTGCTGGTCGGCGGGGTCGTCGAGCAGGATCTCTACAGCCTTGGCGGCGAGGCCCTGGTGCTGGTGTACCCGCGCGACACGAAGAAGGTCGTGTCCGTCGTCGGCCAGGGGTGGGCGCCGAAGGGCGCGACGCTCGAGTCGTACGTCGCCCAGAAGAAGACGCTCGACGGCGCCGGCCTCAATCCCACCGTGATTCCCGGCGCGCTCCATGCGGCGCTCACCGTCCTCGAGCGGTGGGGCACGATGAGCGTCGAGCAGGTGTCGGAGCGGGCGATTGATTACGCCGCGAATGGATTTGCGCTGCGGCCGCTCACCGCGCAGGCGATCAAAGGAAACCTCGAGTTCTTCAAGAGCTGGCCGCAGAACCAGAAGTACTGGCTGAAGCCCGACGGCTCCGCTCCGGTCGCCGGCGACACGATCACGCTTCCGGCGCTGGCGCGCACGCTCCGGCGCATGGTCGAGGCCGAGCGTGCGGCCCGCTCGCGCGGGCGCGCGGCGGCGATCGTGGCCGCGCGCGATCGCTTCTACAAGGGCGACCTCGCGGCCGAGATGGTGGCGTTTCTCCAGCAGCACCGCGCGCCGTACGAGCTGGCCGACTTTGCCGAATTCTTCGCGAAGGTCGAAGAGCCCGCCAGGACGACCTATCGCGGCTACGAGATCTACAAGCACTCGTTCGGCAGCCAGGGGCCGGTGCTCCTGCAGGCGCTCAACATCCTGGAGCAGTTCGACCTTCGCGCCATGAAGCACAACAGCCCCGACTACCTGCACACGGTGGTCGAGGCGCTGAAGCTGGCCTACGCCGATCGCGACAGCTATTACGCCGATCCGTCGTTCGTCGAGGTCCCCGGCGAAGGGCTGCTGTCGAAGGCCTATGCGCGTGAGCGCGCGAAGCTGATCGATCCGCAGCGCGCCTCGCGGGCGTTCGTGGCGGGCAATCCGCTCCCGCACGACTCGCGCGTGAAGACGTGGCGGTTCTGGGTGGCCAACCTGGCCGATGCCGTGCAGCCCGGCGCCAAGGGGCCAGACGCCGAGCCGATCCGCGGCACGTTCAAGGACACCACGCACATCGCGATCGTCGACAAGGACGGGAACGTCTTCGACAGCACACCGAGCGGCGGCTGGATCGGCGGCGCCGTGATCCTCGGCGAGACGGGCATCGGCATGAGCGTGCGGGGCGAGCAGTTCTGGCTCGACCCGAACCGCGCGGCGCAGCTCCGGCCGCGGTCGCGTCCACGCTACACGCTGACGCCGAGCCTCGTGCAGCGCAACGGCGCGCCCATCATGGCGCTCGGCACGCCCGGCGGCGACAACCAGGACCAGACGATCCTCCAGGCGCTCCTCAACGTCATCGAGTTCTGGCCCGAGTGGTACCCGAACCTGCACACGGCGTTCGAGTGGCCGCGCGTCCAGACCCTGCACTTCTACGGGTCGTTCTGGCCGCACGATGCGGGGTTCAACAAGCTGAACGTCGAGGCGGACGTGCCCGAGGCCATCTTCGAGGAGCTGAAGCGGCGCGGCCACGACGCGGAGCGCATCCCCGTCTACGGCATGTCGGGCTGCGCCACCGCGGTCATCGTCGATCCCTCGACCGGCAACCGGATCGCGGGCGCGGACCCGCGCCGCGATTGCTATGCGATGGCCTACTAGCAGGCCCCAGGCCTCGAGCGTAGGGCGGGCCTTGACGGCCCGCCAGGCGCGGCGTAAAGCCGCGCCCTACGTACTCTGTGCGTTTGCTGTTGTCTCCGCCGGCGCGCAACAGCCGTCGAAGCCGTTTTCCGTCGTCGAGGCGAGCATCGCCGACATGCAGCAGGCGATGACGGAGGGGCGCGTCACGTCGCGCGAGCTGGTGCAGCAGTCGCTCACACGGATTGCGCTCTACGAGGACCAGCTGAACGCCGTGATCAGCGTCAACCGCCGCGCGCTGGAGGAGGCGGCCGAACGCGACCGCGAGCGTGCCGCGGGCCGCGTGCGCGGACCGCTGCACGGCATCCCGATCGCCCTCAAGGACAACATCCACACCACCGACATGCCGACCACAGGCGGCGCGCTGGCGTTTGCCGGGCTCATCCCGCCTTACGACGCGGCCGTGACGCGCCAGCTGCGGGAAGCAGGCGCCGTCATCATCGCGAAGACGCAGCTGACCGAGCTGGCCAACTGGGTGACGGTCGGCATGCCGGCCAACTACAACAGCCTGACGGGATACGGCTTCAATCCGTACGATCCGCGGCGCGATCCGCGCATTGCCACCCGCGACGGGCGGCCGGCGCTGCCGACCGGCGGCTCGAGCTCGGGCGTCGGCACCGCGGTGAGCTTCTGGGCGGCAAACGTCGGGACCGAAACGTCAGGGTCGATTCTGAGTCCGTCGAACCAGACGATGCTCGTCGGCATCAAGCCGACGGTGGGGCGCGTCAGCCGCTACGGCATCATTCCCATCACCGCCGACCAGGACACCGCGGGGCCGATGGCGCGGTCGGTCGCCGACGCGGCGGTCATGCTCGGCGCCATGGAAGGTGCCGCGCCCGACCCGAGCGATCCGGCGACCCGGGCGTGCACGCCGCCGCCGGGCCGCGATTACACCCGCTTTCTGGATCGCGGCGCGCTCAAGGGCGCGCGGATCGGCATTCCCCGCGCCTTCTACTACGAGCGCACCACAGCGCCCGGGACGACCGACCCTCGCCCCTCGACCACGGCTCGGGGCGTCCCGAGCTTCGCCGAGGGACGCGGCGGCCTGACCATGGCGCAGCGCGCGGCGATGGAGGAGGCGATCGGCGTGCTCAAGGCGCAGGGCGCCTCCGTCGTGGATCCGGCGGACCTGCCGAGCATCGTCGATCCCGACCGCGAGAAGAACTTTCTGGCGTGGAACATCTGCTCGGGCGTCGAGAACGGACGCGGCCGCGATCGCACCTGTTCCATCACGTTCAAGTACGGCCTCAAGCGCAACTTCAACGCGTGGCTCGCGACGCTCGGGCCTGCCGCGCCGGTGAAGTCGCTCGCGGAGCTGCGGCGCTGGAATCTCGACCATCACGGGGCGGGGACGCTGAAATACGGGCAGCAGAACCTCGACGTGTCCGACGAGATGGACGTCGAGCGCGATCTGCGGCGCTACGAGACCGACCGGCAGCGCGACGTGCTGCTGGGCGGCGCGCACGGCATCGACGCCGCGCTGCAGGCGCACACGCTCGACGCGCTCGTGTTTCCCGGCTCGACGGGCGCGGCGCTGGCGGCACGGCCCGGCTATCCCACCGTCATCGTGCCGTTCGCGCTGGTACCGAACGAGCCGACGCCGCCGTTCCCGGCCGGGTTCGACGCCCGGCCGGCGCCGTATGGGGTGAGCTTCACCGGGACCGCGTGCAGCGAACCGCGGCTCATCGCGCTCGCCTATGCGTTCGAGCAGGCGGCGCGGCGGCGGGTGCCGCCGCCGCTGTTTCCGTGAGGCGGCCGTAGGCTGACGTCCAAAGCCTACTCAGAGGCGGGCACCGCCGCGATCCCCTGCGGCTGCGTGCCGTTGATGAACGCTTCGGTGACCCCCGAGTCGAGCGTCACGAAGGCGATGTTGCCCGGCGGCTCGAACGCCGGCGGCATGTCGCGGCCTTCGCGCGACTCGATGTACGCGCGCATGAAGTCGATCCAGATCGGGAGCGCGGCCGTGGCGCCCGTCTCGCCGTTGCTGGCGCCGCCAATCGGCTTCTTCTCGTCGTAGCCCACCCAGACGCCCACCGTCAGGTCCGGATCGAAGCCGATGAACCAGGTGTCGGTGTACTCGTCGACCGTACCGGTCTTGCCGGCGAGGGGCCAGTTGAGCGACGCCGCGCTGCCGGCCGTGCCGCGCTGCACGACGCCGCGCAGCAGGTGCGTCATGACGAACGCCGTGTCGGCCCGGATCGCCTCGTGTGCCACGGACCGGGTCTCCTCGAGGAGATTGCCTTCGCGGTCGGCGATCGTCGTGACCGCGTACGGCGTCATGCGGACGCCCTGATTGGGGAACACCGAGTACGCGGCGGTGGCGTCGAGGAGCGTCGATTCGACCGACCCGAGCGCGAGTGACAGGACGGGCGGAATGGTTCCCGGGAACCCGAAGCGCGCCGCATAGCTGACCACCTGCGGCGAACCCACTTCGACGAGCGCCTTGACGGCCGGGATGTTGCGCGACTGTTCGAGCGCGCGCCGCAGCGTGACCGGTCCTTCGAACTTGCGGTCGTAGTTCATCGGCTCGTAGAGCGGCTGGTTGGGACCCGCTTCGAGCGAGATCGGTTCGTCCACGAAGACCGAGAGCGGCGTGAATCCGCGGTCGATCGCCGTCGTGTAGACGATCGGCTTGAAGATCGAGCCGAGCTGCCGCCGCGCCTGCGTCGCGCGGTTGAACTTGCTCCGCTCGAAGCTGAACCCGCCCACCATCGCGCGAATCTCGCCGGTGCGGTTGTCGATGGCGACGAGCGCGCCTTCGAGCTCCGGCGGCTGCTCCAGCGCGAGCGCCGCGGGGGCGCCGTCGCGCACCTGCCGCACCTCGACCTCGATGAGATCGCCCACCGTGAAGAGATCGGCGGCCGACGCACGCCGCGTCCAGGCGAAGGCGGCCGGCGGCAGATCGACCGCGTGGCCGGCGATGCGGACGCGCGCGTTCCCGGCGGCGCCTCGCCCCGGTACCGTGGTGACGACGGCGGGCACGATGTCGCCGGCGGCGATCGGCTGCGACCAGCGGGGGAGAGTGACGCGATCGAGGGCGTGTCCCTCGGCGAGCACGTTGCGCGCCGGACGCCGATAGCTGCTCCGGCGCTTGTCCACGCGGCGAAGCCCGCGATCCACCGCGGCATTCGCCGCCCGCTGCAGCGCCACGTCGAGCGTCGTGTGCACGCGCAGCCCGGCGTGGTAGAGCGCGTCGGCGGTGTATTTCTGCTCGAGCACCTTGCGGATGTCCTCGGCGAAATACGGCGCAATCGACGCGACGGGCGTCGGCTGGCCGTGGACTTCGAGCGGCCGCGCCGCGGCGGCCTCGGCCTCCTCGCGCGTGATGAACCCTTCGTCTGCCATCCGCGCCAGCACGTAGTGGTCGCGCCGCGCACGCGCCTGCTCGGGGTTGACGAACGGGCTCAGGCGGGCAGGCGTCTGGACGATGGCCGCCAGCGTCGCCGCCTCTTCGAGCGTCACGTCCTTCGCCGATGTGTCGAAATAGAGCCGCGCGCCCGCCTCCACGCCGTACGCGCCGTGCCCCATCGTCACGTGGTTGGCGTAGAAGGTGAAGATCTCGCGCTTCGTGTAGCGCTTCTCGAGCTGGACGGCGACGATCGCTTCCTTGATCTTCCGCTCGAACGACCGCTCGAAGATGCCGCCGCGCATGTAGTCCGACAGGAACAGCATGCGCGCCACCTGCTGGGTGATCGTGCTGGCGCCGTACCGCTGGCCGTAGAAGATGTCGCGCAGGGCGGTGATGACGATGCGCGACGCGCTGAGGCCGAAGTGCTGCTCGAAGTCGGCGTCTTCGCTCGCGAGCAGCGCCTGCCGCAGGACCGGCGCGATGCCGTCGTAGTCCACGACGACGCGGCGCTCCACGGCGAATTCAGCGATCACCTGGCCGTCGCGGGCGAAGAGCCGCGTGATGGTGCTCGGCTGGTAGCTGTCGAGGGCGCTGATCTGCGGCAGATCGTCCATGTAGGCGAACAGCACGCCGCTGAGCGTCCCGAGCGCCGCGGCCATGACGAACAGCGCGGCGAAGCCGGCCCGACGGGCGACGCGGATGACGACCCGGACGCGGGGCCGCGAGGCGGGAGTGTCGGACTGATTCATCGCCAGCGGCTCAGTATACCAGCGCCAAATGTAAGTACGGTCGAGCTTTACCACTGACAGCTCGACCGTAATCCCGACCTACGTTGACTGTGATCCACTCAAGTTAAATAATGACCGCATGAGCAAAATCATCGGCATCGATCTCGGCACCACCAACTCCGTCGTGGCCGTCATGGAAGGCGGCGAACCGATGTTGATCACC
>CAZGLC010000095.1:0-16615 GCA_964526235.1 uncultured Bifidobacteriaceae bacterium
GCAGAAATAGGTGTCCGAGAGCTGCTCGTCCAGGTTCTGCAGGTCTTCGGGCACTTCGGCCAGCGTCTGGGCGATCTTCTGGAGCTTGGTGCAGATGGCCCAGAACAGATTTTCGGCCATGCTGCGCTGGTCGAGCGGCAGGTAGCCGCCCGAAAAGAGGCTCAGCGCCATGTCGAGCGCCTGCTGCGCGTCGTGGAACGCCTCGAGTGCGTTGCGCGCCGTGACGTGGTTATAGGTCTCGACCAGATCGACGAGCGGCTGTTCCCACTCCGGGTTGGCGGTCGTGGGCACCTTCTCGTCGCCGAAGCCTGAGACGCCGAGGACGTTGAACACCAGCACGCTGTGGTACGCCACCACCGCGCGGCCGCTTTCCGAAATGATCGTCGGATGGGCGACGCCGGCCTCGTCGCACACGGTCTGGATGTGATAGACGACGTCGTTGGCGTATTCCTCGAGCGTGTAGTTCATGCTCGATTCAAAGTTCGTCTGGGAGCCGTCGTAATCCACGCCAAGGCCGCCGCCGACGTCCAGGTACTGCAGCCCGGCGCCAAGCTTGACGAGCTCCGTGTACACGCGGGCCGCCTCGTTGAGCGCGCCCTTCACGATGCGGATGTTGGTGATCTGGCTGCCAAGGTGGAAGTGGAGCAGCTTGAGGCAGTCCTGCATGCCCCTGGCCTTCAGCTCGTCGAGCGCCCGCATGATTTCGGTGACCGTCAGGCCGAACTTCGATCGGAACCCGCCCGACGACTGCCAGCGTCCGCTGCCGCGTGCCGCGAGCTTGACGCGCACGCCGATCTGCGGCCGGACGCCGATCTTCTCGGCGGCCTCCAGGATGAGGGCCAGCTCCGTGTATTTCTCGACGACCGGGATGATGTTGCGGCCGATCTTCTGCCCGAGCATCGCCGTTTCGATGAACTCGGCGTCCTTGAAGCCGTTGCAGATGATCGGGGTCTCGTTGTCGGCCAGCGCCACCACCGCGAGCAGCTCCGGCTTCGAGCCCGCCTCGAGACCGAACCGGTAGGGGCGCCCGAAATCGAGCACCTCCTCGACGACCTGCCGCTGCTGATTCACCTTGATTGGATAGACGCAGCTGTAGCCGCCCTGATACTGGTTCTGCGCGATGGCGCCCTGGAACGCCGCATGGATCTCGCCCAGACGGTGCCGCAGGATGTCGGTGAAACGGATGAGAACCGGGAGGCTGATGCCGCGGAGTTGCAGCCGATCGACGAGCTCCTTCAGATCGATGGCCCGGGCCGGGTCCTTGGTCGGATGAACGTCGACGTGGCCGTTGGCATTGACCGAAAAATACCCGTGCCCCCAGCGGGGGACTTCGTAGAGCTCGCTGGCGTCGTGCACGCTCCAGGCACGGGTCGACGAGGTGCTCGCCACAGCCGGCGACGAACGCCCGTTGGTCGTCGTGCTCATCCGGCAGACGTACGGGTCATTGATCGTCGGTGATCGTTCACGGATACAAGAGTAAGGCTTCTTCTGCGAATCGAAAAGAGGAAAAATGAGGCACGATGCCTGAACGCGTGCCCTCCATCAAGCTGGTACTGCTGCCGAAGGACACCAACGCCTACGGGACGATTTTCGGCGGCGTCATCCTCTCGCACATCGACCTGGCGTCGGCGGTGGAGGCGCGGAAGACGGCCCCGCACCGCTATGTGACGCGCGCGATGCGCGAGGTCGAGTTCCACGAGCCCGTCTTTCTGGGTGACATCGTCAGCTTCTACACCGAGACCGTGCGGGTCGGCCGCACGTCGATTACCGTGAAGGTGTCGGTGGAAGCCGAGCGCTGGGGGCTGGCGCCCGGCGCGCCGGCGGGGGCGGGACATGGCGAACGGGTGAAAGTGACCGAGGCCGAGGTGGTGCTGGTCGCGGTCAACGACCAGTGGCGGCCGGTGCCCATCCGGCCGGAGCCGACGCAGCCCTGAAGAGCAGCCCCGGCCCCAGGCCTCAGGCTTCAGGCAAGGCCTCAGGTTCAGATCGTCGGCTGGTCTGAGCATATACTGTGAGTATATGAGTACCAACCGGCTTCAAGTGCTCATTCCCGCCGGCCTGGAGGCCCGAATTCGCAAGGCGGCGCAGCGCCAGCGCATGACGAAAGGCGAGTGGGTGCGCCGGGCGGTCGAACGCGCGCTCGCGGACGACCGCGGCCCCGGCGACCCGCTCGACCGGCTGTCGCGGCTCGGGGCGCCGACGGGCGACATCGACCAGATGCTCGCCGAGATCGAAGCCGGACGCGGATGAGGGTCTTCGTCGACTCGAACATCCCGATGTATGTGGCCGGCCGCGACCACCCGAACCGCGAGCCGGCGCGCCGTTTCCTCGAGCGCGTGCGGAGCGGCGAGATCGAGGCGTGTACGAGCACCGAGGTGCTGCAGGAAATCCTCTACCGGTACAGCGCGTTGCGCCGGGTCGAGCTGGCCGTGCAGGTCTACGACCTGTTCGTGCAGCTGTGTCCGGTGATTGTTCCGGTGACGCTCGCCGATACCGACCGGGCGAAGACGGTGCTCGGCAGCGTCCCGAACGTCAGCGTTCGGGATGCGATTCACGCGTCCGTGATGGCCAATAACGACGTGACCGCGATTGCCACGTTCGATGCCGGCTTTGACCGCATGCCCACCATCTCCCGCGTGCCTCTGGCCTGAACGATCCGAACGATCCGAACCTCAATTCGCAGGCACGAGCCGCTTCAGCTCCTCGTCGAAGTGCTGCACGACGACGAGTTGCGGCGGCGGCGCGTTCGGACCGCTCGCGGGCTTGAGCAGGAGAAATCGCTGGCCGTCAGGCGAGAGGTCGTAGATCCGGCCGACAAAGCCGGTCAGAGCTGTCACGTATCCCTCCTTGACGACCATCGCCGGAGTTGTCGCCGCCCACGATGCACCCCGTTCCACGCCGACGCGCATGATCGCGCCGGCCGGCGACACGTAGAACAACTCCTGCCCGCTGCGTGACCACAGCGGCCGCGTCCCGCCACCTGTCGACACCTGCCAATGCCCGCTGTTCACCTCCGGGTGCGGCCGAACGTAGATCTCGAGTTGACCCGAATCGTTCGCCTCGTAGGCCAGCCAACGCCCGTCGGGCGAGCCGATGCCGTTGCGCTCGGCGAAGGGCGTCTGGACGAAGCGGTCGGACGAACAGCTCGCGGCCGTTGTTGCCCACATAGATCACGCGGGAACCGTCAGGCGTGATAGCCAGGTCGCGATCGACGCCGTTGATCGTCAGCGCGGTCGCGGGTGTCGTGGTGATCGCGAGGCGGGAAACGCGCGGCGGGGCAGGACGGGTGGCGAACCAGACGGCGGTGCCGGCGGTGGCAGCGCCCAGCATCAGTGCGCTCGTCGTGGCGAGTGCCAATCGTCGTTTCCGTGCGTGTGCGTCGCGTGCGGCTTCAGGCTGTGCGGCTGCGTCCGGCTGAAGCCCGACACTACGTATGTTCTCGTCGAGCGCGAAGAGCGCCGCCGCGATGTCGGCGATTCGCTGGCGTGGGTCCTTTATGAGACAGCGCCGCAGCAGCGCGCGCACGGTCGGCGGCGTGTCGGCCGCCAGCGCGTCCCAGTGCGGCTCCGTTTTGAGCACGGACGCGAGCGTGTCGCTGAGATCCTCACCAGGAAAGGCGCGCTGTCCCGTCAGCATCTCGAAGACCACGCAGCCGAACGCCCAGATGTCCGCCCGCTTGTCGACCGGCTTTCCCTTGGCCTGCTCCGGCGCCATGTAGGCGGCCGTGCCGAGAATCACGCCCGCCTGCGTGGCGGCCAGCGACAACGTGGGCGATGCTGTCAGGTCCGGCTGTTCAGGCGGACCGAGCGCCTTGGCGAGGCCAAAGTCGAGCACCTTGACGGCGCCGTCGGGACGCAGCTTGATGTTGGCGGGTTTCAGGTCGCGATGGACGATGCCGTGCTCGTGCGCGGCGGCGAGGGCCGCGGCGATCTGCGTCGCGATCGCCACCGCCTGGTCCACAGGAACCGGTCCCTCGGCAATGCGATCCGCGAGTGTCGGCCCCTCGACCAGCTCGAGCACAAGGGCCAGGGTCTCGGTCGCGTCTTCGATGCCGTAGATTGCCGCAACGTTGGGATGGTTGAGCGAGGCGAGCACCTGCGCTTCCCGCTTGAATCGGGCCACGCGGTCGGCATCCAGCGCGACGGCCGTCGGCAGCACCTTCAGCGCGACGTCGCGATTGAGCTTCGTGTCGCGCGCTCGGTAGACCTCGCCATGCCGCCCGCGCCGAGCGGTGTCTGGATCTCGTACGGACCGAGACGAGCGCCGGGCGTTAGAGGCATGGGGTGGAGCCGGCGCGATTCTATCGCGGTTCGATGCATACAATAGTGGTGTTGTCCAGTTCTCAGGCGGCCGTCGTTGCCCCGATGAAATGGGTGAGCACCCGGCGCGCGTCGCCGCCCGTCCCGTTCATCGACGCGCTCTTTGCCGGCACCGCCCCGGACGGGGGTCTGTACTTTCCGGAGCGTTTCGAGCCGCTGCCAGCGTCCACCCTCGATCGCCTGCGGTCGGCGGATCTGGCCACGATAGGGACGACGGTCGGCACGCATCTGCTGGCCGGCGACATCACCGAGCAGGCGATGGGGGCGCTGGTCCGGGATGCCCTCGACTTTCCCATCCCGCTCGTCCAGGTCACCGATCGGATCTGGGCGCTGGAGCTCTTCCACGGCCCCACGCTCGCCTTCAAGGACGTCGGCGCGCGAACGCAAGCCCGCCTGCTGCATCACTTTACGGACGGCACACCGCTGACCATCCTGGTCGCGACCTCCGGGGACACCGGGAGCGCCGTGGCGCAGGCGTTCTACCAGGTGCCCGATTCGCGGGTGTTCGTCCTGTATCCCGAAGGCCAGGTGAGCGACGTCCAGGAAGCGCAGATGGCGTCGCTCGGCGGCAACATCACGGCCGTCGCGGTCGATGGCACCTTCGACGACTGCCAGCGGCTCGTCAGGCAGACGTTCGGCGACGACGAGGTGCGGAAGAAGGTGTGGCTGACGCCCGCGAACTCGATCAACCTCGGACGCTTGCTGCCGCAGGCCTTCTATTACTTCCTGCTGGCGCGGCTGGGACCGAACGTGACCGTCTCGGTGCCGAGCGGCAACTTCGGGAACCTGACCGCCGGCCTCATTGCCAAGCGCCTTGGACTTGCTGTCCGCCGCTTCGTCGCCGCCACCAACGTCAACGACGTCGTCCCCGAGTACCTGCGGACCGGGATCTACGAGCCGCGGCCCGCGGGGCGCACCGTGGCCAACGCGATGGACGTGGGCGCGCCGAGCAACTTCGAGCGGATTCGCGCGCTGTACGACGACGATCTCGACCGCCTGCGGGCGGACGTGACCGGCGCCGCCTTCGCCGACGACACGGTCGTGGCTGAGATCGGCCGCGTCTCCCGCGAGCACGGGTATCTGCTCGATCCGCACGGCGCCATCGCCTGGCTCGGGTTGCAGCCGGCGCTCTCGGCCGATCCGGATGCGGTCGGCGTTTTTCTGGCCACGGCCCATCCCGCCAAGTTCCGCGAGGTGGTCGAACCGGCCATCGGCAGGCCGGTGCCGCTGCCGGCGACGCTGGCCGAGGCGCTCGCGCGGCCGCGCCACAGCGAGCGGCTGCCGGTCAGCTATCCGGCGCTCGTCGATTTGATCCTCACGTAGGTGATGCCTCCCGTTGACATCTTCCGTCCCGAGCCGGGCGTACTGCGCCCGCGCGACGAGATTCCCCCGCGTTACAAGTGGGACCTGGCGGCGATCTGCCGCGACTGGGACGAGTGGGACGCGCACTTCCGCCGGCTCGAGGCGGCGATCGAGGCGTTCAAGACGTTCCAGGGGACGCTGGCCACGGGGCCGGCGCGGCTGCTGGCCACCTTCCGCGCGCTCGACGATATGGGCGCCCTGGCGTACCGCGTCTGGTACTACGCGGCGCTGCTGTACGACCAGGATCAGCGCGACAACACGATCAACGCGCGGCGCCAGCAGGTCCAGATTCTCTTCGCCCGCCAGCAGCAGGCGAGTGCCTGGTTCAATCCGGAGCTGCTGGCGATCCCAATCGAGACGATTCGCGGCTGGCTCGATGCGGACGCCGAGCTGGCCGTCTATCGGTTTGCGATCGAAAGCCTGTTCCATGAACAGGAGCACGTGCTGGACGAAAAGGGGGAGCGCCTGATGTCGTTTGCGGGGCGCTTCAACAGCGTGCCGCACGACAGCTATGCCGCGCTGACGACGGCCGACATGACGTTCCCGTCGATCACCCTCACCACCGGCGATCGGGTCACGCTGAGCTACGGCCAGTACCGCGCGGTGCTCGAGACGAACCGGGTGCAGGAAGACCGGGCGGCGGCATACCGCGCCTTTCACCGGGTGTACGCAGACGACCAGAACACGTACGCCGCGCTGTACAACGGCGTGCTCCTGCGCGACTGGTTCCACGCCCGGGCGCGCAACTATGCGACGACGCTCGACGCAGCGCTGCACGGCAACAACATCCCGCCGGCGGTGGTGGAGAACCTGATTGCCGTCACGCGCGAGGGGGTGGAGCCGCTTCGCCGGTACCACCGCCTGCGCCGCCGCGCGCTCGGACTCGACACGTATCGTCTGTTCGACGTGTTCATCCCGCTCGTCGATGTCGACGTCCGCTACCCGTACGACGAGGTGGGCGGCTGGATCGTCGACTCGGTGGCGCCGCTTGGGCGGGCGTACCAGCAGGAGGTGCGCCGCGCGTTCGACGAGGGCTGGATCGACGTCTTCGAGAACACCGGGAAGCGCCACGGCGCCTACTCGGCGCCGGTGTACGGCGCGCACCCGTACATGCTGCTCAACTACAACGAGACGCTCGACGCGGTGTTCACGCTGGCGCACGAGATGGGCCATTCGATGCACACGCTGCTGTCGCACGAGTCGCAGCCGTTCGTCTACGCCGGCTACACGATCTTCGTCGCCGAGGTGCCGTCGACGCTGAGCGAGGCGCTCTTTCTCGATTTCATGCTCGAGCGGGCCCGGACGCGCGACGAGCGGGTCGTGCTCCTGCAGCACGCGATCGACAGCATCGCAGGCACGTTCTACGCGCAGGTACTGTTCGCCGACTTCGAGCTGCAGGCGCACCGCCTGGTCGAGCAGGATCAGCCGGTCACCTCCGAGACGCTGAGCGCCCTCTACCGGACGCTGTTGACGCAGTACTACGGCGACGCACTGGACGAGGAGGAGATGTCCCGGATCACGTGGGCGCGCATCCCGCATTTCTTCAGCACGCCGTACTACGTCTACCAGTACGCCACCTGCTTTGCGTCGACCGCGAAGCTGGTGCAGGACCTCCGCGCGCCGGACGGGGCGCGGCGAGAGGCGGCCATCGAGCGCTATCTGACGCTGCTGCGGGCGGGCGGCAGCGACTATCCGATGAACCTGCTCGCGCGTGCGGGCGTCGATCTGAGCCGGCCGGATACGGTGCGGGCCGTGGCCACCGAACTGGATGCGCTCGTGACGAGACTGGCGCGGGAGCTTGCGTTAGACGAGACGCGGTAACCGGACGAGGACCTCGGTCCCCTGACCGGCGGTGCTCTGGCACGCGATCCGGCCGCCATGCGCCTCGACGATCCATTTGGCAATCGCGAGTCCGAGGCCGGCCCCGCCCGAGTGCGAGGCGCGCGCCTTGTCGGCGCGGTAGAACCGATCGAAGATGCGCGGCAGATCGTCGGGCGCGATCCCCGTTCCTGTATCGCGCACGCGCAGGCACGCGTCGCTCCCGTCGGGCCACAGCTCGACGCTCACCTGTCCGCCGTCGCGGTTGTACTGAATCGCGTTCGAAAAGAGGTTCGTCACCAGATCCGTCAGCCGGTCGCGATCGCCGACGACGGTCGCGGCATCGAGGCGCGTGTCGATCGTGACGTGCTTCTGCTCCGCCAGCGGCCGCACGATCGCCAGGGCATCGCCGACGACCGGCGCCAGGCCGACCGCGGCGCGCTGCAGCGACATCTCGGCGCTGTCGGCGCGCGCGAGCGTGAGCAGCCGCTCCACGACGCGGCGCATCCGGTCCGAGGCCCGCCGCGCCGTCTCCAGACACCGGCGGTACTCGTCGTCCGAGCGGTCGCGCGCCAGCGCCCATTCGATCTCGGCGGAGAGCGTCGCCAGCGGCGTCCGCAGCTCGTGGGATGCATCGGCGGTGAACCGCCGCTCGTTTTCCAGCGCGAGATGGAGGTGGTCGAATGCCTGATTGAGCGCGAGGGCGACCTGCTCGAGCTCGTTCTCGGTCCGCTCGACGGCGATGCGCGCGGTGAGGTCGCCGGCCGACATGGCGGCCGCGGCCTGGCTGATGCGGCTGACGGGCGCCAGCGCGCGCCCCACCAGAAACCATCCGCCGACGAGCGACAGCACGAGGGCGGTCACGCCGCCGGCCGCAGCGGTGCCGGCGAACGCGAGCACGTCGCGCCGGGCATCGGACAGGTCGCGGCCTACGAGGACGATCGCCTCGTCCACCGCCCGGACGGCACGCTCGCGGCGGCCGTCGCGCGTTCGCACGAGCGGGCCGGCCGGCGGCGGGATTCCGAATTCGCCGGCGGAGCGATCGACGATCTCGCCGTCGCGGTTCCACACCGCGTAGTACGCCTGCGGCGGGGGGACGCCGTCCTCCTGCCGGTACTCGGACGGCAGCACGAGGTCGAACTCTCCTGACGAGGTCGGCTGCAGACCGCTGACGAGGGCGGCTGCGCTCGCCTGAAGCCCCGCGTCGATGTCGGCGACGAGCGAGCGCCAGAACAGATAGCAGACGGTCGCCGCGAAGACGGCGATCACGACCGCCAGAATGAGCGTGTACCAGAGCAGGAGCCGCGCGCGCAACGAGCTAAGCATCGATGATGTAGCCTTCGCCGCGGCGGGTGCGGATCACGTCGGACCCGAGCTTGCGCCGCAGCGCGGCGACGTGGACGTCCACGACATTGGAGAGGACGTCGGCCTCTTCGTTGTAGATATGCTCGTGGATTGTCGCGCGCGCGACCACGGCGCCCCGTGACTGCGTGAGGAGCTCGAGGATGGCGAATTCGCGGGCGGTCAGCTCGACGGGCGCGCCGGCGCGCCACACCTGGCGGGCCGCGACATCGACGGTGATGTCGCCGAGCTGGACGGTGGAGGCCGGATTGCCGTAGGCGCGGCGGATCATGGCGCGCACGCGCGCCACGAGCTCCGCGAGCGCGAACGGCTTGATCAGATAGTCGTCGGCGCCGAGGTTGAGGCCGTGGACGCGCTCGGCGATCGCGTCACGCGCCGTGAGCACGAGCATCGGCGTCCGGATGCCGTCGGCGCGCGCCGCCTGCAGCACCGACCACCCGTCGAGGCGGGGCAGCATCAGATCGAGAATCACGGCGTCGTACGGCATCTCGCGGATCTTGAAGAGCCCCTCTTCGCCGTCCTCCGCCACGTCGACCGCGAAGGCTTCCTCCTCGAGCGCACGCCGCAGCGTATGGGCCAGGTCGCGTTCGTCCTCGACGACCAGGAGTCTCACCGATTGCGTCCCCCATCGCGGCGCCGCTCGTCGTCGGGCTCCGGCTCGACGCGGAAGTCGTCGAACCAGAGCGTGGCGCCGCCGCCCGACCAGACGCCCGCGCGGCCGCCCTCGGCGATCGTGCGCTCGCGTGCGCGCAGCACGCCAATCCCGCCGAGCGACACGCGGATGTCGTCGTCATCCTGCACGACGCGCAGGCTGTGCCAGGCCGACTCGTCGAGCTCGAGCTCGTCCTCTTCGTCGAGGCGGATGCGGTTCCCCCGGACGACGCGGTAGAGCGCCAGCTCCTGCACGCGGAGGTCGAGCGCGGCAAGATAGAAATTCTCCGCGTCCTGATAGCGCCACACGAGCCCGCCCACGCGTTCGCCTTCGGTGAGTTTCAGACGGACCGACGCGCGCATCTGCGCGGGAGGCGCGGCGTCGAGCACCGCGAGCGAGAAGCCGCCGGCGGCCGCCGGATCGGCCACGTGCGTCAGGTAGTGGTTCGCGCCCTCGGCGCGCACGAGCCAGCGGCCCGGCGTCTGCCGCCGCGCGATCGTGAAGCTGAACCCCGGCGGCGCCGCGCCCACCGCGTCCTCGTCGAACGTACGCACGGCGACCTGCGCGCTGGCGGACGCGAGCGCGAGAGCGGCGGCGGCCACGATCGTCAGCGGCGCGCGAAAGCAGTGCACGGTACCGGTCGATTGTAGCCGACCTCAGCATCGATGTCGGAGCATCGCCCGCTTCATCTTCGCTTCATGCAGGGTCGAGTACGCTGTCGCCATCCGATGCCGATCGCGCACCGCCGCGCTCGTCTGCTGCTCGTCTGCGCCGTTGCCGCATCGCCTGTGGCCGCGTTCGCGCAGACCGACGCCTCCGCGCCGCGGACGATTCAGGCGCTGCGTCTCGGCGAGGCCGACATCATCAGGCTCGATGGTGTGCCAGACGAGGCGGTCTGGGAGCGCGTGCAGCCCGCGACCGGCTTTCTCCAGCGCGATCCGAACAACGGCGATCCCGCAACCGAGCGCACGGAAGTGCGGATCGTCTATGACGCCGAGCGACTCCTGCTCAGCGTGATGTGCTACGACAGCGAGCCGGAGCGCGTGCTCGGCAACCAGATGCAGCGCGATCGGTCGTTCGAAGCCGACGATCGCTTCATGTGGACGCTCGACACATTCCTCGACGGCCGGACCGGTTACTTCTTCGAAATCAATCCGGCGGGCGCGATGGGCGACGGCCTGGTCGATCCGGGGGCCGATACGGGATGGAACAACGATCTCGGCGCCGGCATCAATCGGTCGTGGGACGGCATCTGGCTGGCACGCGTGCGCCGCACGACGACCGGATGGACCGCGGAGGTCGAAATCCCGTTCCGCACCGTGAATTTCGATCCGAACGCCGGTGCGTGGGGGATCAACTTCCAGCGCACGATCCGCCGGAAGAACGAAGACGTGCTGTGGAGCGGCCACGCGCGCAACCAGGGGCTCGCGCGCATGACCAGTGCCGGCCGCCTCGACGGGCTCGGCGGGATCTCGCAGGGCCTCGGCCTCGACCTGAAGCCGTACGCCGTGGGCAACGTGTCGTCGGCACCCGGGCGCGGGCGGCCGGATTCGTTCTCGACCGGCGACATCGGCGTCGATGCGTTCTACAACCTGACGCCGGCACTCAGGGCGAACATCAGCGTGAACACCGACTTCGCCGAGACCGAAGTCGATCAGCGCCGCGTCAACCTGACGAGATTTCCGCTGTTCTTCGAAGAGAAGCGCGACTTCTTCCTCGAGGGGTCGAGCTTCTTCGACTTCTCCCGCGAAGACGAGGAGGCGGTGATCCCGTTCTTCTCGCGGCGGATCGGCCTCGACGACCGCGGCACGCCGCAGGGCATCGATGCGGGCGCGAAGCTCACCGGACAGGCAGGCGCGTTCGACATCGGCGTGCTGCAGGTCCGCACGTCGTCCGCGCACGCAATCGGCGAGGACTTTTCAGTGGTCCGGGTGCGGCGGCGCGCCTTCGAGCAGTCGTATGTTGGCGGCATGTACACGCGGCGATCGGCGCGCGTTCGCGGGGACATCGATCGCCAGACCGCGGGCCTCGACTTCGAGCTCGCGACCTCCCGGTTTCGCGGCAACCAGAATCTCGAGTTGAGCGGGTTCTATCTCTGGACGAGCAGTCCCGTGCTGGCGGAGGACACCGCCGGGTACGGCGTCCGCCTCGCGTATCCGAACGATCCGTTCACGGCCGAGATCGCCGTCCGCGAGCTGCAGCCGAACTACGCTCCGGCGCTCGGCTTCGTCGAGCGGCGCGGCTACAAGCGGCTGGCGCCGAGCGCCGAGTATTCCTGGCGCACGCGGGACCATCCCTGGCTGCGGGCGCTCGGGTGGGAGGCAGAGCTCGAGTTCATCAACGATCCGCACAACCGCCCGCTCTCGCGCGAGTTCTCCTTCTCGCCGCTCGAAGTCAACTTCCATGACGGCAGCCGCGTGGCCGTCGAGATCCAGCCGCAGTACGAGCGGCTGGAGGAAGGCTTCGAGATTCACGACGATATCGTGCTGCCCGCGGGCGCCGTCTACCGGTTCACCAGCTATCAGCTCCAGGCGTCGACCGCGGACCACCGGATGGTCAACGTCCAGTCGAACATCTCGATCGGCCGCTTCTTCTCAGGGGATCGCCGCGAGTACAGCGTCGAGATGGGCGTGCGTCCACGGCGCGGGGTCGCGCTGACCGTTGAAGCCGAGCACAACGTGCTGGCGCTGGCCGAAGGGAGCTTCGACACCGACGTGTTCCGGGTGCGCGCGGATACGCAGTTCAGCCCGTGGCTCTCGGTGGCGAACAATCTGCAGTACGACAACGTCAGCGGTCTGCTCGGCTGGCAGATGCGGTTCCGCTGGATCCGTCGTCCCGGGAATGACCTGTACCTGGTGTACACGCACAACTGGCGCGAGGTCCTGGAGACCGGGTTCCGCCGCCTGATGATGCTCGACAATCGTCTGGCGACGAAGGTTGTGTACACGCTCCGCTTCTGAGCGAAGCCCGCGCCACCGCTGCGATAGAATGGCGCGGCTCGACCTGTTGATGATTCGCGGTCTCATATCTTTTTTCTCGCTCGTCGCGGCGCTCTCGATTCCCTCGCCGGCATTCGGGCAGGACGCGCCGAGTAACGGACGGAAAGAGGCGCACGCCGTCCGTGTCACCGGCGGCTCCATCGACGTCGACGGACGTCTGGACGACGCCGCGTGGCGCAGCGCGCAGCCGGTCTCGGATTTCGTCCAGCGCGAGCCGGTCGAGGGCGCGGCGGCGACCGATCGCATGGACGTGCGGTTCGCGTACGACGACACGGGGCTCTACGTGGGCGCCCGGATGTACAGCACCGGGCCGATTCAGGCGCCGATGGGGCGGCGCGACGAGGGCGACCAGTCGGAGTACCTCGGTGTGTTCCTCGACACCTACCTGGATCGACGCACCGCCTATGCGTTTGGCGTCACGGCCGCGGGCGTTCGGCTCGACGAGTACTTCCCCAACGATAACGGCCGCGGCGACGATTCGTTCGACCCCGTGTGGCAGGCGCGCACGTCACGCGACGCCGATGGATGGACGGCCGAGCTCTGGATCCCCTTTTCACAACTGCGCTTCACCGCGCGCAGCCCTCAGGTCTGGGGGCTGAACATCAAGCGCTGGGTACCGTCGCGCAACGAGGAAGTGCACTGGCAGCTGCTTGGACGCACCGAGCAGCGCCTGGCATCGCGGTTCGGCGACCTGCACGGTATCGACGGCATCCGTCCGAGCCGGCGTATCGAGCTGCTCCCCTACATGGCGAGCGACTCGCGGATCATCGGGGATCGCGATCCCCGCGATCCGTTTACGTCGGGCGCCAACCTGGCGGGCCGCGTCGGCGTGGACGCCAAGTTCGGCATCGGATCGAACCTGACGCTCGAGGCGACCGTGAATCCCGATTTCGGTCAGGTCGAGGCGGACCCGGCCGAAGTGAACCTGTCGGCATTCGAGACGTTCTTCCCGGAGCGGCGGCCGTTCTTCGTCGAAGGGAGCCGCCTGCTGCAGGGAGTGGCGAACAACTTCTTCTATTCACGGCGCATCGGTGCGGCGCCGGTGGGCCGGGCGTCGGGCGACTTCGTCGACTACCCGACGACCTCCACCATTCTCGGCGCCGCCAAGTTGACCGGGCGGCTGGCGTCGGGGCTGTCGCTCGGGATGCTCGGGGCCGTCACCGCCGACGAGTCGGCGCGCACCTTCACAGCCGGCCGGCCGTTCGGCCGCACGCGGGTGGCGCCGCAGGCGACGTACGGGGTCGCGCGGCTGCAGCAGGAATTCGGCCGGTCCGGCTCCACGGTCGGCGTGATGGCGACGGGCGTCCACCGCGGCCTCGAGGCGGGGGAGCCGTTGGCGGGGCTGGTGGCGGGCAATGCGTTCACCGTCAGCAGCGATTCGCTCGTACGGCTGCGGGGTGGCGACTACGAGATCGAGTCGTACGCGGGTTTCAGCCACGTGGATGGAGAGCCCGCCGCGATCGACCGCGTGCAGCGCGCCAGCGCGCGATATCTGCAGCGGCCGGACGCCGGCTACGTGGCCTACGATCCACGTCGGACCTCGCTCGGCGGCGCCAAGTTCGGCACGAGCATCGAGCGGCGGAACAGCCGCCACTGGCTCTGGCAACTCGGCACCGACATCGAGACGCCGGAATTCGAGACCAACGACCTCGGCCGGCTGAACGTGGGCGACGGCGTGGTCGGCAGCGGACAGATTGAGTACCGCGAGACGACGCCCGGCCGCTGGTACCGCGAGTACTCCATCCAGATCGAGACACAGAACGAATGGAATTTCGGCGGGGATCGCCAGCGGAGCGAGTGGAATCCGTCGGTCAGCCTGACGTGGCCCAATTTCTGGGAGATCGAGATCGAAAGCACGTTCACGGCGCGCTCGCAGGACCAGCGGCTGACGCGCGGCGGACCGTCCATGCAGCGCCCGGCCGGCTGGGAGACGACCCTGCAGGTGCAGAACAGCGAGGCGTCGCAGACGCGCGGTGAAATGGAGCTGAACTACGGGCGCAGCGAGGATGGTGGACTGCTGTTCAGCGTGGGCGCGCAGCTGACGATGCAGCCCGCCCCGCAGTGGCAGTTGTCGATTGGGCCGCAGTACGAGCGGGAAGTCGACACGCAGCAGTACTTGGCGACGGTCGCCGGCGGTGGCGCCGCGACCTTCGGCAGCCGCTACGTGTTCGCGCATATCGATCGCGGGACGTACTCGACGCAGTTCCGCTGGAACTACACGTTCAAGCCTGACCTGACGCTCGACTTCTACGGGGAGCCGTTCGCGGCGAGCGGGAGGTACGGCCGCATCGGCGAGCTCATCGCCGCGCGTACGCGTCTGATTCTGGCGTACGGCACCGATGGAACCATCCTGAGGACCGACGCCGACGGGACGCGGCGCGTCACGGACGGTCCGGCGGCCTTCACGCTGCGGAACCGCGACTTCAAGGCGCAGTCCTTCCGCAGCAATCTCGTGCTCCGGTGGGAGTGGCGGGCCGGCAGCACGTTGTACCTCGTCTGGCAGCAGGACCGGTCGGCGGAGATCCTTGCCCCGACGCGCGTCACCGTGGGCGACATGTTCGGGTCGCTCGGCCGCGGCGGTGACAACTTCTTCGCGATCAAAGCCAGCTTCTGGATGTCGCCCTAAAAGGGTCAGACCCTAGTGACAATCCGTACAGGGGTCTGACCCTGGTGATGGGGCGACTCAAGGTTGACGAGAGCGTCCCATTATGTAACAATCCATCCGGATATACGGATACATGGTCACGATTCTCGACCATATGTCGGCGTTGGCCGACCCGACACGCTGCCGGATCCTGCTGCTGCTCGAGCAGCAGGAGCTGACCGTCTCGGAGCTCTGCGCCGTGCTGCAGCTGCCGCAGTCGAGCGTCAGCCGTCATCTCAAGACGCTCGCAGACGACGACTGGGTCGTCTCGCGGCGCGACGCCACCAGCCGCTTCTACCGCATGCCGCTCGACGATCTCGACTCCGGGGCGAGCCGGCTCTGGCCGCTCATCCGCGAACAGGTTGCCGGTACGGCTGCGGCGGGGCAGGACAGCCAGCGCCTGCGCGGCGTGCTGGCCCGGCGCCGGGCCAAGTCGCAGGAGTTCTTCGCGAGCGCCGCCGCCGGCTGGGATCGGCTGCGAACGACGCTTTTCGGCGATACGTTCTATCTGTGGGCGATGCTGGGGCTTGTCGATCCGTCGCTCACGGTGGGAGACCTCGGCTGCGGGACGGGACAGCTCACCGAAGTCCTCGCGCCGCACGTGCACCGCGTGGTGGCGGTCGACGCCTCGCCCGACATGCTCGACGCGGCGCGCGCGCGCGTGGGCCAGTTCCCGAACGTCGACGTGCGCCAGGGCGAGCTCGAGGCGCTGCCGTTGCAGGCGGGCGAGCTCGACGCGGCGCTCCTGTCGCTGGTGCTGCACTACTCGCCGGATCCGGCGCGGGCGCTCACCGAGGTGGCGCGCGTCCTCCAGCCCGGCGGCCGCGTGCTCGTCGTCGACATGCTGCCGCACGATCGCGAGGAATATCAGCAGCAGATGGGGCACGTCTGGCTCGGGTTTTCCGAGAAGCAGATGTCCCGGTTTCTGACCGGCGCCGGATTCGGGAACGTCCGCCTCCGAGCGCTGCCCGTCGATCCACACGCGAAGGGGCCGGCGTTGTGTGCGGCCATCGCGACGAGACATAGATAAAGAAGAACGTAGTGTCCGGCTTCAGCCGGACCAAGAGGAGAGCGCAATGGCAACTGTCGCAATCGAAAATGTCCATGCATTCGACGCGGCCGCGAAAGCGGGACGGCCGCCTTACAAGGTGGCCGACCTCAATCTCGCCGACTGGGGCCGGAAGGAGATCCGGCTGGCCGAGCACGAAATGCCGGGCCTGATGGCGCTGCGCGCGCGCTACGCGGCGAGCAAGCCCCTGGCAGGTGCCCGCATCATGGGCAGCCTGCACATGACCGTGCAGACGGCCGTCCTGATCGAGACGCTGACCGACCTTGGCGCCGACGTGCGCTGGGTGTCGTGCAACATCTTCTCGACGCAGGATCACGCCGCCGCCGCGGCCGTCGTCGGACGACCCGAGACCGGGGGGACGGTGCAGGCGCCGAAGGGGACGCCGGTCTT
>CAZGLC010000095.1:16625-16880 GCA_964526235.1 uncultured Bifidobacteriaceae bacterium
GTCTTCGCGTGGAAGGGCGAGACGCTTGCGGAGTACTGGTGGTGCACCGTCGAGGCGCTCGTCTGGCCCGACGCCTCGGGCCCGACGCTCATCGTCGACGACGGCGGCGACGCGACGCTGTTCGTGCACAAGGCGGCCGAGTTCGAACAGGCCGGCAAGGTGCCCGCGTTCGACGCCGAGAAGGATTCGGAGGAGTGGGGCGTGATCCTCGACACGCTCCGCGCAGAGCTGGCGGCGCATCCCGGGCGCTGGACG
>CAZGLC010000096.1:0-16763 GCA_964526235.1 uncultured Bifidobacteriaceae bacterium
CGGTGCGGATGTTGTAGAGCATCGGGTGCTCGTAGAAGATGCCGAAGCCGCCGCGGATCGACATGCGTCCCTCCTGCGGGGCCCAGACGACGCCGACGCGGGGGCTGAACGACCTGGCGGTCGGGTTCTCGAAGAGCGGCCCGACGGTCACCTGGGGATCCGTGAAGCTCCGCAGATTCGACGACTTGCCGTCGACTTCCGTCGGCACCGACGCGAACTCGTACCGCAGGCCGAGGTTGATCGTGATGTCGCGCCGCACCTCCCAGTTGTCCTGGAAGTACGCGCCAAGGAGGTGCTGGTTCAGGTTTCGGCTCGGATCGTCGCCGCCCGGCACCATGACGTCGAAGCGCCGCGCGGTGGCGGTGAGCAGGTTTTCGATGCTGCGGAACTCGTAGATGCCGTTGCAGCCCCGGGTGCAGGAGTGGATGTTGTACCGATAGTAGGTCCACTCACCGCCCAGGCGGTACGAGTGATTGCCGCGGATGAGCGAGTAGCCCTCTTTGAGGCTGTACGCCCGCTGCCGGTACCTCGAGGGGTCGACGCGGAAGCCGATGGGCGTCAGCACGCCGGGGACGTCGATCTGCCCCATGCGCTGCCGGTCGGGGCGGAACTGCAGCCCGGTGAAGTCGCGCGTGCTCAGCGGCAGGTCGCCCTGCGGCTCGGTGTCGCTGTAGCCGAAGTGCAGCTCGTTGAGCGAGGCTGCGGTCAGCACGCCGGTCCACTTCGTGCCGAGGACGTGCTTCGTGCTGCGCGTCCCGACCGACGCAATGCCGCTGGCCGATTCCTGGCCGGTGAGCTGGTGCATGATCCCGAACGGCGATCGCTCGCCGCGGTCGAAGTTGTAGGTGCCCGACAGCGTGTGCCCGCCGGTGGCCTGGTAGTCGATTTTTCCCAGGACGAAATCGTTGTCCGTGACCTGGTTCAATTCGCCCGCAATCAGCACCGTGTCGCCGAAATTCTCGACGACCGAGTTGCCCTGGCCGGGCACGGGATAGATCTCGAGGTACCGGGCCATGGCGGGGTTCACCGCGACGGTGCGGCCGTTGGCGAGCCGCCCCTGCCGGGCGTTCACGCTCGGGACGAGCGCCGTATCCGTCCGGCCCTGCTCTTCACGCAGCCCCTCGTAGCTCCCGAAGAAGAACAGCTTGTTGCGTACGATCGGCCCGCCCAGCGCGAAGCCGAACTGGTTGCGCACGAGGTCGGGCTTCGGCTGGTCGAACTTCTTGTCGAAGTAATTGGCGGCGTCGAGCGCATCGTTGCGGTAGAACTCGAACACCGACCCGCTGAAGCGGTTGGTGCCCGACTTGGTCACGGCGCTCACGATGCCGCCGGCCGCGCTGCGGTACTCGGCGGAATAGTTGTTGGTGACGATCTGGATTTCCTGCACGGTTTCGGCGCCGGCGTACGCCCCCGATGACCCCTGCGCGTTGCCCGACAGGTCGGCGTTCGACACGCCGTCGAGCAGGTACAGGTTCTGTGTGCCGCGCGCGCCGGCGACGGTGAACTTGTCGCCCATGCCGCTGAAGACGCCCTGGCTGCCCGACGTCGGGATCCTGATCACCCCCGGCTGCAGGTACGCGAGCTGCGTCAGGTCGCGGTTGACGAGCGGGAGGTCCTCGACGCGGCGGGCGTCGATCAGGTTGGAGACCGTCGCCGACGTCACCTCGACCAGCGGGGCGGCGCCCGTGACGATCACTTCCTGCGAGACCGAGGCGAGCGGCAGCGTCAGCTCGAGCACGACCGTGCGGCCGACGGTGATCTGGATATCGCGGCGGACGGCCGTGGCGAACCCCTGCAGCGCGGCGGTGACTTCATACGTGCCGATTGGCAGGTTCGGGGCCTCGAAGCGCCCGTTGTCGTTGGCGAACACGGTCCGGGCGAGCCCGGTGCCGACGTTCCGGACGTTCACCTCGGCGCCCGGCAGGGTCGCCTTGGTCTGGTCGATGACCGTCCCGCTGATGGTCCCGGTCGTGAGCTGGGCAAATGCGGCTGGATGTCCCAGCAGCAGTGCGATGAGTACGAATCCGAAGACACGTGTTGGTCTCATGGCCGTAGCCTGCACCGACGGCCGGGATTCAGTCAAGCTGCGCTTGACAGGTGCCCACGGGCGGCCGGAGCATGACGGCGGTGCGTCTCATCGCTGCCGCGATCGCGCTCGTCGCCGCCGCCGTGCTGTCGGTCCCGGTGCGCTCCGACGAGCCGATCTCCTCGTCGGTCACCTACAACCGCGAGATCTACCGGATCTTCGAGAGCCGCTGCCTTGCGTGTCATGCGAGCGACGGCGTGGGGATGCCGCTCGGCACCTACCGCGACGCGCGCCCGTGGGCGCGGGCCATCCGCGAGGAGCTGATCGAGGGGCGCATGCCGCCGTGGACCGCGGCCGCCGGCTACGTCCCGTTCGCCAACGACATCGGCCTCAGCTCGCGCGAGCTGGCGACGATGCTCACCTGGACCGACGGCGGCACGCCGCGCGGAGACGACCGCGATCTGCCCGCGCGCGCCGGCGGGCACCGGCATTCCGCGGCCGTCGATGCCGATGCGCGCCTGGAGCTGCCGCCGCAGGCGGTGCCGGCGGGCGACGAGCACGTCGTACGGCGCGTCACGATCGATCCGGGCGCCGCGGCGGGCACATCACTCAGGCAGATCGACATCGTCCCCGGCGATACGCGCGTGCTGCGCGCCGCGTTCGTCTTCGTCATCGCACGCGACGGTCGCGCGCCCGCGGCGTGGGTGAGCGCCTGGACGCCGTGGCTGCGCACGACGCCGCCGCCCCAGGACGCGTCGTTTCGCCTGCCGGCCGGCGCGCGCCTGGTCGTGGAACTCCACTACCGCGGTCGCGACAGAGAGGTCGAGGACCGATCGGCGCTGGCGCTCTTCCTGGCGCGTGAGGGCGGCGCGCCGGCGTCTCAGCTCGTGGTGAACACCGCGCCGATCGCGGGTACTGCCGGGACCACACGCCGCCGCGGCGAGTCGGCCGTGCGCGACGATGTGCGGGTCTGGGCGATCTTTCCGCATGCGCCGGCGTCGCTCGACGCCGGAAGCCTCGACCCGTACGCGGATCCGGCCGGCGCTCCCTCGCTCGAGGTCACTGCCCGGCGGCCCGACGGGAGCGTCGAAGTGCTGTTGTGGATCCCGCGCCAGCGGCACGACTGGCCGACGCCCTATGTACTGCGCACACCGGTCGATCTACCGGCGGGCACGACGGTCGTCGTGACGTCGACCGCGCCGCGCGCCGACGGCACGCCGCCGTCGACGACGGTGACGCTCAATCTGGTTACGAAGTCGAAGGTCTGACGGCGACGGTGAACGGCACGGTGAACACCTCGCCGCGCCGCTTGACCTGCGTCCAGATGCGGTAGCGTCCCGCCTTCGGGAGCAGTCCCGTAAAAGTCAGGGTGGGCCCGCCGCCTGTCGTCGCGCCGTCGGGGAGCAGCTCGATCGGGTGGGCGTGGACGACGCTGAGCGTGTCTTCGCTCATGATGAGCGAATGCCCCCACGCGGCCAGATACGGCTCGAGATCCCGGATAGGCGCTCCGGTCGATGTGTCGGTCAGCCGATAGACGAACTTCTCGTCGCGTCCCGCCATCAGGCCGTCGGCGGGCAGCTGCAGCGCGAGCGACACGCCGCCAACAGTTTTCGTCAGCGTCCGGTCAGGCACCAGACGCGCCGCTGTCGACGCCAGATCGCCGGTGAACCCGCGCGTCGCGATCGAGCGTCCGATGACCTGGGGCGTGCCGCCCGCCGGCAGGAAGTCCGAGAACACCTTGTAGTAGCCCGCGCGCGGCAGCGTCACGTCGAGCGCGTAGGCTCCGTCGGGCTCGGGCTCCGGGTGCAGATGCGCGTAGTGCTCCAGGTCGTGGCCGATCACGAACAGGTGGTACGGGCGCTCGTGGACGAGGGCGAAGTCGCGCACGAGGTCGCCGGTATCGGGGTGGCGGACGGCCAGGCGCAGCCGGAACGGCTGGCCCGGAGCCGGCGGGTTCGGCGTCGCGGTCATCTCGAGCGGGTAATCGCGGGCGTCGAGCGCGTCGGCCGGCACGAGCGGCATGCGGCACAGCGGGCAGGGGCCGCTGCCGTGCATCCGCACGTGCGGGTGCATCGGGCAGAAGTACATCGCCGGCGTCTGCATCGCCGCAGGCGCGCCGAGCGTCAGCGCGAGAAGCACTGCGAGGACGTAGGGCGCGGCGTTATCTCTCCCAGACCACATTTCCACCCACGATCGTCATTATCGGCCGCAGGCTGTCGATCTCGTCGTCGGGCACGGTCTGGTAATCGCCGCTGAGCACGACGAGATCGGCGTACTTGCCGGGCTCGATTGAACCGAGGAGGTGCTCCTCGCTGATGAAGCGCGCGGCCGCGATCGTCACCATCCGCAGCGCCTGCTTCCGGTCGATCCGGTGCTCCGCACCCCACGTCCGGGGCGCCACCGGCCCGCTCAGCGCGCGGCGGCGGCGCTCGCTGCGCGTCTCGAAGCGATCGGTGCGCGTGACGAAGCGCTCGATCCGCCAGAGCGGCGGCTCGCCCGGATTGCCTCCCTCCAGGTGCACGTTGATGTTGGCCGTGAGCAGGTCCTGCACCGGCTGAATCTGCGACAGGTCGCCGTACTGCGACGCCAGCATCTCCTCGCCGCGCACGACGCGCGGTCCCCAGAGCTCCGAGTTGAGGCCGAATGCGATGGAGTCGCCCATCGATCGCGCCGCCGCAATCGAGCGCTCGTCCCAGATCAGATTGTGATCGAGCGCGTCGCGGCCCAGACGCCGCTTCACCTTGATGTCGGGCTGCCGGTCGGCGGCCGCGAGCGTCTCGGCGACGATCGTCGTTGCCTGACTCCCCATGTTGTGATTGCCTCCGATGTTCCAGCCGTGCTTGCGGAGCATGAAGATAATGCCCGCCTCGGTCTGCTGCTTCTCGGCGGCGGTCAGGTCGGCCCAGTGGCGGCCGGTGAACGTCGTGCCGGCCCATTTGTTGCGGCCGTACGGCGTGCCGCCGACCTCCGGGTGCAGGCGGTGCTTCGGCGCATTCGTCAGAATGCTGCCGTCGTCGGATGCGCCGTCGACCGGACCGACGGCTGCGGCCACGACGCGCACCATGCCGTCGCCGAGGCCGAAGTTCACGAGATTCGGCGTCCGGCGGATGAACTGATCGGCGAGCGGATTCTGCCGCGCGAAGTCGAGGTCGGGACGGATCCGGATCTTGAGCCGTCCCTGATGAAAGAGCTGACTGACGATTGTGACGGTGTAGCCGCTGGCGTGGCCGGTCACGGTGGTGACGCCCGCCTGCAGGAAGTCGCTATTGATGCGCTCCTGCTCGGCGAAGATCTCTTCCGTCATCTCCGGCCAGTCGCGAAGGTTCCAGCCGACGATGCCGCTGGCGGCGGAAAAGAGCTGGCCGGTCGGCTTGCCGGCGGCGTCTTTCACGACGCCGAAGTGATCGCGCGACAGCCCGGCGGCAAATGCCAGCTCCAGCATCCTGGTGTTGACGACGCTGTCGGTCGTCAGCGCGAGCATCAGCGGGTTGTCGGGCGCCAGGAGGTCGAGATCCGCGGCGGTCAGCGTGGCGAGGTCCTTGAGGAACTCGTCCGCCATGCGGATGAAAACCGGGCTCCCCGGCGCCGCCTGGCGCACGAGCACCCGCACCTGCTCGAGCATGGCGGGTACGCTGGCGGCGCGGACCTGCTGACCGATCTTCCCGTTGATCATCGTGTCTTTGTACAGGTCGCCGCCGGCGAATGCATTGTCGGCGTCGCTGTCGATGAACCCCGGAACGACGCTGCGGCCGGCGAGATCGACAATTCGCGTCGGCGGTCCGGCCAGCCGCCGGATCTGTTCCGTCGACCCGACGGCGAGGATCCGCCCGGTCCGCACCGCTACCGCTTCGGCCACCGTGAACTGACTGTCGACGGTGAGCACCTGGCCGTTGAGCAGAACGAGATTTGGATAGGCGAGGATCTCGGGAGGAACCGCCTGCTGTCCGGCCGCCGGCGCGGCTGCCAGAACGATCGCGAAGATGGCGGCGATGGTTCGGCGCATCTCTACCTCTCGTAGGCGATGTTCCCGCCGACGATTGTGATGGCCGCTTCCAGCTGACTGAGCTGGTCATCCGGGACCGTGAGGAAGTTGCCGCTCAGGACAACGAGGTCGGCGTACTTGCCGCGCTCGATCGACCCGAGCATCTGCTCCTCGCTGATGAACCGCGCCGCGTCGATCGTGACCATCCGCAGCGCCTGCCGGCGATCGACCTTCTGGTCGGCGCCCCAGACGCGCGGGGACCCCGGGGCCCCCAACGCGCGTTCCTCAGCGCGTTGGGGTGGCGCCGGCTTGGCGGCGGTGCGGCGGCGCTCGGTCCGCGTCTCGAACCGGTCGGTGCGTGTGACGAAGCGCTCGATCCGCCACATCGGCGGCTCCTCCGGATCCCCGCCCTCGAAGTGCACAGCGACGCCGGCAGCAACCAGATCTTTTACCGGCTGCATGCGATCGAGCCGGTCGCCGTACTGGATGTGGATCATCTCGTCGCCGCGGACGATGCGCGGGTTCCAGAGCTCGGAGTTGAGGCCGAACGCGACGCTGCCGGCGAGCTGCTTGGCCAGCCCGATCGTCGTCTCGTCCCAGATCAAGTTGTGATCGAGCGCGTTGCGCCCGAGCATCGTCTTCACCTTGATGTCGGGCTGCCGCTCGGCTTCGGCGAGCGTCTCGAGCACGATGCGCGCGGCCTGGCTGCCCATGTTGTGATTGCCGCCGATGTTCCAGCCGTGCTTGCGCAGCAGGAGCAGCGTGCCCCCTTCGGTCTGGCGGCGTTCGGCGGCCGTCAGGTCGCTCCAGTGCCGGCCGGTGAACGTGCTGCCCGACCACTTGTTCCGGCCGTACGGGCTGCCGCCGACGGTGGGATGCACCTTCGCCTTCGGCTCGTTCGTCAGGATGCCGCCGTCGTCGGACGCGCCGTCGACCGGACCGACGGCCGCCGCCACGACACGCATCATGCCGTCGCCAAGCGCGAAGTTCACGAGGGTGGGCGTACGGCGCAGGAACTGATCGGCGAGCGGGTTCTGCCGCACGAAATCGAGATCGGGCCGGATGCGCAGCTTCAGCCGGCCCTGGTGGAACAGGTGGCTCATGATCGTCACCGTGTAGCCGCTCGCGTGTCCGGTGACCGTGGTGACACCCGCCTGCAGGAAGCGACCGTTGAGCGTTTCCTGTTCTGCGAAAATCTGATCGGTGAGCTCCGGCCAGTCGCGCAGGTTCCAGCCGACCATGCCGAGCGCTGCGCCAAAGAGCTGCCCGGTCGGGTTGCCCGACGCGTCCTTCACGACGCCGATGTGGGTGCGCGGCAGCCCGGCGGCAAATGCGCGATCCAGCATGGCCGTGTTCACGAGCCCCTCGGAGCTCGAGAACGACAGCATCAGCGGGTTGTTCGGCGCCAGCTCGTCGGCGTCGCGGCGCGTGAGCTTCGACAGCTCGTTGATCCACTCGTCGGCCATCCGGATGAACACGAGCGACTCGGGCGCGGCGGTCGCGACGACGTCGCGGACCTGCTTGAGGAGGCTCGCCACGCTGTCGCCGCGCAGGCGCAGGCCGATCTTGCCGTTGACCATCGTGTCCTTGTAGAGATCGCCGCCGGCAAAGGCGTTGTCGCCATCGCTGTCGATGAAGCCTGGCACGACGCTGCGTCCCGCGAGATCGATGACGCGCGTCTGCGGTCCGGCGAGGCGGCGGATGTCCGCGGTGGATCCAACGGCCAGGATCCGGCCGTCGCGGACGGCCACCGCCTCCGCGACGGTGAACTGCGCGTCCACGGTGAGCACCTGGCCGTTCACCAGGACCAGGTTCGGGTAGGCCAGAAGTTCGGCCGGCACCTGGGCCGTCTGGGCGGCGGCGGTCGCAGTCAGCGCGGACGCGGCGATCGCGAGAAGGATGCGTGTCTTCATGGCGCGAAGTATAGGGGCGGGCCCAGCCGTCGGTCAAAAAGCGTAGAATCAGCGGCGCAGAAGGAGGCTCGACCGTGACCCACCACGTGGCCCGCTGGCTGCTGCCCTCGATGTTCGTGGCGTTGCTGATGCTGACCGGGCTGGAAATGCCGGCGTTCGGCCAGCGTCCCTACTACTCGACGCCGCCCCCCGGATCGGGGCCGACGCCAATGCGGCCGTACGGCGAGTCGGGCGGCTGCTCGGAAGAGCCCGCCGTGCTGCACCGCTGCGGGCTCGAGAAGGCGAAGACGTTCACTCCGCCACGACTCCCCGACGGCACGCCGAACGTCCAGGGCTTCTGGGTCCGGATCGGCGCGCGCAACGCGGAGAACGTCGAGGAGCACGCGGAAGGGCACGACGGATCGGGTGGCAAGAGCCTCGTGATGGACCCGGCAGACGGCCGCATCCCGTACCAGCCGTGGGCCAGGGCGAGGGTCGATGCGCACTGGGCCACCTACTGGAACCCGGTCCAGCAGTGCATCGCCGACACGCCGCCGCGGCAGGCGTACAGCGCCGGCGCCCTGCAGATCGTGCAGACGCCCGGCTACGTCTTCTTCATGACGGAGCAGCTCCGCACGTACCGTGTGATCCCCACGACCCCGCGGCCGCATGTCGGATCGAACATTCACCTCTACATGGGCGATTCGCGCGGGCGCTGGGAGGGCAACACGTTCGTCGTCGACGTGCGCAACCTGAAGGATCGCGTCTGGCTGGACCACGTTGGCAACACGTTCAGCGAGTCGGCGCAGGTCGTCGAACGCTGGACGATGTTCCATCAGGACGTGATCCACTATCAGGCGACGATCACCGATTCCACCGTCTTTACCCGGCCATGGACGATGGCGTTTGCGTGGCGGCGGAACACGGAATCCGGCTTTCAGCTTCTGGAGAGCGCCTGCTGGGAGGGCGTGCAGGATGGCCAGCGGCGTCTCAATAATGAATTAAAGGTGTACACGGGCGGCTTCAGGAGATAACCGCGATCCCGTCGGGTATCATGGTCCGGTCGATGGGCCGACCGGCGCTCTGCCTCACGCTTACGCTTGCCGCGTGTCTGGCGTCCGCTGCGGGCGATCCGGTCGCGCCACCTGTCTACGCCCAGGCATCGGGTGGATCCGACGATCTCCTGGCCGCGGAACTCGCATACGCCCACGTTCGCGCGCGCCGCGACGACGACCTGGTCGCGCTCGCGGCCGCGAGGCCCGGCTACCCGTTCTGGCGGCACATCTTCAGCATCCCTGACGGCCACATCGCCTTCGGCAGCGCGTCCGACGGACGTCTGCTTGCGGTGTTTCCGGCGCGGGGCGACTGGGCGCGCGATGCCGACTGGAAGGATCCGTCGCTGGCGGGCCTTCTGGGCGGGCGGCGGCTTCCCAGACGCCTCGACGACAAGCGCGACCTGGTGGCCGATCTGCTGGAACGGACGGCCGGCCCGATCGTCCACAATCCGACCCGCGGCCTGTCCGTGCTCCCGAATGCGCGCCGTTACGGCCGCTTTCTGCAGGAGTGGGGGGCCATCTACGAGCGCTTCGGCGTCCCGGCCGAGATCGGTCTCGCCCAGGCGATGGTCGAATCCGGACTGAGCCCGACGCGGCGATCGCCGGCGCGCGCGGTCGGCTTCTGCCAGTGGCTGCTCGGCAACTGGCGCCGCCTCGACCGGCTCACGCCCGACGTGCTCGAGGCCTACAACCAGACGACGCAGGCGGCGTACTGCGCGGCCTATCTGACGATCCTCGCCACGAAGTACGGCTCGTTCATTCCGGCGCTCTCCGAACACCACAGCGGCGGCACCAACATCGGCCGCACGCTCATCAACGGCGAGCGGCTCGGCGGCGAGGACCTTCGCGAGCGGTACTTCCTCGGGTCGCAGCTCGCGCGCGACATGCGGCAGATCTCGCTCTACGGCTACCGCGAGCTCTATCGTACGTACGGGCCGCGGTCGTACTACTACTCGGAGATGGTGTTCGCGAACGCGCCGACGGTGGCCGCGTTCACGGCCTCGGCCCCGCAGGCCAAGATCCACGCGATGCGCACGCCGCGGGCGATTTCACTGACGGAGATCACGCAGCGGACGAAGCTGCCGGTGGATGAAGTGCGGCGGTACAACCCCGCGCTCCGTACGCGGGTGCCGGCCGGCGCCGCGCTGTACCTGCCGCTGCACGTCGAGGAGTTCGGGCGCGACGTCGCCTTCTGGCACCGGCCCCCGAGCCCGGCGTTCACGGCGGCGCTCAACGAGTTCCTGCGGCTCGACGCGGAAGACGGGCGGTGGGACCAGCGCGGGTTCGAGCCGGTGCTGCGGCGGTTCGAGCGGCGCTTCCGCGAGACGAACACCGAGGAAGGCCGCATCATGGCGACCGTCCTCGCCTACGCGATCGACGAGAACTATCTGAGCCGGCGCGGCGCGATCCTCGCCGAGTTCCGCACGAACGGCGAAGTGCAGCGCCTCTTCGATCGCGCCATGGTCGCGCGCGGGGCGAATGGTCCTGCACGCGCCGCCCTGGAGGATCCGTCCCTACCCGACGCGGAGCCCGACGACACAGCCTCGCGGTAGTTCACGACAGACGAGGACTTCCCGATACCCTGTTGACCTGTGAAATCCTCACACACCCATCGGGGAACCGCGCGACGATGTCGAGCTCGCCGCCAAGCGCGCGGATATAGCTCTGAAGCGTGCTGACAGCCCGCTGATCGCCGATGTCTTACCTATTCGACCCGACTCGCCGGCGCGCTTCCCATACGCGGGGTCACATGAGCGATTTCCGCTGTCGCCATTGTCGCCAGCCGCTCGTGATGCTACGTCGCCACGCGAGCCCGCCGCGGCTCGGAGCATAGGATGTACCCGCCGCCCGCGCGCCACGGGCGCTTCGTGCCGGAATTAAGGCGCCGCGTGCACGCGTCAGACGCGCCGTGGTGCTCGTTGACGAAGCTCGGCGCCCGGAAGGGGAAAAACCTCGACTCGTGAGAATTCCGATAGCGCCGAGAGCGAAATTCGACCTGTAACAGCCGGGCCGGGTGGCGTTGCTGGCATTCACCTTGCTGAACCTGACGCGCAGATGGCGCCTGTGTGGTGGTAGGAGCTACCGGCATATGTCCGGATCGAAAGCCGCCACACGGGTTTCCCATCGAACGCTTCGCTCGTTGCGTCCTTGTGCAACGACACTTGCCCATCTCCTCCGACGGGAGGCATTCGCGCCTCCCGGCTTGCCACCTTCTGGTAGCCGCGCTTCTCACTAGCGTACCTGCCCGGCGTCGGCATCGTTCTTGTAGCCCGCTCCGTCCGTATGAAGCGAACCAACGCCGACACACCGCATCACCTCCTTCGATGGATCTTCCGTCGCGGCAGTCACCTCCTCACGTGTTACCTCGGAAGGCACGTGAACGGCCGCGCGTACTGTGTGTCTCTGGTCCCGCATTGGGACAGAAAAAACTGGGGAATCGAAATCTTCGACAGCAGCCTCAGTGCGCTGCACCGTCATGCCGCCGTCGTCGGGGCGCTGCGCGAGTCCGGTTGGAAGATTGTTGCGTATAGTGGGGCCACGCCGCTTCCACCGGCTGACGACGTGCTCGATCGGCGGGCGGCGTGAGCGGCCGACTGTCGAGCAGCGGCGCATCTCTTGCACCGCGGTCGCCGGAGGAACGATGGACACACCGCAGGAAAATCCCAACGCACCTGAGCCGTTGACGGATACCGAGGGCGAGCGCGGGCGCGCCGACGAAGGCGAAGCCATTTCCAGCGACGAAACGCCGGCCGACGACGATCTCGACAAAGACGAACAGTCCGAGTAGGGCTCACCAGACGGTCGGCGTGTCGCCGAGGCGCTCGGCGAACGCCGACTGCACGTCTTCCCGCGGCTCAGTCAGACCAGCTCGCCGAACCAGCCGCGGCGCGCCAGCCACTTCACCGCTTCGACGACCGGCACGATCGTGAACGCCAGCGCGATGACCAGCAGCCAGTCGCTCGCCGCCAGCGGGAAGGTGCCGAACGCGCGCTGGAAGAACGGCGTGTACACGATGACGAAGAGCAACAGCACCTCCCACCCGACAGCGGCATTCAGCCACCGGTTGGCGAACGTGTGGTGGAACACCGACAGCCGGTCGGAGCGGAAGTTGTACGCTTTGAAGAACTGGATCAGAACGAGCGACAAGAACGTCATCGCCATCACTTCGGGCAGCGGCCGGCCCGCCTGCAGGAGCACGGTGAACAGCGTCATGTTCACGAACGCGGACCAAAGCCCCGCTATGAGCAGGATGGCGACCACCGGTCGTGTGAAGATGCCGGCGCGCGGGTCGCGCGGCTTGCGGTGCATCAGGTCGTGCTCCGGCGGATCGACGGCGAGCGCGAGCGCCGGAAGGCCGTCGGTCGCCAGATTCACGTAGAGAATCTGCACGGCGGTGAGCGGCAGCGGCAGTCCGGCAATCACGGCGCCCGCCAGCAGCACGATCTCGCCGACGTTAGACGACAGCAGGTACATCAGGTACTTCTTGATGTTGCCGAAGACGATGCGCCCTTCCTCGACGGCCGCGACGATCGTCGCGAAGTTGTCGTCGAGGAGTGTCATCCCCGCGGCTTCCCTGCTCACGTCGGTGCCCGTGATCCCCATCGCGATCCCGACGTCGGCCTTCTTGAGCGCCGGCGCGTCGTTGACGCCGTCGCCGGTCATCGCCACCACCTCGCCGCGGTTCTGCCAGGCCTGGACGACGCGCAGCTTGTCGGCCGGCGACACGCGCGCGTAGACGGCGATGTCGGCGACGTCGCGCTCGAGCTGCTCATCGCTCATCTGCTCGAGGTCGCGTCCCGAGATGACACGGCGGCTGTCGAGCAGCCCCAGCTCGCGCGCGATCGTGCTCGCCGTGAGCGGGTGGTCGCCGGTGATCATCACGGGACGGATGCCCGCCGCCGCGCACGTGTCCACGGCCGCGCGCGCCTCGGTGCGCGGCGGGTCCATCATCGCGACCAGCCCCAGGAGCGTCATCCCGCTCTCCGCGTCCTGGAGGGTGGCGCCGGTCTTCCGCGCCACGGCGAGCACGCGCAGGCCGCCGGCCGCCATGCGGTGCTCGACGGCACGCATCGCATCGCGCTCGGGGTCGGTGAGCGGCGCGTCGCCGTCCGGCTGCAGCGCGTGCGTACACGTGGCGAGCAGCTCGTCCGCCGCGCCCTTCGAGTACGCGACCGTCCCGGACGCCGTCGTATGGATCGTCGTCATGCGCCGGCGCTCGGAGGTGAATGGAATCTCCGCGGTACGCGGCTCCTCCGCGTTGAGATCCGTCGCCTTGAGCCCTGCCTTCGCCGCCGCGACGACGAGCGCGCCCTCCGTGGGGTCGCCCTCCACCTGCCAGCGACCATCGCGCGTGACGAGCGCGGTGTCGGAGGCGAGCGCCGCCGCGCGAAGCAGGGCCCGCACCGTGTCCGGCGGATCGATCGCGCGGCCCTCGTCCAGCATCTCGCCGGTGGGGTCGTAGCCCGCGCCGGTCAGCTCGAACAGGCGGCGGCCGGCGTATACCTGGCGCACCGTCATCTCGTTGCGCGTGAGCGTGCCGGTCTTGTCGGAGCAGATCACCGACGTGCTGCCGAGCGTTTCGACGATCGGCAGCCGCCGGACGAGCGCGTTGCGCTTCACCATCCGGCGGACGCCGATCGCGAGCGAGATCGTGACGACGGCCGGCAGCGCCTCCGGGACGACCGCCACCGCCAGCGCGATGCCGAACAGGAACATCTCGACGACCGGCAGGCCGCGCGCCAGTCCGATTGCGACGACGAGACCGACGACGACCAGCGCCGCCTTGCCCAGCGTCGCGCCGAGCCGGTCCAGATTCTCCTGGAGCGGCGTGCGGCTGGTCTCGACGGCCTCGACCATCTTCGCGATGTGGCCGAACTCCGTCGACATGCCGGTCGACACCACCACCGCCTGTCCGCGACCGTGGACGACCATCGTGCCCGCGTAGGTCAGATTGCGCCGGTCGCCGAGCGGCAGCCCGGGGTCATCGAGAGGCGCGGTGGTCTTCTCCGACGCGGCCGACTCGCCCGTGAGGGCCGACTCGTCCACCGCGAGATTGACGGCTTGAATCACACGGGCGTCGGCGGGAACGCGGTCGCCGGTCCGCAGCACGATGACGTCGCCGGGTACCAGGTCCCGTGCCGGCACCACCGCCTCCTGCCCGTCGCGCAGCACCCGCGCAATCGGCGCCGCCATCTTCTTCAGCGCCTCGAGCGCCCGGCTCGCGCGGTACTCCTGAGCGAAGCCCAGCAGGACGGCAAACAGGACGATGACGGTGATGACGATCGCCTCGAGCACGTGGCCGAGGATGCCCGAGACGACGGTCCCGGCAAGCAGGATGAGGATCAGGACGTTCTGGAACTGCGCGAGGAGCGTTCTCCACGCCGATTCGCGTGTCTGGGCCTGCAGCTCGTTCGGCCCGTGGACCTGAAGGCGCCGCCCGGCTTCGGCGCCTGCAAGGCCGGCCACGCCGCTCGCGAGGCGCTCGAGCGTCTCGTCTACCGAACTGGTATGCCAGACAGACGCGTCGTCTTTCACACCCACCCCGCCGCCGCGCCCGCTGCCATGCACCAGTCGACCACCCGGGCGGCTGCGCGGTCCTTGCTGACGCGGCGCCGCCGGTCGGCCCAGCGGCCGTGAATACGGCCCCGTTCCCTGGCCGCCCAGCCGAGGACGATCAACACAAGGATTCCCGCTGCCAGTGTGAACATGGATCGACGATACCGATTCCGCCGTACCAGAAGCAAATAGATAGTTTCCTGCTGTCGCGGCCGGCGGTGAGCGCCCAGATCTTCGGCGAACAACGAACATGAACACGAACCGGGAAGCGAGAACCTGGAAGCGAGAACGGCCTGATTA
Source organism: uncultured Bifidobacteriaceae bacterium (assembly GCA_964526235.1). Lineage (GTDB taxonomy): Bacteria > Acidobacteriota > Vicinamibacteria > Vicinamibacterales > UBA2999 > MELF01. The sequence continues at coordinate 14,812 of CAZGLC010000096.1, forward strand.
CTGGATCCGTCCGCCGATGGGCAGGCCGCTCGGCACACGCGCGGGAATGGTGCGATCGAAGCCAGGGTCGCTGAGCGCATTTTCGAGAAACGCGATCAGATCCTCGTCGTCGTCATCGACGCCGCGCAGCTGCCGCAGCAGCGGATCGAGCTCCTCGCGGGTCACGTTCGGGTTGCGGTCGTCGCCCCGCCGCGAGTCGACGTCGTCGTAGAAATCGAGGACGTCCTCGAGCGTCTGAAAAATCCCGGTGTGCATGTACGGCGCGGTGAACGCCAGATTGCGCAGCGACGCCGTGCGGAAGGCGTATCGGTCGCCGGTGCCGCGCTCGCCGGCACCTGTGTCGGAGGCGGGCAACGCCGGGTTGTCGGGCACGCCCAGCACGTGGAGCTTGTAGTCGGAGAACATCGGCCCGTTGTGGCACCGCACGCAGCCGATGCGCTCGAAGCGGCGCATGCCGCGCTGCTGCGACGCCGACATCGCGTCACGGTCGCCGCGCATGTAGCGATCGAACGGCGCGTTGGCGGCGGTGAGCGTGCGCTGGAACGCCGCCAGCGCCCGGCCCAGGTTCACGGCCGTCACCGCGCGCTCCCCGCCGAACGCGGCGGTGAAGAGCCGCCGGTATTCCGGAATCGCGTCGACGCGCGATATGACGGTCTCCACTGCCCTTTCTTCGGCGTACGTCCGGCCGCGCATCTCCTCGAGCGCCTTGAGCGGTTCGAGCGCCTGCAGCTCGAGGCTCCTGGTGCGGACGTCCCAGAACATCGGCGCCGCGGCGGGATCGTACGCGCCGTCGATGTCGCTGCCGCTGAAGGCGACATTCAGAATCGTCTGGCTGTTGCGCTTGACCAGCGGAATCGAGTCGTCAGCCGCGAAGCGGCGCCGGTGGCCGAGCCCTACACCGCTGACGCCGATCGAGAGGTCGCGGTTCTCCGCATAGCCGAACCGTGGGTGGTGGCACGTGGCGCACGCCACGTCCCGCGGACCCGAGAGCACCGGGTCCCAGAAGAGGAGCCGGCCGAGGGTGACCTTGGCGGGGGTCGTCGGGTTGTCGGCGGGCGCCTTGACCGCCTGCGGCAGCGGCGTGCCGATTTCCTGGCTGCCGGCATCGGTCGTGAAGTAGAGGAGCGCCGCGCACGAGACGCCCACCAGCAGCACGCCCGCCGTCGTCTTTCGCATGGCTACCACACCTTACGACAGCCGGGGCGAACTGTTGCAGCGAAGAATTGGCGGAAGGTCAGAGATGCCGCTCGAACCACTCGCCGGCGAGGCGCTCCACCTCCTCGAGGGTGCCGGGCTCCTCGAACAGGTGCGTGGCGCCGGGGACGATGACCAGCTCCACAGGGGCCGCGTGCATCTGCCGCTTCGCCTCGTCGTTGAGCGAAATCACCGGCTCGTCGTCCCCGCCCACGATGAGGAGCGTCGGCGCCGTGACGCGAGGGAGCGCCGCGCCTGCCAGGTCGGGGCGGCCGCCGCGCGACACCACGGCGCGGACGAGGGACGGCCGGTCCGCGGCGGCGATGAGCGCCGCGGCCGCGCCGGTGCTGGCGCCGAAGTACCCGACGGCGAGCCGCTGGAGATCGGCGCGATCGCGGATCCAGTCGGTGGCGATCACGACGCGCGTGCCGAGGCGTTCGATGTCGAAGCGGTACTCACTGGTATAGACGTCCACCGCTTCTTCCTCGCGCGTGAGCAGATCGAGGAGCAAGGTCCCGAGCCGGCGCCGGTGGAGTGATTCGGCCACGGTCCGGTTTCGCGAGCTGAACCGGCTGCTGCCGCTGCCGTGCGCAAAGACGACGAGCCCGGCGGCGCGCTCCGGGACGTGCAGGTCGGCTTCGATCAGCCGGCCGCCACCGATTGCAATCGCCACGGATTCTGTCGTGATGGCCGCCATGGTTTTAGGGGTCAGACCCCGGTGATGGGGCGACTCAAGGTTTTCTGCGATACTTTGAAAC